>JAHECK010000053.1 GCA_024641785.1 Flavobacteriales bacterium | reverse complement strand
CGTCGAAGATGGTGTTATAATTGGTGGATTTGGAAGTTCCGTCATTGAATTCATGGTCGATAATCATTATTCTTCAGAAGTGACAAGATTAGGTATTCCGGATCATTTTATTGAGCATGGAACACAAGAAGAATTGTATGCTCAATGTGAATATGATGCCGATGCTATAATAAAACATGCCCGATCAATGGCTCGTAATATTAAAAATTCTGATCGCAATATAAATGCGGGATAGTATTTAAAAAATCAAATGATAATTTCTTAATCGGATGAACCTAAATTATAAATAGTTAGGTAAAATACTTTTTTGAATCATTGACCTTCCTACTCCTTATTTTAAAAACAACTCACGTTTCTTAGCTTAAGATTTAACCGGATAAAATTTCACTTAAACAACTTGCCAAAGTCTATAAGGCAAACAGTATAAATAACTACAAAGAAAACTATCGGAACGAACCATCATCCACCTCTGGATGATAAGAACCCGACATAATAAATTGGAAATAAAAAACCCGAAGGAATCCTTCGGGTTTTTCTTAGTAGCGGGGATTGGACTCGAACCAATGACCTTCGGGTTATGAGCCCGACGAGCTACCAACTGCTCCACCCCGCAATATATTTTTAATCTCTTTTCTATCAATCTAAAGATAACGCTATATCTTTTTTCTATTCGAACCAATGCCCACCTCTGGAGGATTTCAGCCCGATGATCCGCCTCTGGAGGATCCATTCCGCTAACTACTTTTTAAGTAATCTTTTCTTTATCAATGATCAACGTAATGATCTCTAAAAATGCGAGGGCAAATATAGGTAATTTTTTCGTTTCTTTGCAAAAAATTTAGAATGTCTCACAAAGCCGGATTTGTCAATATCATAGGAAGCCCAAATGTTGGGAAATCTACCCTTATGAATTTATTGGTAGGAGAGCGATTATCAATTATTACTAATAAAGCTCAAACGACTCGCCATCGAATTATGGGAATCGTCAATACCGATGAATATCAAATTGTATATTCTGATACTCCGGGACTGGTTAATTCTGCATATGCTTTACATGACAGCATGATGGCTTTTGTGCAAACTGCATTGCAGGATGCAGATATCCTTTTGCTGGTTGTGGAGATCGGCCAAGCAACTTTAAATCATATTCCAACGCTAGAAAAAATTGCTGCAATGGAAGTTCCCGTTTTGATCGCTTTAAATAAAGTCGATAAAAGCGATGAGGAAAAAGTAAAAAAGCAAATTGATCTCTGGAAAAATACGATTCCAAGAGCTGAAATTTTTCCTATTTCAGCATTGCATAAGTTCAATGTAGAAAGTCTTTTTGATCGCCTTGTTGAATTACTTCCTGAAAGCCCTCCTTTTTTTGATAAAAGTGAAATGACAGATAAACCCATGCGTTTCTTTATGTCAGAAATTATTCGAGAGAAGATCTTTATGCACTATAAAAAAGAAATCCCATATTCTTCTGAAGTGGAAATTGAAGAGTTTATAGATAAAGGTCATATCGTTCACATTCATGCAAATATTATGGTGGAACGACCAACACAAAAAGGAATTTTGATTGGGCATATGGGTAAAGCTTTAAAAAGAGTAGGTACAGAAGCACGAAAGGACATGGAAACTTTTTTAGATAATAAAGTGTTTTTAGCTCTCAATGTAAAAGTCGACCCGGAATGGAGATCGAAAAAAACACGTCTTAAACATTACGGATATAATCAATAAAATATGAATAATTTAGTTGCCATAGTAGGTCGCCCAAATGTTGGTAAATCGACCCTTTTCAATCGTTTGGTTGAAAGTCGAGATGCCATCGTGGATCCCACAAGTGGAGTTACAAGAGACCGCCATTATGGCTATGCTGAATGGAATGGAAGACGATTTTCAGTTATTGATACTGGTGGATATACCGTCGGGACCGATGATGTTTTTGAAAAAAATATTGGTGACCAGGTAAAGATCGCTATTGAAGAAGCGTCTTCTATTATATTTTTAGTAGATATCCAAACAGGGATTACCGATTTCGATTCAGCTATTGCTGATCTTCTCAGAAGAACTAAAAAGCCAGTATTTGTCGCAGTAAATAAAGCAGATACAAATGACATGCTTCCAAGTGCAAATGAATTCTATGCACTCGGATTAGGTGAAGTGTACCCTCTTTCTTCTTCGAATGGAAGTGGAACAGGAGAATTATTAGATGCCCTGGTTAGTAAATTTAATGAAGGAGAAGATCTTCCTGATGATAATATTCCAAGGATAGCCGTAGTAGGAAAACCTAATGTTGGTAAAAGTTCACTGATCAATGCCTTAGTTAATGAAGAACGAAATATTGTAAATCCTTTAGCAGGAACCACAAGAGATTCTGTACATACTCATTATAATGCCTATGGTTTCGACTTCATCCTTATCGATACTGCTGGGATTCGAAAGAAAAGTAAAGTTCATGAAAATATTGAATTTTATTCTGTCCTAAGATCAATCAAAGCGATTGAAGAAAGTGATGTCTGTATCATGATGATAGATGCTACAGAAGGCATGCAAAAACAAGATCTGGGTATTTTCTATACAATTGAAAAAGCAAAAAAAGGGGTAGTCATTCTTGTAAATAAATGGGATTTAGTTGAGAAGGATTATCAAACTCATGATGGATTCAAAAAAGAACTTTTAAAGCGAATTGCCCCTTTTACCGATGTAGAGATCGTTTTTACATCTACATTAACAAAACAACGACTACATAAGGCTTTAGAATTAGCCTTAGAAGCATATCATAATCGTAGACAAAAAATTCCTACTTCAAAACTTAATGAATTGTTGTTACCGGATATTGAAAGTCATCCACCCCCTGCTAATAAAGGAAAATATATAAGAATCAAATACATTACCCAGATACCAACTCATGTTCCTACGATAGCCTTTTTCTGTAATACACCTCAGTATATAAAGGATCCTTATAAGCGTTATTTAGAAAATCGTATTAGAGAACATTTTAATTTTACCGGTGTTCCTATTCGAATGTTTTTTAGAAAGAAATAATGGGATCTATTTAAAGTTATCGTTTATTTTTTTGCTATTAGAAGCTATTAATTACATTTAAGAACTAATTTTATAATCTCATTATAGAATTTAATAAAAAGAAAACTGCTTAATCTGTGAAAATAATCATTGCCGGTGCAGGAGATGTAGGTTTCCATCTTGCTAAACTTTTATCCTACGAGAATCAAGAAATTGCTGTCATAGATCTTGATGAAGAAAAACTTAGAAATATCTCTTCAAAACTTGATGTGGCAACTATAAAAGGGAGTTCTACTTCCTATTCCGCTTTAGAAGAAGCTGATGTTGCTCACGCTGATTTATTGATCTCTGCTACTTCATTCGAAGAAGTAAATATTATTACGGCCATTTTCGCAAAGCACCTTGGAGCTAAAAAAACAGTAGCTCGTATTAAAAACCAAGAATATTTAAATCCCCGGGAACGAGCCTATTTCAAACAATTAGGAATAGATGAACTTATTTCTCCTGAGTCGCTCGCATCTAAAGAGATAAAAAGGCTCTTAAATTCAACTGCTTTAACCGATGTTTTTCATTTCGACGAAGGAAAGTTGACTTTGCTTGGGATACTTATCGACAAACTCTGCCAGTTAAATGGTAAAACAATAGTCGAAACGACATACCTTAATCCTGAAAATGAATTTATTACTGTCGCGATCTTAAGAGAAGGAAAAACAATTATCCCTCATGGAGATACTGTTTTTCAGGAAAATGATCATGCTTATTTTATTGCAAAACCAAAGGGAGTTGACCGTGTTCTGAATTTTAGCAATATTCAAAAGACTGAAATAAAAAATGTGATGATACTTGGCGGTAGTAAAATTGGTCAACATACTGCGCAAAAGTTAAGTGAAAAGTACAATGTGAAGTTGATCGAAAAAGATAAAGAAAAAAGTTTCTTTTTAGCGAATGCCCTACCGAATGTGCTTGTTATTCATGGTGATGGTAGAAATGCTGATATTATTGAAAGTGAAGGGATTGATAAAATGGACGCTTTTATCGCGGTAACCGGAAATTCAGAAACAAACATCATATCCAGTCTTGTTGCAAAAGAACATGGAGTAAAAAAGACCATCGCTTTAGTTGAAAACGTAGATTATATACACCTTTCTCAAAATATCGGGGTTGACACAATGATTAATCGAAAGTTGATCGCCGCTAATTTTATATTCCGATATATTCGAAAGGGAGACATCATTTCAATTACAAGTATTCATGGTGTAGATGCAGAAATTGTAGAATTTTTTGTAAAAGAAGGATCTAAAATTACCAAACAGTACATTAAAAATCTAAATTTTCCAAAATCCGCTCTTATAGCAGGAGTGGTTCGGAATAACGATTCAAGAATACCAAATGGCGATTTTAGAATCAGACCAAATGACCGGGTAGTAGTATTATGCTCTCCAAAAGCTATTCATAAAGTTGAATCCTATTTCTAGATGAATTTTAAGAATGTAATCAGTATTCTGGGTCTGCTAATTACGTTAAACGGACTTTTTATGTTCCTTGGAGTTCCTTTTTCAATTTATTATGAAGAAGATGCTTTACCACTACTCCTATCTGGTTTAATTTCTATTTCATTAGGATTGTTTTTATGGCTTTACTTTAAAAAAAGATCATCAAATAAAGAACTTTCAAATAAGGATGGATACCTCGTCGTAACACTCGGCTGGATTTCGATGTCTCTTTTTGGAATGCTTCCCTTCCTTATTAGTGGAACGATCCCCTCGATTACAGACGCTTTTTTTGAAACCATGAGCGGTTTTACTACTACTGGTGCATCTATTCTTAAAGATATTGAGGCCGCACCCAAAGGAATTTTATTTTGGCGTAGCATGACTCAGTGGGTTGGCGGAATGGGAATTATTGTTCTAACCGTTGCCTTAGTTTCTATTATTGGTGTAGGAGGAATGCAATTATTTGTTGCAGAAGCGCCAGGGATCACCCCTGATAAGCTAAAACCGAGGATTAAGGATACTGCAAAGAGATTATGGCTAATCTATTCAGGCCTTACATTAAGTGAAACCGCTTTTTTAATGTTTGGTGACATGCCCTTTTTTGATGCCATAAACCATAGTTTAACGACGATGGCTACAGGTGGTTTTTCTACTAAAAACGCATCTATGGCTCATTATCAAAGTCCATATATTCAGTATGTTATCATTGTGTTTATGTTTCTTGCCGGAGTTAATTTCACATTAACTTATTTTGGACTGAAGCTAAAGTTTAAAAAAGTCTGGGAAAATGAAGAGTTTAAAGCTTATTTATCAACCATTATTTTATTTACAATAGTTACTACAGTCGGTATTTTAATTTACACAGATTTACCATTTGAACAAGCTTTTCGTGATGGTGCTTTTCAGGTCGTTTCGGTAATAACAACTACTGGATTTATTACTGCAGACTATACTTCCTGGGCTCCCATACTCACTGTGCTCTTTTTCTTTTTCATGTTTATTGGCGCATCTGCCGGGTCAACTGCCGGTGGAGTGAAAATTGTCCGGCATGTGATCTTATTCAAGAACTCATTTCTAGAAATGAAACGATTACTGCATCCTACCTCTATTATTCCTGTGAGATTAAATAAAAAGGCCATTACCCAAAATATCACTTTTAATGTATTGGCTTTTATTATGATCTATATTTCCGTCTTTGTTTTCGGTTCGATCGCTGTATCCTTAACCGGTGTAGACTTCTTAACCACCATTGGAGCCGTTGCAACAAGTTTGGGTAATATAGGTCCGGGATTAGGGAAAGTTGGACCCGTTGATAATTTCTCAGATCTTCCTCAAATGGCAAAGTGGATATTATCAGGCTTAATGCTTCTCGGCCGACTCGAATTATTTACTGTTTTAATTCTATTTACTCCTTATTTCTGGAGGAAAGTTTAGCAAAGGAAAATCTTCACTTAATAAAAAAGGCCACTAAAAGTGGCCTTTTTAAATCATTTCTTTTTTTATTAGTCGACCATTAATTTCTGCGTAATGCTTTGATTTCCAATCCACATATTAACGATATACATTCCAGAATTAAATTCGATAAGATCAATAGGTAAAATATATACTCCATTTAATTGACCATAATTGACGGTTTTAACCACCTTTCCTGTTAGATCTAAAATTTGTAAAGAGACATTTTCTTCACTTTTTAATTCAATATTAATATTGGCAGAATTATTTGCCGGATTAGGATATAATTCAAAGTTTGAAACAATATTACTTAACTCTTCTATTCCTAATACTTCCTGACCTTCAACATAACCATTATCAAGGGCAACTGCAACAGTAGAACCTCCCCCATTATTAATATTGCCATTGCTTTGAATCAACAATCCGACAATATGCATATTATCTGCATCCCAAGAAGATGAAATTGGAAAAGAAAAATTGAAAGTATAGGTTTCGCCAATACTAGCACCTCCTGGGAAGGCTTGACTTAAACCAGATACACTTGGACTAATGGTTCTTGCAACGTGATCATAAACCATAATAGATGCCGGGACAGGATTGGCTAGATCTTCATATCCACCCATTGGAGTAACTCCACCTGAATAATAATTTGATTGAGCATACCCGGTAGTTCCTGTAACTCCATCTTCGGTAAGAACACAAGCGATTTTCCAAGTTGAAGGAATATCATCAATAACACTATAGGTTAATGACACCATTAAATTATCTCCATCCCATTGCGCACCTGTTTCGATGGTTCCTGAAGCAGGCATTTCAACTCTTTGCACAAAATCCATTTCAATATTCGAAGGATCAATAACAGACACTCTATCTACTTTTGCACCTGGAAAAGCCGTGAACCCCAAACCTGCATCGTAGATCTCATTTGTCATTGGATCTCCATTATGAACTGCAATTCCGTAATAATAACCATCATAATTATCTGCCATAAAGTCCATGGCAACGGCACCACGTGGGCACCATCCACACCATGTTCCGGTTCCTTCTTCGGCTATAACTACTTTCCCTAAAGCAGGCACAGCCGGATCTATATTTTTTATATTACTATCATCATTGGGATTATCGTCCGCACCCATTCCATTTACATTACTTACCGTTGCAACTAAATCATTTGAACCTGCAATTAATGTTACTGGAGCAGATAATTCTAGCTGCATACTTTCTAATGAAGCCAATGACAATCCGGTTTCATTGAATTGAGTAAGCGCTCCATTATAAGTAACGTCAAGATCGAAACTTGTAATCTCTTCTAGTCCTGAGTTTGCAATGGTTATAGTTGGAATTTTTTCTTGACCTGCAAGTCCTATTGCACCAATACTTATCGCTTGTACACCTGCATTTAAATTTGGAATCACATAATCTTCCAATGAATAAGCTACATCATCTACATAAAATAGATCATTCGCTGTAGCCGGATAAAAATCGAACATCGAAATTTGATTCACCGCATTGGCCCATGAACCAAGCGATACATCATTCAATAAAAATTGCCAATTATTCGTAGTTAAATTAATCACAAAGGCCACTTTAAACCACTCATCATTTGGGATATCTGATGATAAAATATTAACGCCACCAGAAGATACATCTATTGAAGCATCCGTGTTCATATATACATCGAGCGCCCATGTAACGCCAATAGCAGCAGCTCCTTGCATATTAAAATAAGCAGAACTTCCTGAGGGAATATAAAAGTATGCTTCAAAGTTAAAGAGTCCTTCGGTATGTAAACCTCCAAAATCTAAAACCGCATCTTGAGGACCCGGTCCACCTTCAAAGTAAAGAGAATTTGAACCACTATTTGCTTGATCATCTACGATCTGAGCATCTTCAGCTCCACCGGTGGTACCACTCCATGTTGTCCAGGTAGCAGACTCTACTCCAATATAATCACCCACAGAATAGGATTCAAAATCGTCTGAATAACTTTGTGAATATGCGTTGAAACCTATTGCCAATGCTAACACTCCTAAGTAAATTTTTTTCATATTTATCTTTTTATCGTTTATTTAACTAACTAAATTTAAGGTTTTATTATTGAGTAAAAAGCAAATGCACGTCAATTCTTTTTTTTTAAAAAATTCATTTGTTACTTGTTTATTGCTATTAACTATACATTGTATATATCAATTTCACTATTTTCCATCTTGAATTCATTTCGGTATTAAATTTGCCTATATCTACGAAAACAAATATATGAAGACTCGAAAATTACAATTAGGATTTACTTTATTAGTAAGTGTTCTATTAATCAGCATTGCATCTTGCAGTTCATCCAGCTTTGGTAAAAAAGTAAAAGAACCCTTTAGCGGAAATAAATATGAATCCAATAATAATTGGTTCCGTTCTGTAGGAAAAGGACAGAGTGTAAAAGATAATATCGCTAAAAGCAAAGCTGATCTTGAAGCAAAAACTGAATTGGCCGGACAATTAAACACCTCTGTAAAAAAAGTAAGTGATCAATATTTAGGTCAGACCGAAAATGAATCTAATGCAGATATCGCTGATAAATTTCAAAGTTTAGCTCGTGAAGTCATGAATACAGAAATGGCAGATCTAAGAAAAATAGGCGAAGAAAAATATTATGATGGTGAGAAATATACTGTTTACATCGCTTATGAGATCAAGAAAAACGCCATGTTCAGGTTTATTAAAAAACAAGCTAAAACATCTGATAAGCTAAACGATCTTGAGCGTAAAACAATTGAAGATATGATCGATGAAGAATTAAAAAAATTGGATGCTATGGATGAGTAATTACTTATCTATCTAACCATTGTTTAAATTCTTTTACTCGTTCTCGACTAACAACAATATCTTCTTCGATTTCTTTAATTGAAAATGACAACTCGATCTTCAATCGACTTCCAGACCATGTATGGAGCGTATCAATACTATTGAAGTTCAATATTAATTTTCGATTTACTCTAAAAAATAAAAATGGATCAATTAGTTCTTCTAATTGGTCCATTGTATGATCGATCGAATAATTTCTTTTTTCCTTAGTCCGGATATAAGTCCCTCCTTCAAGAGAATAGAAACAACTAATCTCTTCAGAAGGAATGGATTTCAATTTTTCTCCTATTTTAACTATAAATCGTGACTTAAATTTTGGGGAATTCCCATTTATCAAAGCTGTTAAATACTTCAAATCAACCTGAGATTGACTGCCTTTTAATTCAATAAATTTTCCAATAGCCAATTTGAGTTCCTTCGAATCGATCGGTTTTAGAAGATAATCTATTCCATTATTTTTAAAAGCCCGAATAGCAAATTCATCATAAGCTGTAGTAAAAATAACGGGAGGAGTTTTATCAAATTTATCCAAAACATCAAAGATCTTTCCATCTCCCAATTCTATGTCAGAAATGATTAGATCCGGGAATGGATTTCCTTTTAACCATTCAGTACTTTCCTTTGCTGAACTTAATGAAGCCATGATGGTAATATCCATCTCAAGGCCATCGATCAGCTTATGCAAATATTTTGCAGCTCGCTTTTCGTCTTCTATAATGATGATCTTCATGAACTCAAGGTTAAGACAGGTATTTTCGCATTAAAGCTTCCATTTTCCTGAAATATACTTAATTTCTTTTCTGTAATTAAGGCTAGTCTTTTTTGAATATTCTCTAATCCAAATCCAGTTGAAATTTCTTTGTTTTCAGGTAATTGAAGATTGTTAGACACAACAATATAGCCCTCTTCTAATTTAATATTTATTGTAAGAGCCTCCTGAACAGATACTTTATTATGTTTTATTGCATTTTCAACAATAATTTGCATCGCCATGGGCAAAACAAATAATTCTTCATTTTCGGGAAAATCTATATTTACGATCAGGGCATCTTCAAAACGAATTTTTAAGAGAAAAACATAGGATTCTATAAATGATCTTTCCTCTTTTAAACTGACTAGATCGCGGTCTCTATTCTCTAAGGTATAACGATAGATCTTGCTTAATTGGCGTATAAAATCAACCGCTAAATCCTGATCATCATATACAAGAGAAGTAAGTACATTAAGTGAATTAAATAAAAAATGTGGATTTACCTGATTCAATAATGATTTGTACTTATAATCTAATATTTCCAATTTTAATTTCTCCTCTTGCTTTTTTGAGTTTCTCCAGGATCTAAAAAAACCCATGGAAGTTAAAATTGTAGAGATAATAATTGAAATAGAAACTGCTATTTTCCCATTATAAGTGGCCCAATCAACAAAAGGATGAGGAAACTCTCTGAAGATAAACCAGTAGAAAGTTAAATTAACCGCTATTATAGCTAAAAATGAATAGGTGATTAAGCTTAAAAATCCAATAAGCAGTCTGGTTATGGGTGTTTCAAGCCAATTCCATTTTTTATCAAGTCTGGAAATAATATAGCCATTTCCAAAAGATTGAGTGAACCATACCACTAATGACCATAAAGTACCATACACTAGGATTCTTGCATCTTGTAGCGCTCTTCCTTCAGAAAAAAATATCGCACTTAAGACACTAGCAACCAGTATTCCTATAAAGCTGTATAAAAAAAAAGTTTTCTTTTTGTTTGTAGAAAAATTCCGCATCACAAAAATTTAATCTTTTCTTTTTTTCATATGTTTTTCAATCCTTCTTTCTTCCCAATCCTGGGATAATCCCATATTGGTAAAAACACGAACCCCTTGGAGAAACAATCCTAATCCCCATCCTAACATTGGCCAATAAAACCATAGGTGGTCAGGTGATGTGACTAAATTTAGAATTACAAAGAAGGTATTCATAACGATATAGACCCCTAAATGGGTATAAAATTTTTTCTCTTCTTCTACTCTCTTTTTTGCTTCTTTATAAGCATCGTTTTCTTTATCGATAATATGCATAACAAAGGTTTTTAGTTGATTGATTTCTTTTAAATACTTATTGTTTAAGTAAAAGTAAGGGCAATTCACGAGGAAACTAAATAAAAGTGAATGGATTAGCTAAAAAGTGAAATGAATTGTACATTTTTATAACTCAATTGAAAAATAATCCCAAAATGAAAAATGATGAGTTCGATGTTCTTATAGAAATTCCAAAAGGTAGCCGGAATAAATATGAAGTGGATAAGGCTTCAGGAAGAATAAGACTCGATCGAATGATTTTTTCTTCAATGCAGTATCCTGCGGACTATGGTTATGTTGAAAACACCTTAGGCCTAGATGGCGACCCATTGGATGTTCTTGTTTTTATAAGTGAACCCACTTTTCCGGGATGCATCATACATGTCCGTTTATTAGGTGTATTTCTAATGGCTGATGATAAAGGACAGGATGAGAAATTATTGTGTGTTCCAATCTCAGATCCATTTTGGGGTAGGTATAATAACATGGATGAATTGAATCCACACCTGCTTAAAGAATTAGAACACTTTTTCAGAGTGTATAAAGATCTGGAAAATAAAAAAGTTGAGATTCAGGGATTTGCTTCCAAAGAAGTCGCTATTCAAATTCTTGAGGATGCCCGAAAAAGATACCATTGATTCCAATAAGTGATTTTAAAGCTCATTCTATCCCCTCAATTAAGTCTTATCTACTGTATTACAACGTTTTAAACAAATTTGGGTGTATTACTCTCTTTATTATCTTTGTCCTCTTTTTTACACAACACATAATTATTAATCAAATCACTCTTTATGGAGTTCTTACAAAACAATCTAATTTACATGATCCCTTTAATGGGGATTATTGGACTGCTCGTTATGGCAGTAAAAGCGTCTTGGGTAACTAAACAAGATGCAGGTGAAACCAATATGGTTGAACTGGCAAAATACATCGCTGATGGTGCTATGTCATTCTTAAAAGCGGAATGGAAAGTACTTTCTTATTTCGTTGTTATTGCCGCTTTAATATTGGGTTTTTCCGGAACACTTGTAGAGCATTCTTCTCCAATCATTGCAATTACATTCATAATTGGAGCAGTGTTTTCTGCAACTGCAGGATATATTGGAATGCGGATCGCTACTAAAGCGAACGTTAGAACAACACAGGCGGCCAGAACAAGCCTTAGACAGGCACTAAAAGTATCTTTTACCGGAGGGTCTGTAATGGGTCTTGGGGTTGCAGGTATGGCTGTTCTTGGTTTAGGATCCGTTTTTATTGTTCTTCTTCAGGTTTTTAATGTAGTTGATGTAAATAGTGGTGAAATGTTAACCGCAATTGAATCACTCGCAGGATTTTCTTTAGGTGCTGAGTCTATTGCATTATTTGCACGTGTTGGTGGAGGTATTTATACTAAAGCAGCAGATGTAGGAGCCGACTTAGTTGGAAAAGTTGAAGCGGGAATTCCGGAAGATGATATTCGTAACCCGGCTACTATTGCTGATAATGTTGGTGATAATGTTGGTGATGTTGCAGGTATGGGAGCAGATCTATTTGGCTCTTATGTCGCAACAATTTTAGCTACTATGGTATTGGGACAAGAAATTGTTGCTAATGATAATTTTGGCGGAATGTCAACGATCCTTTTACCAATGGTAATTGCAGGATTAGGATTACTTTTTTCAATCGTGGCTATGACCCTTGTGAAAATTAGTGGTGAAGACAGTTCAGTACAAAAAGCATTGAACATGGGTAACTGGTCTTCTATTATAATGGTTGTGATCATTTCTTATCCTTTAAGTTTGTGGATGCTTCCTGAAAGCATGTCGATCAGAGGATTTGAATTTACAAGTATTGATGTATTCTTTGCAATTTTGACAGGTTCTATTGTTGGGGCTTTAATGAGTTGGGTAACAGAATATTATACTTCAATGGGACGTCCTCCTGTTAACTCTATTATAAAACAATCTTCTACCGGTCATGCAACAAACATTATTGGAGGTATCGCTGTGGGTATGCAATCTACAGTTATTCCAATTTTGGTTCTTGCTGCAGGTATTGTTACCTCTTATACTTTTGCCGGATTATATGGAGTTGCAATCGCAGCTGCTGGAATGATGGCTACTACTGCTATGCAATTAGCAATCGATGCATTTGGACCTATTGCCGATAACGCAGGTGGAATTGCTGAAATGAGTCAACTTCCTCCTGAAGTAAGAGGAAGAACTGATAAATTAGATGCTGTTGGAAACACTACCGCTGCAACTGGAAAAGGATTTGCGATCGCATCTGCTGCTCTTACTGCTTTAGCTTTATTTGCTGCTTTTGTTGGTTTAGCTGGAATTAGTAGCATCGACATCTTTAAAGCACCTGTATTGGCTGCCTTATTCGTTGGGGCAATGATTCCTTATATCTTTTCTTCACTAGTTATCTCTGCTGTTGGTAGAGCGGCTATGGCGATGGTAAAAGAAGTTCGCCGACAGTTTAAAGAGATTCCAGGAATTATGGAATACACTGCAAAACCGGAATACGAAAAATGTGTAGAGATCTCTACTAAAGCATCTATTAAAGAAATGATGTTGCCTGGTGCTATCGCTTTGATCACTCCAATTCTTGTTGGTTTCGGTTTTAAAGATGTTTTTCCGGAAGCTCCTTCAGCTGAGATCCTTGGTGGATTATTAGCAGGTGTAACCGTATCGGGAGTTCTTTTAGGAATTTTCATGAATAATGCAGGTGGTGCTTGGGATAATGCGAAAAAATCTTTCGAAGAAGGAGTTGAAATAGACGGTAAAATGGAATACAAAGGATCAGAAGCACATAAAGCATCTGTAACCGGAGATACTGTTGGAGATCCATTTAAAGATACTTCAGGACCTTCAATGAATATCTTAATAAAATTGATGTCTATTGTAGCTTTGGTAATTGCTCCACATATTGCAGTTGATCAACCAGCTCATTTAGAAACTGAAAGCAATTCATCTTCAATAGAAGTTATAAATATTGAAAATGAATCTACTTCAAGTGAAATTCAATTGATCGAAGTGGAAGAAAACGTTGATATTATTAATACTGAAAAGACAGATATTAATACTGATGAAAATTCAACTTCTTCAAATTCAATAAAAATGAATGATTTTTCTGAGAATATAGATCAAGATATTTTATAGACAGAAAAACAAAAAATCTTTTAAAAAAGACTTCTTCGGAAGTCTTTTTTTTTGTTTTATAATTTTATTCCTATTAGGAGTTTTAAAATTAATTAAAGTCTATTACTGTACTTATCCCGATTCTTAAACCAGAGTCGATGAATTTCCCATCTTGAAAAGAAAGGATTCCTTCTATTCTAAAAATTCGGAATATATTATCTATTCCGTAACCCAATTCTGTGTAATTACCTGAATTATTCGTGCCTAAATAATTTACAAAGAGGTTTTCACCAAGTCCGGCGAAACGAACGAGAGCGATCTGCGTAAGTAAAAATTTTCTAAAATGATAATGTAAATGACCAACTAAGTACTCATCATTTGTGGAATAATCATAATAAGGCAACAAACGATAACTCGCTACAGGATCATTGGTTTCAAAAGGAGATCTGTTTCCCATAAAATGCTCATAATCCACAAAAGTCATATTCGAGTTATTGAAAGTGCTTCCGATTTTTACATTTAGTGATAATACTGAACCAGCACCTACTTTAATTTTCTGTTTATAGGATAATTGTAATCGATCAAAATCAATAATTGAAAAATCTGTTGCTATTCCTTTTACATAACTAAGCCCAAATTCAGGTGAAGAATTTTCTACTACTTTCTTCTTCCCGTTTTTAATAGTGAATTTTAACCAGGGCCTATAATTAATCTCAAACTCAGAGATCCAAGCCTGATTAACGGGAAAATCAGTATCTCCCATTTCTATATTGTTTGGATTATTTGATCCAAATTCTCGATTATCCCAATTAAAGAATGTAAAGTCACTCGTATTTTTAAGTGATCTTCTTTCTGAGAGCTCCGATTGAATTTTAAAGTCGACTTTATCACTTATCTGCTTTTGAAATCCTGCCAGAATATAGTTTTTCTCATATATTTTCATAAAATTCTGCTTCAAAACCAAGGTCGTAAATACGTTGTTATATTCACTAATAGGATCATCACCATTGATCTGACTAGTAAATCTTCCTCCATCGATAAATACATTACCTCTTCTTAGCGCTTTTCCGAATCCATAGTCTATTTTCAAACCACCGGTCCATGCTTTTCTACTGGTTGCGTAACGTACTTTTGGGATAAAACTTAATTTGTTTTTATCGCTAAGCGAATAGTCATAAGCCATTTTATATCCAAAATAAAAGCCATCAACCGTATTGTAATTGATCTGCCCAAGCATATTATCGATTTTTAAATGATGCTTTTTGCCGAGGGAATATCCTCCTCCAAGAAAAATATCAAACCATTGAAATTCCTTATTATTCTTCAAAGAATCTTTCATCGCTTCTTTCTTATCTACTTCGGCAATTGAATCCAGTTTTTGATAACCATTCACTTCAAAATTAGTAAGAGGAACGGGGCGAACTGAATTCCAATAATCAGGATCTTTTTTAGAGGCCAAAGAATCAATTTTTAAATCTGTGATCAAGGTGATATTCTTTGAATTTGATTCTGCGAGTTCTTGCTTTTCGTATTCTTTGACGATCTTATTTAATTGCTTTCGTGTCAGTTCCTCTTCGCCATTAAATGCATCCAAGGGATTTTCCTTTGCCACTTCTTTTTTACTTTCAAGATCTTCTGCTTTATCGGCTTCAATATTTTCATCAATAAGTTCAAAATGATGATCCAGATCCGGATTGATCTCTATTTTGTAATCTGATACAACGGCTAAATAATCATAAACAACATCAAACCCCATTATTGAAGCTTCGAATTTGAATTGATAATTAATGGGCATCCATACCTTTTCATTTACCGGTCCATAGATCAGTTTTAAATTAAGGTTGATTCCATAAGTCTGGGTTGAAAGGTCGAAGCTATAAATGCTATAGAGATCATCCGTAATAAATAGATCCCCACTAAAAAGATTATCTCCCTTCGATTTCGGAATCACTTTTATCATGTTTATCGTGTATCCGCGATCCACAAATGAGCCCATATATTTGAACCTATAATAGGCAAAGGCACGAGGTGATAATGGAGAAATTGCATCATTGATCTTTGGCTCATAAAAGCTTCCAAAAATAAATTCATTCGGACTGGTATTATTATCATTTCCGCTTGACCTGATCGAAATGACATTTTGTTTATAGGTATTTGGTCTTATATACTCAATGTCGGTTATGGATTCAGAAGTAAATGCGGTTGTAGAATCGATCCCTTCTTTTGCTATCCGCTTCCTTAAGAAAAATGGAGAATCCAAAAGTCGACCGCTCCCTTTTATGTATACTCTAGCGGAATAAGAATTTAGTTGCTGACGATGATAATCACTTTTTGCAATCGCCTTTCGCATAATCGTATAGGCAGGATCTTCTTTATCCGCTCTAACGCTTACTTCTGATAATTCATAACTAATTGGGCTTAAGATAATATTCAATTCTTGAAATTGATTTTCAACTTGAATAAACTTAACAAGAGTTTGATACCCTAAATATTGAAAAACGATATCATATTTTCCGGGATTAAGTTTTACCTGAAAATAACCTTCACTATTAGTGGTAGTACCTGATTCAATATTTCTAATGTAAATAGTTGCAAAACCAAGTTTTTCTCCTTGTTCATTGCTAATATAACCTTCAATTCCGCTAGTTTGAGCAGCGCTGACAGAAGCAATAAGTAAAAAATAGAAAAATAATATACCGCCGTTTAGTGAATTGATTTTCATAAGCATTGTTATCAATACCGTTATTCATTAACGATAATGCTTGTAAAAATCAGAAAAATTTAAGGGATAAAATTACCGTTGATGTAATTTATCTATTAAAATAACCCATTGATCTCCGCATCGATCGAATTAATGATCTGTCCAAGATCTTCTGCTTCGGTGTGAAAACTATTATTATCAACGTCGATGATCAGCAATTTACCTTTGTCATACTCACTGATCCAACTTTCATAACGATCATTTAATTTTTGCAAATAATCGATGCGTATAGAATTTTCATAATCCCTTCCGCGTTGTTGGATCTGATTTACCAATACAGGAACAGAGGCTTTTAAATAGATAAGTAAATCCGGTGGTTTAATAAATGAATCCATCAATTGAAACAAGGAAATATAGTTTTCAAAATCCCTTGTAGTCATAAGACCCATTTCATGAAGGTTTGGCGCGAATATAAATGCATCCTCATAGATGGTTCGATCTTGAATTACGTTTTTTCCAGATTCTCTAAAATTATTTACTTGTCGAAACCGACTGTTCAAGAAATACACTTGTAAGTTAAATGACCATCGTTGCATTTCATTATAGAAATCATTTAAATATGGATTGTTTTCCACATCCTCGAAGTGAGGTTCATACTTATAATGTTTTCCAAGCAATCGAGTTAAAGTAGTTTTTCCTGATCCTATATTTCCGGCAATAGCAATATGCATATGTAATAATTTAGAGCGAATAAAAATACAAAGTTCAACCCAAATACGTAGTGTATTTATAATGTATTTCGATTAAAAGCATTAACACTATAATCTGTCAGAATATAAAGCATTTTATTGGATATCAGCGCTTTATTTGCATCCGACCTGGGTAATTTAATTTCTTGTATAATAAATGATGTGAAATCATAGAAGAAAAAGGCATTTTTTTCCATGAAGAAAATCCCATTCTCACTTATTTGAAAATTATCAATATTCTTTAATGGAATTGTTTTTTTATAGGACCCGAAAATATCAAAGACAAGTATGCCTTGTTTCGGATCGTTTAAATACAAGGTATTACCCCACTCTGTCATTAAGTTAGGAGTGATTTCAAAGCCTAGTAATTGATTTAAGTTACCACTGTTATAAACTTCACTGAATGTATTTGTAGTTCGTATCAAAGCACCTTGCATGGGATCAAAGAACCAATAACGATTTTGTGAAGATGAACATACCAGTGATACCCTACCTAAATTATAAAAATTGAGTGCTACAGCAGGGGTTAATTGTGACAAGCTATTATCTAAAACGACTATCTGAGCATTATTTTGATAATACACTAATACTTTTAGTCCTTCACCTATCGAAAGGGAACTGATTTTTCCCAGATAATTATCTGAATAGCTAAACATCAATTCCCCTTTCGGGCTATACTTTTTGATCGTATAATCATTAACTAAGTATAAATTATCCAGGTTATCGCGATATATAAGATCAACAGATCCATCTAACTCAAAGGCGGGAGTATAATCCTGAATTGAAAAGAACAGACTAATAAATAATAATATGCTCATTTATACATTGATTTTTATTTCGTACAACTCTTCAATAAATGAACGTGAATTTGATAGTCTTGGTATTTTATGTTGCCCTCCTAGCTTACCTTTGGATTTTAACCACTCGTGAAATATGCCTTTTTTCAAACTTCTTACAATGGGTAATTGAAGCGTAAAATCATTGGTCCTTTTAGCCTCATAATCAGAATTCAGATTTTTTAATTCCTGGTCCAATATTCGAATGAACGAATCCATATTCCGGGGTTTTATTTCAAATTCTATCAACCACTCATGTGCTCCTGTATTCCCTTCGCTCATATAGACCGGACCGGCGGTATAATCATTTATTATCGCTCCTGTTTGATTCGCCGCTTTTTCAATGGCTTTTTCTGCATTATCAATAATTAATTCTTCACCAAAAGCATTAATGAAATGACTTGTTCTTCCGCTTACTTTAATTCTAAAAGGAAAGACTGAAGTGAAAATGATGGTGTCCCCGATCATATACCTCCATAATCCTCCATTAGTAGTGATTACCATTGCGTATTGCACTCCCTTCTTTACATCCTTTAAGCTTATGGTTTGAGGGTTTTTTTTATCCCATTCACTTGCAACAACAAATTCATAATAAATACCGTAATCGAGCATCAGTAAGAGCTCATCTGAATGCAATCGATCCTGAATTCCAAAATAACCTTCAGATGCATTATACGATTCTGCATAATTCATTCTTCCTGAGATCAGGTTTTCGAATTGTTGCCGATAAGGAGCGAAATTTACTCCGCCATGCATAAACAACTCAATATTAGGCCAAACCTCACGGATATTCTTTTTCCCTGTAATTTCAAGAATTCGTTTTAACAGTACTAGGGTCCATGATGGAACACCGGATATTACGCTTACATCTTCTCCGATTGTAGTCCGCGCCATTTTATCAAGCTTCTCTTCCCAATCATCCAGTAAAGCTATATCCAATGAAGGAGTTCTTTTTAACTCAACCCAAATAGGCAGATTATCCATAATTATCGCCGAAAGATCACCAATATATGCGCCGTCAGAATCCTTTATATCCGATTTACTTCCCCCTATAACCAATGTTTTACCTTTATGCGCATCTGCATTTGGATGCTTATCAAAGTACAGTGAAAGCAAGTCCTTTCCACCCTTAAAATGGCATTCTTCAAGCGATTCATAGCTCACAGGAATGTATTTACTTTTTCCTGAAGTGGTCCCTGATGATTTGGCAAACCATCGAATTTCATTTGGCCAAAGTAAATTCTGCCGACCTTCCTGCATTCGCAAAACATAAGGCAAAACATCTTTATATCGTTGAACAGGAAACCGGCTTTTGTATTCTTCTACACTCGAAATATCTTTATAATTATACTTATTTCCCCATTCAGTGTATTGTGCAGACCTGATCAATCGCATTAATAATTCATCCTGAACTTCAATTGGATACTTTTTAAAAAGTTCAATCTGATGAATGCGCTTTTTAACGAACCAGGATATTACGGAGTTCAATGCCATGAATTAATATAATCGGTTAGATTGATGATGAAAATAAAACAAATTAATGCGCTTTAGGAACATCTTTTCAAAATAAAACAAAATTTGATGAAAGTCACTATGAATTGTAACCTTCGTTACATACTATCAATTCTCTTGCTATTATATTTGACTTATTCTATTAACCACAAACACTAGAAAAATGAAAGTTGAACAAATTTACACCACTTGTTTGGCCGAGGCTGCTTACTATATTGAATCAAATGGTGAAGCTGTTGTTATCGACCCAATGCGAGAACCGAAACCAATTTTAGATCGCTTAAGAGAAGATCAAGCAAAATTAAAATACATATTTGAAACGCATTTTCATGCAGATTTTGTTTCCGGTCATATTGATTTACATCGTGAAACAGGAGCTCCCATCGTTTTTGGACCCGGAGCTGAAGCCGGATATGATATTCATGTTGGAAAAGACAATGAAGAGTTCAAAATAGGTGACCTAACATTAAAGTTACTACATACCCCCGGTCATACTATGGAATCAGCATCTTTCCTTCTTTTTGATGAAAAAGGAAAACAACATTGTGTCTTTACCGGCGATTGTTTGTTTATAGGCGATGTTGGTCGTCCGGATCTTGCTGTTAAATCTAATCTAACACAAGAAGATCTAGCAGGTCATTTATACAACTCATTGAGAAATAAATTAATGCCCCTTAATGATGATGTTATAGTGTATCCTAATCATGGCGCCGGATCTGCCTGCGGAAAATTAATGAGCGAAGAAACTTTTGATACACTAGGTCATCAAAAAGAAGTCAACTATGCTTTACAAGATATGAGTAAAGCCGAATTTATTGAAAAAGTTTTGGATGGATTAGCTACACCTCCTCAATACTTTCCAAAAAATGCCATGTTAAATAAAGGTGGATATGATAGTTTAGATACTATTTTAGAGCATGCACGACGCGCTTTGGATCCAGAACATGTAAATAAACTAATGAAGGATGGAGCTTTGCTTCTCGATACAAGGGAGCATGTATTATTTCAAAAAGAATATATTCCTGGATCCGTAAATATTGGATTGGATGGAAATTTTGCTTCCTGGGTTGGAACTTTGATCGAAGATCTAAATCAGCCAATTGTTTTAATTGTTGAAGAAGAGCGTATAGATGAGGCGATAACACGTTTAGCAAGAGTAGGTTACAACAATACCGTTGGATATTTACAAGGCTGTATCAAAGAATGGAAAGACAGTGGTTATCCGGTTGATTCGATCGAATTTATTTCGGCATATCGATTAGATAAACTGATAGATGCAGACGAGGAAGTAAACATAATAGATACACGCAGAAAATCAGAATATGAATCAGAACATGTAATGGGAAGTGAAGTACTCACTCTTGATACTATTAAGGATCATATAAATGAACTTGATAAAGATAAGACTTATTATATGTATTGTCTTACCGGATATCGTTCAGCTTCACTGATCTCTATTTTGAAAAATAACGGTTATTCCAAATTGATAAATATTGAAGGCGGACTAGATGCTATTCGCGAAACGGATATTCCGCTTTCAGAATATGTTTGCCCTACCACGATATTATAAGATTTTTTTCTTGCACGTTCAGTGCATGGTGTTTCAGTGGTAAAAAAGGGGCTCTCCTAACAGAGAGCCCCTTTTGACCTTAAGCTTTGTTTTTATTAAAGATTTAAGATAAGCCAGAAATAACTCCTTTATCATTAATATCAATTCCTTCAGCAGCCGGAACCGGAGGTAAACCAGGCATTCTAAGCATAGCACCAGTTACCGGAATTATAAATCCTGCACCTGCAGCAAATTCAAACTCTCTTACATTAATAATAAAGCCTTTAGGACGGCCGATCAATTTTTCATTATCCGATAATGATTTCTGGGTTTTTGCCATACATATTGGCAATTTATCCATTCCTAATTGATTGATCCTTCTTAATTGCGTTTTTGCTTTCAAAGCATATTCTACTCCATCAGCTCCATATATTTTGGTTGCTAATGAGTGGATCTTATCTTCAATAGTACTATTCCAATCATAAGTTGGCTTGTACTTGCCTTTGCATTTAGCTACCGCGTCTACAACCGCTTCAGCAAGTTTCATTGTCCCTAATCCTCCTTTTTCCCAGCCTTCAGAGACTTCTGCTCTTTCTCCTTTACTTTCAACATGTGCTTTTATCAACTGAACCTCTGCGTCTGTATCACTTATAAATTTATTTATAGCGACAACAACAGGTAATCCAAATCCTTGCATATTTTCAATATGCTTATCAAGATTTGCTAATCCTTTTTTAAGTGCTTCAAGATTCTCCTTTGTTAGTTCAGTTAATGCAATTCCACCATGATACTTTAAAGCC
>JAHECK010000052.1 GCA_024641785.1 Flavobacteriales bacterium | reverse complement strand
GCCATGATCCCTGTAGGACGTGGACAACGTGAGTTGATCATCGGTGACCGACAAACTGGTAAAACTACTGTTGCGATCGATACAATTATCAACCAAAAAGAATTTTTCGATAAAGGTGAACCGGTTTACTGTATTTATGTTGCCTCAGGTCAAAAAGGATCTACGGTTGCAAGTATTGTAAAAACACTTGAAAATGCAGGTGCAATGCAATATACTGTAGTTGTTTCTGCACCGGCTGCCGATCCTACTGCACTGCAATTCTATGCTCCTTTCGCAGGTGCTTCCATTGGAGAATTCTTTAGAGATACTGGTCGCCCTGCATTGATCATCTATGATGATCTATCAAAACAAGCGATCGCATATCGTGAGGTATCATTATTATTAAGAAGACCTCCAGGACGTGAAGCATATCCGGGTGATGTTTTCTACTTACACTCCAGATTATTGGAACGTGCTGCAAAGATCAATGGAACAGACGAGATTGCTCAGCAAATGAATGATCTTCCTTTGTCCATTAAGCATTTGGTAAAAGGTGGAGGCTCATTAACTGCCCTTCCGATTATCGAAACTCAGGCAGGTGACGTATCAGCATATATTCCTACCAACGTAATTTCAATTACCGATGGTCAGATCTTCTTAGAATCATCTTTATTCCTTGCAGGTATTCGTCCGGCGATCAACGTAGGTATTTCGGTATCACGTGTTGGAGGAAACGCGCAGATAAAATCGATGAAGAAAATTGCCGGTACATTAAAACTCGACCAGGCGCAATATCGTGAACTTGAAGCTTTCTCAAAATTTGGATCTGAATTAGATGCTGCTACTCAAGCTGTATTGGACAAAGGTGCCAGAAACGTAGAAATATTAAAACAAGCACAAAATTCACCTCTTCCTGTTCAAGATCAGATCGCAATTATCTATTGTGGTGTGAAAGGTCTTTTGATGGATGTTCCGGTTAAAGACATTCGAGAATTTGAAGTTGAATTTCTTGATTTTATGAGAAGATCGCATAAAGATGCGCTTAATGATCTAGCTTCAGGAAATTTATCTGAAAAAGCAACATCAGCTATTGAAGCAGTAGTAAAAGAACTTACAGGAAAGTATAAAAAATAAAAAATATGGGAGAAGTTACTCCTTCTCCCTTGTTTAAACTTGCAACATGGCAAATTTAAAGGAAATACGAATCAGAATTACTTCGGTTAATTCGACTAAGCAGATCACTCAAGCCATGAAAATGGTATCGGCTTCTAAACTCAAAAGGGCTCAGCGCGCAATTGAGCAGATGAGACCTTATTCCGAAAAATTGAGTAAGATCATACAAAATGTTAGTTCGAATACCGCAGAAACTGAAAGTGTTTACTCAAAAGAAAGTGAAAATAAGCGCGTTTTAATAATTGCTATTTCTTCAAATCGAGGATTATGTGGTGCCTTCAATGCAAATGTTAGTAAAAAAGTAAATCATCTCATTCTAAAATATAGAAATGCGGATGTAAGCGTTTTTGCGATTGGGAAAAAAGCAAATGATGCATTAAAAGGAAAACATAAAGGAAATCTTGAAAATTTTCCTGAAAATCCTCATAGTGTTTTTGATGATCTAAACTTTGAGAATGTTTCACTAATTGCCGAAGAGATTATGAAAGCCTATCGTGATGGAACATTCGATCAGGTAATCCTAGTCTATAATAGCTTTAAAAATGCTGGTGTTCAAATTCTAAAAGAAGAACAATTTCTTCCGATCGAATTAAATGTAGATAGTGCTGTCACAAACACTGATTATATTTTTGAACCAAATGAAGAAGAAATTTTAGAGGATTTAATTCCAAATTCTTTAAAAGTTCAACTCTTTAAAGCTTTATTGGATTCATTCGCTGCCGAACATGGTGCTCGAATGACAGCAATGCATAAGGCAACTGATAATGCAGAAGAATTGATTAAAACACTGAAACTTACCTATAATAAACTTCGTCAAGCTTCTATCACTAATGAAATATTGGAGATAGTAAGTGGAGCTGAAGCATTAGCAGGATAGTCATTGTTATAGTATAGAATTTTAAGGCTGTCATAAGACAGCCTTTTTTTGTAAACTATTTTTAAAAAGAGATTTGCTATATGGATGTTAATATTTATTAAAGCTGAATATTAACTATGCAAAAAGTCAAATTCGTTTATCTTTATCCTCTTAAAATGGGAAAGCTGTTTTTTTATAGCTCCGATCTTTTACAACTCTGAATATGAATTATCAAAAATGGAATGTAATCACCGGTTGGGTGATTTTCTTTATCGCATCATTCGTTTATATTTCAACGATCGAACCTACAGCCAGTTTTTGGGATTGTGGTGAATTTATTGCTTCAGCATACAAACTAGAAGTTGGCCATCCTCCCGGAGCGCCATTGTTTATGCTTTTAGCTCGCTTCTTTTCCATGTTTATGCCAACAGAGTATGTCGCTGCTTCTGTTAATGTATTATCTGCATTAAGTAGCTCATTTACTATTCTATTCTTGTTCTGGACCATCACCGCTTTTGGGAAAAAATTAGCTTCCCTTAGTGAAGAAATGACTGATGCCAAGAAGTTAGCTATTCTTTTTAGCGGAGTAATCGGAGCACTTGCCTATACTTTTTCGGATTCATTTTGGTTCTCGGCAGTAGAAGGTGAAGTGTATGCTATGTCTTCTTTATTCACTGCTGTTGTTTTTTGGGCCATCATGAAATATGATGCAGAGAGCGACAGAAGAAAAGAAAATCAATGGATCGTCTTGATCGCTTATTTAATGGGATTATCTATCGGAGTTCACCTTTTGAACCTGCTTGCAATTCCGGCTATCGCATTGGTCTATTATTTTAAAAGACATCAGCCTTCATTAAAAGGAATTATCTGGACTTTAGTTATTTCGGTTCTTATTTTAGGTTTTGTTCAAACGATCATTATCCCGAAATCAGTTTGGCTAGCAGCTCAATTTGAATTGCTTTTTGTAAATGCGATTGGTCTTCCATTTAATTCCGGTATTATTTTTTATGCCATTTCATTAATAGCCTTGTTCTTTTTTGGACTTCGGTATGCCGAGCAAAAACAACGTCCATTATTACAAACCGCCATTCTAAGTGTGCTTGTAATATTAATTGGTTATTCAACGATCTTTGTAGTAGTAGTTCGTTCTAATGCAAATCCACCAATGGACGAAAACAATCCATCAGATGTATTTACACTTCAATCTTATCTGAATAGAGAACAATATGGCGATCGCCCCCTTTTATACGGACCCTATTTTAATAGTCCGATCGATCTAAATAACCCAAGAAGTGATGGTAATCCTGTTAGGATGAAAGCTTACACTATTTTAGATAATAATGATAAGGTTATTAAAGATTTTCAATTTGAATTTGATGCTAATAATTATTTAGAAGCGAACAGCACGAAAGGATATAAGATTGGAAATGAATATGTAATTAAAGATCCAAAGAAAAATTCGGAATATAATTATAACCCCGATTTCACTACAATTTTCCCGAGAATGTATAGTTCTCAGGCACATCATATTCGAGAATATCAAAAATGGTCGGGATTCGAAGGAACTCCTATACGTACTAGAGATAATCAAGGAAATCCAACCATAATCAATAAACCAAAGTTTAGTGAGAATTTAAAATATTTCTTCTCCTATCAAGTAAACTGGATGTACGGAAGGTATTTCTTATGGAATTTTGTGGGCAGACAAAATGATGTTCAAGGACATGGTAATATATTAGACGGGAACTGGCTAAGTGGTGTTGATATGATCGATGCAGAAAGGCTTGGAAATAGAAATAATTTGCCTGAAACTTTTACACGAAACCGAGCACTAAATCACTTTTACTTTTTGCCTCTTTTGCTCGCATTGCTGGGAATGGTCTATCAACTCATTAAGGATCCTAAAAACTTTGGTATTGTAGCGCTATTATTCCTGCTTACCGGACTGGCTATTGTTATTTATTTGAATCAATATCCAATGCAACCCAGAGAGCGGGATTATGCCTATGTAGGTTCGTTTTATGCCTTTGCGATATGGATAGGTCTTGGAGTTTATGCCTTATTCGACATGGCGCTTTCGCTATCAAAGAAAGAGTTGATAAAAGTATTGGCTTATCCTGCTTCACTAGGACTTCTAATATTATTATTAGAAATTATTTCCAGTGATGATCACGCATTTTCATATACCATTTTCTATTTTTCTATTATTGGCGGTCTCGCCATATTCGTTTCAATGTTGGTAGGAGATCTCATTAAAAACAATAAAATTTTAGCTGTATTTATCTTCTTGTTTACTTTGTCAGTTCCTTATTTAATGGCAAAAGACGGCTGGGATGATCATAGCAGAGCCAAGCGAAGAACTGCATTAGATTTTGCAAAAGATTATCTTGAATCCTGTGCTCCAAATGCAATTTTATTTACAAATGGAGATAATGATACTTTCCCTCTTTGGTACGCCCAGGAAGTAGAAGGATATAGAACAGATATTCGAATTGTAAATTTAAGTCTCTTAAATACGGATTGGTATATCGATCAAATGAGAAGGAAAGCATACGATTCTGATCCTGTCCCTTTTAACGTAGAAGAAGTTAAATACCGACAAGGTACAAGAGATGTGGTTTTATTAAATCCTGATCCTCGATTAGAAGGCAGATATATTGACGTTAAACAAGCGATGAACTTTGTTATGAATGATAACAATACATTGCCTGTAGGTGGTGGGGAAAAACTACCTTATATCCCAACCCAAAATTTCGAGATCGCTGTAAATAAAGATAAAGTGATTTCAAATGGAACAGTTAGTATTACTGATTCTTCCGAAATTGTAGAAAGCATTCAATGGTCGATAAACAAAAGCTATATTCTTAAAAACCAATTGATGTTGTTGTTGTTACTTGCCGAGAATGACTGGAATCGTCCGGTTTATTTTGCAGTAACTACAGGTTCAGATGCTTATTTAAACCTACAGGATTTCTTTCAACTTGAAGGACTTGCCTACCGATTAGTGCCGATTAAAACGGTTAATTCAAATGCGAATTTATCAGGAAGAGTAGCAACAGATATCATGTACGAAAACATGATGGAGAAATTCGAATGGGGGAATATGGATAAGGAGAATATCTATATGGATGAGAATAATATTCGAATGACAACGAATCTGCGACTTCAATTCAGCAACTTAGCAGATGCTTTAATGACTGAAGGAGATAATGAAAGAGCTATAAATGCCCTCGATCGATCACTGGAAGTAATGCCTGACAGAACAGTACCTTATTCAAGAGTATTATTACCAACGATCGAGGAATATTATGAATTAGGCGAATTTGAAAAAGCAAATGGATTGACGGATACACTTTTTAGTCGCTATGAAGAAGAAATAGATTATTATCTGTCGCTTGATCTTGGACACATTTCCTCAATACAAGAGGAAATGCAAATTGCTAATTATATGTTACAGCGATTTGTTCAGTTAACAACATTAATATACCCTCAGGGTGAATACGGGGATTCCTTACGTACTCGTGCTGAAGTTATGAATGTGATGGTAAATGAAAAGCTAAATGAGATTACGGAGGCTAAGAACCGTAAATCGATTAAAGCGAGATTTTAATAACAGAATTTGGGTTTTTACTTAAATAGAACACCAGACATTATTCGGCCATTGGCCAAAGATCTAGTATGGAGCCTCCCAACAGAGGCTCCTACTCTTTTTTTGACTTTTGATGATGGACCTATCCCTGAGGTAACAACTTCTGCTTGCGATATCTTAGAGAAATTTAATGCGAAAGCAACCTTCTTTTGTGTTGGAGAAAATGTAAAGAAACATCCGCACATTTATCGCTCTTTAATGGAAAAAGGACATTCCTGTGGAAATCATTCATTCAATCATTTAGATGGATGGAAAACGAATAACAGAACTTACTTCCGCAATCTAATCGAAGCTAGTAGACACATCGACTCTAATTTATATCGACCACCTTATGGTAAGATAACAAAGTCTCAAAGTAAATTGATTAATAAAAAATATAAGATTATAATGTGGGATGTGCTTTCAGGTGATTTTGACCCAAAAGTTGATTCTGAGAAATGCATTCAAAACGTTATAAAAAACGCCAAGAATGGTTCAATTATCGTTTTTCATGACAGTCTTAAATCGGCTAATACCATGTTGAATGCATTGCCGGTAATCCTAAGCCATTTTTCCAAACAGGGATTTAAATTTGAAGCGATCCCAATGAAAAAATTGTAATAAATCTACTGTTTTAGTCCATTCTAAAATAAGCTCAAAACCATAGTTCTATCACGACAACCATCTTTTTAGGAATTTGGATTTTAGACCCGCATATTACTGTTACGAAAACAGAAAAAATACAAATTAACGAATTCAATAAAAGTGAAAAATCTCTATTCTACTGTTACTGATTTAGCCAAGTTTCTGGGTTGATCAACATTACAACCTCTCAGCACAGCAATGTGATAAGATAATAGTTGTAAAGGAATAACCGAGATCAAAGGAGACAGACCTTCCGTTACCCGAGGTATTTCAATAACATGATCGGCCATCGCTCTTACTTGTGTATCACCCTCAGTAACGATAGCGATGATCTTACCTTTTCTTGCTTTAACCTCTTGAATATTACTTACTACTTTTTCATATAATGGTCCTTTTGATGCGATAACAATCACAGGCATTGCCTCATCGATCAATGCGATAGGTCCATGTTTCATTTCAGCTGCAGGATAGCCTTCAGCATGTATATAAGATATCTCTTTAAGCTTTAACGCTCCTTCAAGCGCAACCGGAAACTCATAACCTCTTCCTAAATACAATGCATTAGGATGATCTTTATAAATAGTCGCTATTTCTTTTATTTGATCATTCAATTCTAAAGCTTTCGATATTTTATCAGGTATTTGATCAAGCTCGACTAAAAGACGATTAAATTCTGATTGTGAAATGGTTCCTTTTTTATATCCAATTTGAAGAGCCATTAGTGTGAGCACAGTAACTTGTGCTGTAAATGCCTTAGTAGAAGCTACTCCAATTTCAGGACCTGCATGGGTATAAGATCCGGCATCTGTTTCTCTTGCAATGGTAGATCCGATCACATTACAAATTCCCAGTATGGTTGCTCCCTTAGATTTTGCCATTTTAATTGCTGCAAGGGTATCAGCAGTTTCGCCGGATTGTGATATTGCAATAACAATATCATCCTCATAAATAATGGGGTTTCTATACCTGAATTCAGAAGCATATTCCACTTCAACAGGGATCCGAGCGATGTCTTCAAATAAATATTCTCCAACTAAACCCGCATGCCATGAAGTACCACAGGCTGTAATTGTTATTCTTTTTGCATTGATCAGTTTTTTCTCGTACTCAGAGATTCCTCCTAATGAAATACTTCCTTTTTTAAGATTAAGACGCCCTCGCATACAATCCCGAACAGACTTTGGCTGTTCATAGATCTCCTTTAGCATAAAGTGATCATAGCCTCCTTTTTCAATAGCTTCTAATTGCATAGAAAGCTTATGAATAATTGGATTTTGATCCTGATTTCTAATATTCTTTAGTTTAAAACCCTTATGTCGGTCAAGAATAGCGATCTCTTCGTCTTCAAGGTAAACTACATTTTGTGTGTATTCTATAATAGGTGTGGCATCTGATGCAAGAAAAAATTCGTTGTTTTCACCAATTCCTACAACCAATGGAGAACTTTTCTTAGCTGCGATCAATTGATCGGGATTATCCTTGTCAATAACAACAATTGCATAGGCTCCAATAACTTCGTTTAGTACAATTCGAACGGCTTCAAAAAGAGAAACATTTTCAGATTTTTGAATTTCACGAATAAACTGAACTAATACTTCAGTATCCGTTTCACTTTTAAAAGTGCATCCGCGAGTCAGTAATTCCTCTTTAATGGTATTAAAATTTTCAATGATCCCATTATGGATTATAGCTATTCTTCCGTCTTCAGATAAATGAGGATGAGCATTCACATCCGTTGGCAAACCATGTGTTGCCCATCGAGTATGACCTATCCCAATATCACCATGAACCTTAGTTCCACTGATAAATTCTACAAGGTCATTTACTTTGCCTTTCTTTTTATAAACGACAAGTTCCTTATCATGAATAATAGCTACTCCTGCCGAATCATAACCTCGGTACTCAAGTCTTCTAAGTCCCTTTATGATAATTGGGTAAGCTTCTCTTTCACCGATATATGCTACAATTCCACACATACTTAATTAACTATTAAAGAAGAATAATATAATCGCAATTTCATTGGCAGAAGTCCCATACTTGTATCTGCCTTATTTCCATTTATGATAACCCTATTTGGAGTACTCCCCGGGCTGGCTGTCTTAATCACTAAACCATTTTCATTTATGTCTCCGTTTAAAACAGCTTGCACATGTTTTATAATATTAAAACGATATTGATTTTTCTCGGCATTATACAAACCATCGATATGACCAGTACCTAGATATTGATCAAGAATAAGTTCTTCTTCCCCTTCATCATTAATTCGAAAAATATAAAGTTGATTTGGTGGGGCATATTTTTTAGTACTTCCCGGTTCAACAGGAAGGATTAATTCAGCTTTATTTACTGGAATGTAAAGTTGTGAATCTCTTAGGCTTTCCAGAGTAGGGAAATCAATAAACGTTTGAAAACCGCCACCTGACTGATTGAAAAAATAATTATTTCCTAGATTTGAATCCAATAAAACAGCCTTTAATCTAAGTGAAGCGCTTTGATCATAATCATGCTCAAATGAATTAAAATGAGCGGAATAATTATCAATGATAAATTTATATTCATCATCTTCTTGGTCGCTCCCTTCCTTATAATAGATCATAAGGGTAGTCGCAAAATCAGCCATATTAATATATAAAATATCTTCACCATCTTCACCTAATACACTCACATAAAGCCCTTTATATTCTTCTAAAAAATTATCGTTGCTTTCAAGTACACTTGTCCCGTTAAGATTTAGTAATTCCTGTCCGAAAGAAGTTTTTAGCTTGAGACGAATAACGCCCGGAATTTGTAAAACAGTAAAATTTGAATCTCTGCTTAAAAAAACAGTATCAAAAAAATTCGGCTCAATTAAATTGTTAAAATTGGGGTCTAACAGACTTGATCTGTTTAAAGAAAGTGATGAGTTGGTATAATAAGAATCATCCTTAGTAAAAGTTTCACCCCTGCTAATTTGTTGAACATTAATACGAAGTGCTTTGTTTTCTGGTCCATAATAACTCAATGACCCTGATCCCAGTTTTAAAAACAATACGATCGAATCACAAGTCAATGTATCACCAAAATCAATACCACTGCTTCCAATCTCAAATTGAGTATAAAATCCGGCCTTAGTCTTCCCAAAAAAAGGATCATTATAAAACCCTAGGTTAACTGTTCCAAGCCCACTTGAAATTACAGAGTCTTCCGTTTTAGAATAGCTAGTAACCTGAAATGTATCTACATAATGCACTCCGAGTTCATTATCGCTAAATAGTTCAACCCCTACTCCGTGCTCTTGTTTATTGCAAGAACTAAGGTATAATACTAGTAAAAAGATCGCGGCCATTAGAGGCCGCGTATTTCTATTTTTTATCAATTTTCTTTTCAATTATTAACTAGTAATGATCTCTTTATTTTCCAATATACTATCGTAAAAAGCCGAATAAACCGCACCTTCATCCCGATTTTTTGGATTTTCCAGAACAGGAACGTTTGATTTTTCAATACATTGTTCCAGATCAGCTCCTAAATTTTCACTCATTTTTACAATTCCATCTGAATTACCTGCAGCTAAACACATTAAGTGCTCATAATCAGTATTAGAAACAACATCTATATCTTCATCTGAGAACCCATCAAAAGAAAGTTTGCTTTTGAAATTCTTATCTAAATTTCCTTTATAGCCATTTCCATAAATTGAAACAACCACTTTTGAATCAATAAAATGAGCGTCGTCAGCGTACAATTTCTTAAGATAAAGTGGTAATAAAGAAGCCATCCAACCATGACAATGTATAATGTCCGGTTTCCAACCTAATTTTTTAACGGTCTCCAGCACTCCTTTTGCAAAGAAGATTGCTCGCTCGTCAGAATCTTTAAACAGCTTTCCTTTATCATCATTCAAGAAGCCTTTTCTTTTAAAAAATTCCTCATTATCAATAAAATACACTTGCATCCGAGCTTGTGGAATGGATGCTACTTTAATAATTAATGGATGATCACTATCATTAACGACCAAATTCATCCCTGAAAGTCGGATAACTTCATGCAATTGATGTCGACGTTCATTTACTATGCCATAGCGGGGCATAAATATTCTAATCTCCTTCCCGCTATCTTGTGTTAGTTGCGGTAAAGTTCGACTGATTTTTGAAATTTCTGTTTCTGGTAAAAATGGATTAATCTCCTGTGACACAAATAATACTCTCTTTTTCATCTGATCCCCTTAGAATTTTCGACAAAATTACGAAAAAATAACGTTTTTTATGGTTGTTTAAAATAGCTTTGCTCATGAAATACATATAATTTAATCAATTTTAATTGAAAATATTTCATAATAAGGCAGATCTTAAAAAGGAAATCGCTTTTTTAAAGGCCCAAAAAAAGACAGTTGGCTTCGTGCCAACCATGGGCAGCCTGCATAAGGGGCATTTAAGTTTGATACATTTAGCTAAGGAGCAATGCGATACTGTGCTTTGCAGTATTTTTATTAACCCTACTCAATTTAATGATCAAAAAGATTATAATCTATACCCGCGTCACGAAGAAAATGACATAAAGCTGCTTAAAAATGAAAATTGCGACTTATTGTACCTCCCATTAGTGGATGATATTTATCCTGATGGCGTTCAAAAAAAAACCTATCCTTTAAATAATTTAGGGAATGTTTTAGAAGGCGCATTTCGAAAAGGTCATTTTGATGGTGTTATTGAAGTTGTTAAACGCTTATTCGATATTGTTGAACCCGACAGAGCCTATTTCGGTCTAAAAGACTTTCAGCAACTTGCCGTTGTAAGGTGGATGGTTGATTATTTTGGATTAAACATTGAGATCATTGGTGGCCCAATTATAAGAAACAACAATGGACTAGCCTTAAGTTCCAGAAATGAAAGACTGAATTCAGAACAACTTAAAAGTGCTCTAAAACTATCCAAAGGATTATTTTATATAAAGGACAATTATAAAACGGAAACATTTAAAACACTCCGACAAAATGTATTAAATGACCTTGAAAAAGATCCTCTGATACGTATTGAATATTTGGAACTTGCAGATTCTTCTAATTTACAACCCATAAAAGATTATAGTCAGGCAGCTTCTCCCGGCGTTTTTTTAGCCGCTAAAGTGGGCGAAATCCGATTGATCGATAATATCATTTTATTTTGATAATTTTGCCCTCTCAATTAAATGATGTAAAGCGAAATGAAGATTGAAGTGATGAAATCTAAAATTCATCGGGTGAAGGTAACTGAGGCCGACTTGAATTATATTGGCTCAATTACTATTGATGAAGATCTGATGATTGCCTCTAATTTAATTGAAGGTGAAAAAGTTCAAATCGTAAACATCAATAATGGAGAACGATTAGAGACCTATGTTATTAAAGGAATAAAAGGATCTGGTGATGTATGTCTGAATGGACCAGCTGCCAGACGTGTTGCAGTAGGTGATGTGGTTATCATTATCTCTTATGCGATTCTCGATTTTGAAGAAGCTAAAACCTTTAAACCAAGTATCATTTTCCCTGACGAAACTACGAATCGTCTAAAATCATCATTTTGAAAAGTAAATTGATCAGTGTATTAAAGATTTTCATCCCTTTAGGGCTTGGAGTATTTTTAATATGGCTTTCTTTTCGAAAATTAACCCCTGCCGATTTTAATTCAATAAAAGAAGCTTTTCGTCATGCCAACTATTTTTGGATCTTTATTTCGATCATTCTGGCCATATTAAGCCACATGAGTCGTGCCTATAGATGGAAATATACACTGGAACCTTTAAATTTTCATCCTCGTTTTTTAAATTCATTTATGGCCGTCATGATCGGTTATCTGGTAAATCTTGGAATCCCCCGAATGGGAGAAGTTACCAGAGCAGCAACGATGACTAAATATGAAAACATTCCCTTTAATAAAGGTTTTGGAACCATTGTAGCCGAAAGAGTTGCCGATATGATTCTACTTTTAGTTTTAATCTTTTCTGTTATCATAATTCAACTTTCAAAATTAAGTCACCTTGTTACAAAGATGGTTGATGGAATTAACCCATTAAAACTATTTCTATTTGGTTTCATCCTCCTTCTTATCGCTTTCCTATTTTTTAAATTTATCCAACGTTCAGAAATTAAATTTTTTATAAAATTGAGGGTATTCCTTTCCGGAATTTTAGAAGGAATAAATTCAATACTAAAGATGAAGGAATCTGCAAAATTTTTAATGCATACCTTTTTCATTTGGTTTCTTTATTTACTCATGTTCTACGTTGCCATGTTTGCTCTACCAGAAGTTAATCATGTTCCTTTTGGTGGAATATTGACCGCATTTGTAATAGGGGGTATTTCAATTGCTGTAACAAATGGTGGTATCGGTGCCTACCCATATGGTATAATGCAAATTCTATTATTGTATGGAATTTCTCAGGTTGATGGACTTGCATTTGGCTGGATCGTATGGACAGCACAAACCTTAATGATTATTGTTTTAGGTGGGCTTTCTTTTATCTTTATGCCTATCTATAACAAATATGTAAATGCCAGATCAAATACAATCTAAGATCTTCTCAGTTAACGATTTTTTAGCTACTCAAAATGAATGGCAAAAAGCCGGATTAACTACTGTTTTTACTAACGGCGTATTCGATTTAATACATAGAGGCCATATCGATTATTTATATAAAGCTTCTCAACTTGCCGACCGATTTATTATTGGATTAAATGCGGATTCTTCGGTGAAAAAGTTAGAAAAAGGAAGTGAGCGTCCGATCATTTCTGAAGAAGATCGTGCTTATTTACTTGCTGCTTTTTCATTTATCGATGCCGTGATCATTTTTGAAGAAACAACTCCATTACAATTGATCGAGTCCATAAAACCAAATGTTTTGGTGAAAGGCGGAGACTATGATCCAAATGCAAAAAAAGGAGAAAAGAACTATATAGTTGGATCTGATATTGTTCTAAAAGATGGAGGAAAAGTGGATGTGATCCCTTTCCTCCCCGGATATTCAAGTACTCGAATAATTAATAAAATACGAAATTCCAATCTATAATGGCTAAGTTGAAAAAAGCCTTCTTTTGTAAAAATTGTGGTCACGAAGCTCCAAAATGGCTAGGGAAATGCCCTTCATGTGGTGAATGGAATTCCTTTATTGAAGAAATCGTTTCGAAACCTGAAGACAGTAAAATCGTTGGTCTAAAAAAGGAAAATCGAAGTCCGATATTAGTTCAATCGATCCAATCGTCATCGGAAGAAAGAATCGATATGCTCGATGCTGAATTAAATCGAGTATTAGGAGGAGGCCTCGTTTTAGGAAGTCTCACCTTATTTGGTGGTGAGCCTGGAATTGGAAAATCTACTTTGATGTTACAAGTAGCTTTAAAACATAAAAGTTTAAAAGTGCTCTATGTTTCAGGAGAAGAAAGTGAACAGCAAATTAAAATGCGAGCCGAACGAATTGGAGGACTAAATCCAAATTGTTACATCCTTGCAGAAACGGATATTGACTCCATTTTTGCACATGTTCAGCAATTAGATCCAGAGATTGTGATTATCGATTCGATTCAAACCCTTTCTACTTCGCTTTTAGACTCCGCTCCAGGAAGTATATCACAAACACGTGAATGTGCTGCCTTACTCATGAGGTACGCTAAAACAAGTAACACTCCGGTAGTTCTTATTGGCCACATTACTAAAGATGGAAATTTGGCCGGTCCTAAAGTATTGGAACATATGGTTGATACTGTACTTCAATTTGAAGGAGATCGTAATTTTATCTATCGACTGTTAAGGACGATAAAGAACCGTTTTGGAGCAAGTAACGAATTGGGAGTTTATGAAATGGTGCAAGAAGGCCTAAAAGAAGTTGCTAATCCTTCTAAAGTGCTTATTTCAGAGAATAGAGGTGAGCTTAGTGGTGTATCTATTGCCGTTGTTACCGAAGGGATACGACCTGTTCTTATCGAAGTGCAAGCTTTGGTAAGTACCGCAGTTTATGGCACTCCACAGCGTAGCTCAACCGGATTTGATCTGCGGCGTTTAAATATGCTTTTGGCGGTTTTAGAAAAAAGAGCCGGTTTTAGATTAGGCGCAAAAGATGTTTTTTTAAATCTCGCCGGCGGACTTAAGGTTGATGATCCTTCCATCGATCTGGCCGTGATAGCAGCCATTCTCTCTTCGAATCAAGACATCGCACTTTCTCCATTAACATGCATGAGTGCAGAGGTTGGTTTATCAGGAGAGATCAGACCGGTCTCCAGGATCGAGCAACGCATTTTAGAAGCCGAAAAACTAGGTTTTGAAAGCATTATTATTTCATCCTTCAATAAAGGACTCGCCAAATACAATGGTAAGATCGAAATAATAAAAGTGAAAAATATAGAAGAAACCCTTCGTTTCTTATTCGGTTAATTCTGAATCTAAGATCGAAAATAAGATATCCAAATTTGGAGATAAGATGATCTCTATCCTTCTGTTTTTCGATTTATCGTTTACATCTACAGGATGGTATTCACTTTGACCGGATGCGGTTAAGATCTGAGGATCTAAGCTGCTGTTTTCAATCATAATTTTTGTTACTGTTGTAGCTCTTAATACGCTTAATTCCCAATTATCACTGTATTTTCCTCCCGGATTAACCGCGTCTGCATCGGTATGGCCTTCTATAACGATCTGAAGATCTTGCTGATCCTGTATCGATTTAGCCAAACGAATAATTGCTTCCTTCCCCTTTTCATTCATAATAACGCTACCCGAAGGGAATAATAGTGAAGCGTCCATTCTCACGTAGATCTTTCCTTGTTTTTGTTCCAGCGTTAGTCCTTCCCCTTTTAAACTGAATAAGGCTTCTTCAATTTTAGCCCGAAGCAATTTCATATAGGAATTTTTCAACTCAAGCACTTCGTTTAATTCTTTGATCCGTTGTTCTTTTAATGCCAATTCTTCTTGAGAGCTTTCGAGACTAAGTCTTTCTGCTTCCAATTCACTTTCGAGTTTTCTAAGTGAATCTTCAAATTTTAAAAGATCATTTCTCGATATTTCCAACTCCCCAATAAGTGCCTTATTGGTATTTTCTTGCTGATTAAGTCCGTTGGTATATTTTCCTTCTAACTCCTTTTGAATATTGATCATGCGATCATATTGAGCATTCAATCTTCTTAAAGAGTTGCCATAAGCCAAAGTATCTGATGCCAATTTATTTATCCGATCATTTAATGTAGTCACTTCCCTTTCTATATCTTTATTTTCAGCAATAAGTTCGTGATTTGAAGTTTGCAAATTCTCATTTTCAAGCTGAAGATCGCTTGCCAATTTATTCATTTCCTCATATTGCTTTTGTGTAATGCAGGAGCTCATTATCAGAGCAATTATTAAAATTGAGACTCGTCTCACTAAAAGGATCATATAAATTAAAATTAATGGTGGATTGAATTACTTTTTACTTAAAGCAAAGTTCATTAAATCATTTATATAGAAGCAAAGAAGAAAAAGGAGTTATACAAATAGATTTGTTGATTAATGGACCAGGCTTAAATGCTGATTATACTCTTGAAAATTAAAGTATACCAGAGCGAAATCCCGGTACTCCATTGAATTTAATGGGAAGTTTTTGACATAGGGTTTTAATAGACGCACAGTTTTTTCATAATACAAAGGAATCACTACCGCATCCTCAATCGCTTTTTGATCTGCTTTACAATACAAAGCCATTCTTTTAGCCTGGTCTTGTTCTATATTTGCTTTTTCGTAGAGCTCATCAAAGTCTTTACTTTTATAGCGTGTTGAATTGATAAAGGATTTTTCTTCCGCATCATCGGGTACATTAACTCCATAAAAAAGACATAGAAAATTCTCAGGATCTGAATAATCGGCTAGCCAGGCATCTTTCCAAAAATTAGATTTTCCGGATTCCACTCTATCAAAGTGTTGAGAGCGACTAGTAACACTAAGATCTACATAAACATTTAAGTTATCAGAAAGCATTTTCTGGACGATCTCAGCGACTCCAATATTTGCAGATCCTCCACTATTTATTTGTAAGGTTAAACGAGGAAATCCAGCACCATCGGGATAGCCGGCTTTAGCAAGAAAACGACGGGCTTTTTCCGGTGAATATTCATAGCCAACAATGCTATCTATAGGATAATCGCTAATAGAAGGAGGTACAATTCCATTATTAGCTGGAAAACCCATTCCAAGAAGTCCAAACTCTACTATACGATCTTTATCGATAGCATAATTAAATGCTTTTCGGACATTTAAGTTTTTAAATACATCACTCAAATGTTGGAAACTATAATACTGAACACTAAGTGATGGTGCGATTTGCAGGGTGAATTCATCTTCAATAAAATCACCCATATCTCTATTAACATTTATCTTGAATTCAATGATCTCATCAGGTGGAATTCGGTAAATCATGTCCAGATTCCCTTTTTTAAATTCCATGATCTCTGATTTTTTCTCCTTTACAAAAGTATATTTAAGTGCATCTAAATAAGGAAGTTGATTTTCAAAAGTATCTTTTCTCCAATACTTTTTATTCTTTCCTAAAATAACAACCTCATCTTCTACAATTTTTACCACTTTAAACGGCCCTGTACCCACACAATGAATTCTCATGTCCTCTCCATAGGTATCAAGTGCTTCTTTTGGGAAAATCCAACATGAAGACGTCGCTAAAACCTTTAAAAATCCGGAAAAAGGTTTTACAAGTCTGATTTTAAAAGTCTTATCATCAAGCTTAATAATTCCCCTTACATCATCAGCAGATTTGATCCCATTTTCACTCATTTTATAATGATCTCGGGCTCCCTCGATTCGATCTATCACCATATAATAAGAATCATTCATCGATTTAGAATAAGTACAAAGCCTGTGCAATGAATAGATTACATCATCAACTTTTAATTCTCTGCCAATTCCATTAGAAAAACAAGGATCATCATGAAAGAAAACCCCATCGCGAATAGTGAAAGTATATTCTAAACCATCACTCGAAACTTCCCAATATTTAGCTAAACCGGGGATTACTTCTAAGTTTTTTTGATCTAATCTTACAAGTCCTTCATAAATTTGAGAGCCAATGTTATAAGAACTAAGATCTCCAACTGAATGAGGAAATAAACTTCGGAAATTTTCAACTTCATTACTATGAAAAACTCCGCCATATTGTACTCCACCATTTGCCGTACGATGATTCACTGACTCTTCGCTAATTTCGCTACAAGCGCTAATGAAAAGCACAGCAAAAAAACTGACAATTATGTTAAATTTATTCATTTGAGTTAAAGAGGTTAAATGGCATTGGGCATGAAAAGTAATAATATCTAACATATCCAAAGCTAAATTTAGACTAAGCCATTTTTAGCATCGACAAGATAAATGATTTGTATAATAAGTTTTATAATCTGGATAGCTACTTATAAAGTATAAATTGTTGATTAAATACTTTTCTTGAAATAACTACGTAATTAGCTTATGCATTCTAAAATTTTATGTTTTTTTAAGCTATATATGGTTTAAGACTGTATTATATAAGACTTATTTACGATTAAATTGAAAAGAGAAATAGTAAAAATATTTTCTTCCTTATTCCCCAAAGGAAAACTATTGAAAGAAGTATTCTTCCTCTTTTTATTCAGTGGGATTCCATTTATAAGCCCGATAGAAGCACAAACAAGTACAAATTTTAAATCATTCTGGATTCATCAATCTGCTGATACACTTAAATTAGACAGTCTTTCGATCATTCCGGGAACAATCTCTTTTTATCCCGAAAAGCCAGATGGAATCTATATTGATTACGCAAATTCATTGTGTTTATTTCCAATTGATTCGAATATTGATTCTGTTGAGATATCTTTTCGAACTTTTTCCTATCGCCTTCTCGACCCGGTTTACCATAAAAAGACCCAACTTATTAATGAAGAATTAAATTTAACTCAGCCCTCTTTTATTTATACGGTTCCATCAAATGAAAATGGTCTTATAGCCATGGATGGCCTGCAAAAATCAGGTAACATAAGTAGAGGGATCATCGCAGGAAATACCAGAAATGTAAGTGTGAATTCAGACCTCAATCTTCAGCTTTCGGGTAAAATTGCTGAAAATATAGAGATCCTCGCGTCAATTACCGACAATAATATTCCAATTCAACCCGAAGGAAATACCCAACAACTTCAGGATTTTGATAAAATATTTATTCAGGTCTTTAACAGTGATTTTAAATTGATCGCAGGAGATTATGAAATGATCAATAACAAGTCTCACTTTTTAAAATACAATAAGAAAAACTTAGGCCTCTCCTTCAGTCTTTTACAAAAGGATAAGCGGCAAAACACCTATGAATTTACCAGTGCAGCAGCAGTTTCTAAAGGAAAGTTTGCGAGGAATCAGATACAAGGACAAGAGTCTTTACAGGGTCCTTATCGACTGGTAGGTCAAACAAACGAAACCTACATCGTTGTATTAAGCGGTACAGAAAGGGTTTATATCGATGGAATATTGCTGGAACGTGGTTCAAATAAAGACTACGTTATCGACTATAATTCGGCAGAAGTTTCATTTACACCCAAAATACTAATAACAAAAGACAAAAGAATCACGGTCGAATTTCAATATTCAGATAAAAACTATTTCCGTTCGCTTGTCCAGGCAGGAACTACTTATAATCATAAAAAAGGGAATTTATATTTAAACGTTTATAGCGAGCAAGATTCTAAAAATCAAGAACTTCAGCAAAGTTTAAGCGAAAGCGATATTGCCTTATTATCGAGTGTCGGAAATCAAACTTATAAAGCCATCAATCTGGCCATTGATAGCACAGGATATGATGAAAACAGAGTAATGTATGCAATGATCGATAGCTTAGCTTATGATTCGGTATTTATTGTATCAACAAATCCTGAAATAGCCTTTTATCAACTTTCATTTTCACAATTACCCCAAGGTTCCGGAGATTATCTCCAAGGCGATTTTACAGCTAATGGCCGTACTTTTTTATGGGTGGCCCCTGATACAATTAATGGAAATATTGTCCATAATGGAGATTATGCGCCCGTTAGAAAACTATATGCCCCAAGCTCTCACCAAATGATCGTTGCCGGCGGGATTTTTAAACCTGATGAAAAAACCGAATTAATGGGTGAATTATCCTATTCTCATCTAGATCCAAATACATTCAGCTCTTTGGAAAATAATTTGAATAATTCATGGGCAAGCAATTTCGGAGCTAAAAGAAAATTTAAACTTTCATCAGACGAAAAAAAAACAGACCATATTGAATTGTTTGGAGAATACGAGTATGTAGCAGAAGATTTTAAACCTATTGAGCGATTTAGAAGCGTTGAATTTACACGTGACTGGAATATAAAAAGCATTAACGATAGTGTATACCAACAATGGTGGGAAGCGGGATTAAGATTTTACAATGACACCTGGGCTAATATCACCTATTCCTATCTAGATTTTAGAATGGGAGATGAATATGTTGGACATAAAAACGACCTATCATTAGTATTAAATCCCGGTAAACTAAAAATAAATTATAACGGGAGTTTATTATCCAGTAATGAAAGCGACGGAGAAAGTTTCTTCTATCGCCATCGAACTTTAATTAAATTAAAATTAAAACCCTTCGACATTGGTGTGCAAGATGAATTTGAAAACAATGAAAGAAGTTTTTTGGGTTCTATTCTTGAAGCGAGTTATCGCTTTTATGATTTCAAGGCCTTTGTTGAATCTTCTGAAGAAAAAATCAATAAATGGAAAATTTATGGCGGACAAAGAATAGATTATAAAGCCCTTGATGTTCTTGCTTTAGCGACTACTGCCAATAATTTTGGAGCTGAATTTCAATATTTACAAAGTCGCGTTCACCGTGTGAATGCAAGGGTAAATTATCGTGAATTACGAATTGAAAATGATTCCCTTATTTCATTGAAACCCGAAAGTAATTTATTGGGTCGTCTGGAATACATTCTAAATGCCGCCAAAGGAAGTATTAATTGGAATGTCTTCTATGAAATAGGATCGGGACTGGATCAGCTGCGAGAATATTATTATCAGGAAGTTAATCAAGGTCTTGGGGTTTATGAATGGATCGATCTAAATGATGACAATATAAAGGATCTGAATGAATTCTTTATTTCTCAAAACCCTGCTCTAGCAAATTATATACGTGTATTTACTCCAAATAATAATTACGTAAGAGCTTACAATACGCAGTTTTCTCAAAACTTAAATTTAAATCCTGAAGTTGTCTGGCGAGAAAAAGAAGGGATCTTAAAAGCCTTATCTCACTTTTCTACCCAAACTCAGTACTCGGTAAATAAGAAAACTCAAAATAATGAACTCTATATCGCCTATAATCCTTTTTATAATTCGAATTTAGATTCATCATTGATGAGCTATAACAATACCTTACGAAATACGATCTTCTTTAATCGATCTTATACAAAGTATTCGGTAGAATATACCTACCTGAATAATAATATAAAAACCTTGCTTTTAAACGGTTTCCAAACGATTGGAAAAATTTCAAATTTCATAAAAATACGATGGAATATTACTAGGAAATACACCCTTATTCTGGCGGGTGATTTTGGAGAAGAGTATAGCGCAAGTAATTTTTTATCTGAAGGTAATTTTACTATCCTTTACCAAAGCATTGTTCCGGAGTTTCGATTTCAGCCCAATCCCTCATTTCGGATTTCATTGAACGGGGATTTAACCAAGAAAAACAACTCAGATGCAGAACTGGATCAAGCAGCTACTATACTTGGTTTAGGATTAGAATCACAATATAATATTGTCTCTAAAGGATCCATGTTCGCTAATTTTAAAGTCCTTAATATTGATTATACAGGACCAGAAAACACGCCCTCACAAATAGAAATGCTTGAAACATTGCGCCCAGGATTAAATCTTACCTGGAGTCTGACCTGGCAATGGAATATTACCCGCTATCTTCAATTGTCAGCAAACTATAATGGAAGGAGTTCACAGCAATCAAAATCGATCCATGTAGGTGGAATTAATGTCCGGGCTTTTTTCTAAGCAAGTATTTCAAAGACGATATCAGGTAAGATCATCAACTCCCTTTCTTTAGAAATAAGGCGATTAATTTTCACTTTTTTAACCTTAGCTAAGGTTTCTTCATCTTCCAAATTAGTGAGGAATGCAATTTTAGAATTGATGTGAAAGGATTCCATTAGTTGAACAAGATCAAAGCCACTTAGCGTTGGCATAGATATATCCAATATAACAAGATCGTAAATATGACTTGTCAATAATTTAATTGCATTTCCGGATTCGACAGCAGCATCAACTCGATAGCCTGCGTCTACTAGCATTCTTCTTGTAAGCGCAACGGTTACTTCGTCATCTTCTACTAATAATATTCGTTTTCTTAATCGCAATTCTTTTGAAATTTAATGATTGATCTATTTAAGCAAAATCGATGATGGGCTTAAAATAATAATCCTGTGAATAAGTGGCTCTAATAATTCACAAAATAAAGCATTCTTTAATGAAAGTCCACTACGTTAAAATACTTAAATTCTATTTACTCATTTCACCCTATTAATTCTTTCCATATATTGACCACCTTTACAATCAACTTGATAAATTCAATTTATATTTTAAACTATTGTGCAAAAACGCTGGACTTTAAAAAGCTATGATAAGGAGGTTGCAAAGGCCATCGCAGGTGAATTAAATATATCCGAAGTACTTGGTATTTTATTAGCACAGAGAGGAATAGAGAGTTTTGATCAAGCAAAACAATTTTTTCGCCCTTCTATTAAAGAATTGCATGATCCTTTTCTAATGAAAGACATGCGAAAAGCTGTTGATCGACTTGTCATCGCACTTGAAAAGGAAGAAAAAATATTGGTTTTTGGAGATTATGATGTTGACGGAACATGTTCTGTTGCCATGGTATATCAATTTCTTTCCCAATTAAGTGAGAAAATCGAGTACTATATCCCCGATCGCTATGCAGAAGGATATGGATTATCAGATAAAGGAGTTGATTATGCGATTGATCAGAGTTTTTCTGTGGTGATCACCCTCGATTGTGGAATTAAATCTGTGGACA
>JAHECK010000159.1 GCA_024641785.1 Flavobacteriales bacterium | reverse complement strand
TCTTTGAAATCGAGCGACATTGTTTTCGTTTTATCGGCAACGATTCCCATCATTCCAATGGTTGGAGTAGGAAAAACAGGAACGGCTTCGCCTTTTTGCTCACTTTGATTATAGAAACTTACGTTTCCTCCTGTAACCGGAGTAGAAAATTTTAAACAAGCCGAGCTCATTCCTTTAATGGCTTCTACAAACTGCCAGTAAACTTCAGGATTGTATGGGTTTCCAAAATTCAAACAATTGGTAATTGCCGATGGTTCACCCCCTGAGCATACTATATTTCTTGCAGCCTCCGCCACCGCGATCTGTGTTCCGATAAAAGGATCACCATAGACATAACGTGCGTTACAATCTACACTAAAAGCAAGTGCTTTATTCGTTCCTTTTATATTTACAAGACCTGCATCGGAAGGTGCATTAGTAGATAAGTTGGCTGTTCCTACCATGGAATCGTATTGCTCGATGACCCATTTTTTAGATGCTATATTTGGTAAAGCCATCAATTTATAGGCAATTTCTTTTACTGCTTTTAAGTCTTTTGGCTCCGGAACATCCGCTATTTTAAAGGCTAAATTCTTTTTATAATAAGCGGGTTCTTTTGTTTCTCTATCGTATTGCGGAGCGCCTCCACCTAGCACTAATTCATGAGCAGGCACATCGGCTACTTTTATTCCGGCCTGGAAAAATTCAATTCGTCCGCCTTCGGTCACTTCACCGATTTGCGCACATTGAAGATCCCATTTGTCAAAAATATCCTGAACGATTTTCTCTTTTCCTTTATGTACCACAACAAGCATACGCTCTTGCGATTCTGAAAGTAAGATCTCGAAAGGCAACATTCCTTCTTGTCGAGTAGGTACTTTATCAAGATCGATGATCATTCCAAAGCCTTTTGTGGCGCTCATTTCGGTAGTAGAACAGGTAATTCCTGCTGCTCCCATATCCTGCATTCCAACAATGGCATCTGTTTCTGCTAATTCCAGCGTCGCTTCCATCAATAATTTCTCTTGAAAGGGATCTCCAACTTGAACAGAAGGAAGATCATTTGCAGAATCTTCTGTGATTTCTTTTGAAGCAAATGAAGCACCCATGATACCATCTTTACCGGTCATAGAACCGACAATGAACACAGGATTTCCTTTACCATATGAGGTAGCGGAGATCATCTTATCAGTTTTCATGATTCCGGCCGACATGGCATTGACTAATGGATTAGTAGCATAACATTCGTCAAAAAATACTTCTCCACCCACGACTGGAATTCCAAAGGCATTTCCATAGTCTCCAATTCCTTTAACCACTCCTTTCATATGCCATTTAGTACGATCGGTATCGAGTTTTCCAAAGCGAAGTGAATTCAGTTGAGCCACAGGACGTGCTCCCATCGTAAAAATATCTCTATTTATCCCTCCAACTCCGGTTGCGGCTCCTTGATAAGGTTCAATAGCTGAAGGATGATTATGCGATTCAATTTTAAAACAACAAGCGAGTCCATCGCCAATATCGACCAAGCCGGCATTTTCCTCCCCTGCTTTTACAAGCATGTGAGGTCCATCTTTCGGTAATGTTTTTAACCATTTTATTGAATTTTTATAGGAGCAATGTTCTGACCACATTGCAGAGAAAACTGCTAGTTCAGTAAAATTGGGAGTTCTACCCATTTTCTCCTTGATCATATCCCATTCTGCGGGAAGTACGCCTAATTCAATTGCTTGTTCGAGTGTTGCTTCTTTTTGTCCTGACATGTAGAAATTATTTTCGCGGCAAAAGTACAATTTCTAAGAGCTAAAAAGGACAAAGTAGCGCTATTTTTTACTTAGTTATTAAGATTGGATTTTCTTTTAATGAGTCTATTATGAACGCTATCTTACAGATCCTTTAAATAGTTGTTGAATTTGCTTTTCTTGATATCCTTTGGATCATGTTGAACTTGACGCATTTTTAAAATGTCGTTTGATTTTTTTTTCTGGAATAGTAAGTGTGATTTGTAGGAAATTTTTAATCTGAAGTTTTTTAAAGATAAGTGCTTATCCAATCGGGTGAAATTTCTCAATATTATATTGAAGATCATGAAAGTTTCCGAGTTGGTATCTTTCTGTTGAGCTCACGTAGCGATGGCCGGCCATGTATTGTACTTTTCTGAGATTGTATTTTGTGGTCCAAATGGTGAGTACACTCGCTCTAAGTTGTTTTGAACTTTGAATCCGACTATTTAATTTACGCAGGTCATTCATTAGAGATTGCATCGTATTATTAAAGTGAGGACTATTACCCAGACTAATAAAAAGTTTATCTGATTCTTTGTTCCAGCGATTAAGAATCTCTATTCTTTCCGTTTCTAAATATGCATGAAGCAATGCTACCTGAAATGATTTTAATTCAATAACTCTAGCATTCGATCGCTTACAAGAAGCAATGTGAATTCTTTTATCATCCAAATTAATATCCGTGACTTGTAATTTAGCCAATTCTTCACTTTTTAATCCTTGAAAAATGAGTAAACCGAGCATGCATTTATTTCTTAGGCTTGACTTACCTACTTTATTATAAGAAGCATAAAATTCAAGTAGTTCATATTCATTAAACAGATCGTGCATATAGCTTCGAACCACTCCCTTTATATGAATATTATCGGTAGGATTTTTACGAATCACTTTTATGTGAAAACGTAAATAGTTGTAGTAATGTCGGAGTCCATTAATGTAATGTTGTATGGAAATTTGCTTGATTCCATTTTGTTGGAGAAACTTTATATAGGCGATTAAATCGTTGTAACCGGCATTTTCGACTGTGATATTTTTTTTGTCTAAGAATTTCCGATAGCGAAGTACATTTGATATAAGTACTTTAATACTTTCCGGGCTTGAGCCAGATTCGATCAAATAATTTTCAAAAAGATCCATTTTCTTCCTCTATTAAGTGGGTATAAATTTGAGTAGCCTCGATAGAACTATGTCCCAAAAAAGCGGATATAATATGTAATTTCATTCCTCTTGATAATAGGTGGGTAGCTATAGAATGCCGAAGTGTATGCAGACCAATTTGTTTTTCGATTATTTCTTGGTTTTGAGTTCGGTCGGCCAGGATTTTTAATCTAAGCAATAAACTTTGACCCTTCATGCGGCGAGCGCGCTGTGTAATAAAGAAAGCATTTTGCTTTGCTTTATCGAGTAATTTAGGTCGTGTTTCTAACAAATAATTCTCCATATAAAAAGCATTCGTTCTATTAAAAGGAACCATGCGTTGACTATAATTTTTACCATTTCTTACGAAAAGAATTCTTCTTTTAAAATTGATATCAGAAACATTAAGCAGAAAACCTTCATTTCTTCGGAGGCCACAACTATAGAAAACACTCAGCATTGCGCGATCTCTAGCGCTTAATAAGGATGAAGTGGGATCAGGATTTGCTTGAAAACTCACTTTAAAAAGTTCCGTTATTTCATCTTCGCTAAGAATAGCAATACTGTGTTCTTCTTTATGTTCTAGGGGAATCTCTAATTTTGGAAGCTTTAGAATTTCGCTTTGATCGAGGTATTTAATAAAATTATAGATGGATTGTAAATGCTTGTTCAATGTTGAATTGCTCAATATTCCGCCTTTACTTTTATTCGCTCGTTTCTTGAGATGGGCATAGTATTCAATTATTTTTGGATTGTCTATATCGCTAAATCTAAAACACCCTGTATTTTCGAAATAGAGAAGCATTTCTATGATACAGCTTGGCATTCCTAACACGCTTTTTTCGGCGTATCCAATGACTCTTAACCACTGTTCGAAATTTTGAACCAGATCTTGAAAACGATTCGACTTAAGTAAAAGAACATCCATGGCGTGTTATTTAAATAATATAACAGCATTTTCTATTTCCTACTCTAATATAGTTTATTATTACTTGATAATCAGATTATTAGCAATATTTATTTTTAAGAAAACTCAAAAAAGAGCCATTCCAAAAAGAAATAAAGAGGCAGAAAAACATCCTTTAAAGGGTGAAAAAAGTGTGCATTTAGGTGCTCTTGAATCTTGGCGTGACCATTAGCATTCCGAAAGGGGAACACTCTGCAGTAGGTTGAAGTGTAGCGCTGCAAGGCATATACAGCAAACTATTCAGGGTGATGTAGCTATTTGAAATGTGCTTCAAGTTTTTTTTATTTGCTTTTATTGATGATAGAAATATAGCTGTTTATTGTTAAGTTTAAAAGGTTTTGTGCTATTAGTTATAGCTAAGTTTAAAAGGTTACTTTTTTATTCGTTTTATTTTACTTTTTTAAGGTCGCATTTTGCGATTTTAAAGGTTGGTATTTATATCGATGATGAAGTTTTATTTTTTTTTTTAACTCCGACAGATCTCGAAGAATTTCGCAGATGCACTTTTTCATGATTTATCAACTTTTTCTTCTCTTTCGCTAAGGCTTCAGAGTAGGTACTGCGAGAAATTTTTATAGGTAGATTTTAAATTTTAAGGTTTAAATCCAATTTGTTTTTTTTCCTTTTGAGTTTTTTCTTTATGTTTAGCTTTTTCAAGTTGTTGGAGGTAGATAAATATTAAATCAATATCCTTTCTGTTAACTCCTAGCTTTTCTTTAATTTCTTTGATACTTTTTATAAAGTATCCAAAATCTTCACAAAACAATGCTTCTCCCCGCCCTGCTCTCATGCTTAAAACCTAAAAAAAAGATTAGTCACTCCGTGCCAAGATGGCAAGCCACTTTTTAAGGTTTTTTCGCATTCGATCATTCACTCCATCGCATGGCCCGCTGTTTTGTGTGGCCCTCGCACTTCTTCTTTTTAACTTTTAAAGGAAAATATTTATCGGATCGAAAGGTATTTTCGTAATTATTTTTAAAATTTAAATCCAATTTGTTTTCTTTCCTTTTGGGTCTTTTCTTCATGTTTAGCTTTTTCAAGTTGTTTGAGGTAGCTAAATATTAAATCAATATCCTTTCTGTTAACTCCTAGCTTTTCTTTTACTTTTTCTAATTCAGCTAAAAGATCTTTATGTGTTAAAAGCATTTCGCGCATTTTAACAAAAGTTCTTATTATTTGAATATTCACCTTTACTGCAATTGCACTATTTAATACACTTGACAGCATGGCTATTCCTTGCTCTGTAAAGGCCATTGGCCTATAACGAGTTCCACCCCAACTTGAGGTCACAATTTGTGACCTCAAGGTATCGAATTCCTCCTGGCTTAATTCGAACATAAAATCTTCCGGAAATCGAATTGAATTTCTTCTTACAGCTTGTTTTAATACTTTTGTTTCCACTCCATATAAGGTGGCTAAATCGCTATCAATCATTACTTTTTGATCTCTAATGTTATAGATCTTATTTAGGATTTTTTCTTGCGGAATTACTATTTCATTAGGCATTGTTTTTAGAATTAAAACTCAATTTTTAATCTTATAAGTGTGTTCTTTCACTTGAGGGGCCAAATTTACTCATCAAATAATTTAATATTTATCGAAAATAGATAGAATTAATGTTGATGTCAATCAGCTAAATTGCGTATTCTGGAAGTGAGGTATTTACTTTTATAATACCAAAGAATGCTTTAGATGAGATGTAAAGAATTTAAAATTTACTCTTTCTCCCAAACTTCCCAAATGGGATTTCCGGTCGTTCCCATCGCTTGTTGAGTATGCAAAAGGGAAGTAATTGTTGGAGCGATGTCTTCTACAAGGGTTCTACGATGTGTCGATCCATGTGGAATTCCCCATCCGTAAAGAATAAGAGGAACTTGGGTGTCATTAGCATAGACGGTTCCGT
>JAHECK010000051.1 GCA_024641785.1 Flavobacteriales bacterium | reverse complement strand
GAATGATCTTAGTTGCTGCTTGTCCGGGTGGAAATATTTCTAATTTTTTCTCGTCCATATCCAAGGGAAACATCGCATTATCGATAAGTTTAACCGCAATAGCAACCCTTTCAGCTGTTTTAATAACCCCTGCTAATTTTACTTTTTGGAGTGAGTTATATTTAGAAAAGCATCAAAGTTTTAATTTTGATATTCCTTATTGGAGCATGTTTAAAACGGTAATACTTATTTTAGGACTTCCTTTAATATTGGGCTACTGGTTTGCTTCAAAATTTAAACAGACGACCTTAAAGATAATTAAACCCATTCGCATTTTTTCTTTTTTGATCCTAATAGCCATTATCTTAATGGCCTTTACCAAAAATATCGATGCCTTTAAAGAGTACTACGAGTATATTATTTACATCGTCTTTATTCATAATGCAATTGCCTTGTTATCGGGTTATTACTTTGCGAGAATAATGAGCCTTCCATTAGAAGATGCAAAAACCATCAGTATAGAGACCGGAATTCAAAATTCGGGATTAGCCCTTGTGATCATTTTTGGTATGTTTGACGGCAACGGAGGAATGGCACTTATTGCCGCATGGTGGGGAATTTGGCATATTATTTCAGGATTTATTATAGCAATGATTTATTCTAAAGGAAATCTACTATCTATTAATATGGCAAAATGATCCGGCGAATATTTTATCATATTATGCGTGCGCTCATGGAAATTGCTTTCCATGTCTATGTGAAACATTTTGAAGTGATCAATGCGTATAAAGAAAAAAAGAGAGACAGTGTTATTTATGCCTCTAATCATTCGAACGCTTTTTTTGATGCTTTCTCCATTATTTATAGCCAGAAAAAAATTCCTGTTTTCCTAACAAGGGCGGGTGTTTTCAGTTCTAAAACCTCAAGTTTTCTTTTAGGATTATTTTATATGATCCCGATCTACAGACAGAGAGATGGAATTAAAGAAGTAGCCAAAAATCAGGAAATAATGGCTAAATGCATCGCCTATTTAAAAGAAGGGAGACATCCCGTAGCTATGTTTCCTGAAGGGAATCATAACATGAAACTAGGAATCAGACCTTTACAAAAAGGAATTGCCAGAATGGCATTTGATGCCCTAGAGAAATATCCTGATCTCGATCTAAAGATCATTCCAATTGGCTTAAACTATAGCGATCCCAGAGCTTTTCGAGCCAATGTTCTCGTTCTAAAAGGACATCCAATTTATGTTAAACCCTTCTACGATATCTATTTAACAAACAAACTGGAAGGGACTAAGCAACTCCTTGAAGTGTTGAGTTTAGAAATGCAAAAACTCACACTCTCCATTCCCAGCGAAGGATATGAAGAAATTCATGATCAATATCTTAAATACAGAAATCATGGTTCGGATCTGAAATTCAATTTTAAAGAAGATAAAATATTGCTACAAAATTTGCTGGATGGCAAAGTCCCGGAAATTGATAAAAAAAGACAGCTAAATAAAAAACTGCCCTTTTATTTCAGGATCATTATTTGTTTTCCAATTTGGTTAGTCGCGTGGTTAAGCAATCTAATACCTGTTTTTCTTATTCGTTTAATATTGAAGAAAACGATCCGCGATGATCATTTTATAGATTCAATAAAATATGCCGGGTCTACCTTTCTATTTCCGATAATTTATTTAATACAATCCTTTGTTCTCTACCTCATTTTCGATAGTGTCCCCATTTCCATAATTTACTTTTTATTGATCCCGATCATCAGTAAGTTCTACTATGAATATCTATATAAGTTTAATTGATATTTCGCAACTAATCCTTTATTCTTAGTATCTTTGCTTTCTATATATAAGATAGCACATCGCTTATTTTATTTTGGTAACCTTCTACTATTATGGATAAGTTAAATGATCCAAACACTAAATTAAAATACCAAACTGAATCGGATATTCAAAGCTCACTTAATTCCAAAAGTTTAAGCGAAATTGAAAACGATATAAGTCATCTTAAAACACTGAGTCTTTCAGAACATCGCGACATTGCCAGAAGGATACATAAGAATCTTTTGATTCAAATGGAGCTGTCTTCAAATCATCAGGAAAAAGAAGAATTATTTATGTTGGCTCAGCTTATTAAAATGAAAGTAAAATTTAAATAGTCTGATAAAATAATTAAATAAAATGTCCCCCTGAGCCTGTCGAAGGGCGTTAATCTACCCTTCGACAGGCTCAGGGGGAAATGAAAATTCACTTTTACCAAAACCAATAAAGGAAACTGGTCTCAGGTATTTTCTTCGAGCTCCATACTTCGAGCTTTAAATATTACTTTACAACAGAACCGGAAGGAATATCTTCTTTATCCGGAGAGATCATCGCTAATTTACCCTCTGCATTTTCAGCCATCAGTATCATTCCTTCCGAAAGTATCCCCTTTATTTTTCTAGGCTCCAAATTGATTAAGATACTCACTTTTTTTCCGCTTAGTTCTTCAGGTGCATAATGTTCTGCAATTCCTGAGACAACGGTCCGGGTCTCTTCTCCTACTTTTATCTTTAACTCCAATAATTTGTTCGTTTTTGGAACTTTTATTGCTGAAAGGATCTCGCCTATTCTTATATCTAATTTTGTAAACTCATCAAAATTGATCATCGCCTTTTTTTCAATTATATTTTTTTGTTCAATCTTATCTCTTTTAAGCTTTTGAAGCTGCATTTCAACAAGCTCATCTTCCACCCGACTAAAAAGTAATTCAGCAGCATTAATTTTACTACCCGAAAGCATTAACTCATTCGAATAATCACCCCATGAAGGATTCTCTAATGCTAGCATATTTTGAAGCTTTTCTGCCGTATGTGGAAGAAATGGAGCAGATAATATCGAAAGTTTAGCACTTATTTCAAGGGCCAGTTTCATTATGGTCTTTACCCTCTCCTCATCCGTTTTATATAACTTCCAGGGTTCGGTATCTGCTAAATACTTATTTCCAAGTCTAGCGAGATTCATCATTTCATTCTGTGCTTCTCTAAAACGATATCGCTCTATAAGTTCTGATATTTTTTCAGGGTAGGAATTCATCTCATCGATAACATTTAAATCATCTGAGGTATATTCACCTGCCTCCGGAACAATAGCATTATAATATTTATGAGTCAATACCAATGCCCGATTTATAAAATTGCCATAGATCGCGAGTAATTCATTATTTACCCTAACCTGATAGTCCTTCCATGTAAATTCACTATCTCTAGATTCAGGAGCGAGTGCAGTAAGAACATAACGCAACTCATCTTGCTTACCAGGGAATTCTTCAAGATATTCAGGAAGCCATACCGCCCAATTTCGAGAAGTTGATAATTTATCCCCTTCTAAATTTAAAAAAGCATTAGCCGGAACATTTTCAGGCAAGATAAAATCCCCGTGCTGCTTTAGTAAGATCGGAAATATGATCGCATGAAAAACAATATTGTCTTTCCCTATAAAGTGGATCAATTTCGTGTTTTCTGATTGCCAGTAATCTTTCCAGTCTTTTCCGTGTTCTTCGGCCCAGGCTTTTGTTGCTGAAATATATCCTATAGGAGCATCCAGCCATACATATAAAACTTTCCCCTCTCCTTCTTTTAATGGCACTTTTACTCCCCAATCCAGATCACGTGTCATCGCTCGCTCATGCAATCCTCCATCGATCCATGAATTACATTGACCAATTACCTGATTCTTCCATTCGGAAGGATCATGAAGATGTTTCCCGTCTAGATCTCCTTTATTGATCCATATTTTCAACCAATCCTGATGATCCTGCATTGGAAGATACCAATGACTTGTTTCTCTCAAAATAGGTTCATTACCACTTATGGTCGATTTAGGATTAATAAGATCTGTTGGAGAAAGTGCAGAACCACATTTTTCGCATTGATCACCATAAGCACTATCATTTCCACAATTAGGGCATGTCCCTTGAATATATCGATCAGCTAAGAATTGTTTGTTTTCTTCATCGTAAAATTGTTCACTTGTCTTTTTTGTGAACGTATTATTCTCATTCAATTTGAGGAAAAAATCTTGTGCCGTTTTATGATGTAATGGATCTGAGGTTCGATGATAAATATCAAAGTCGATTCCGAAATCCAAAAAAGCTTTTTTATTCATCCAATGGTATTTATCGACAATTTCCTGAGGACTAATACCTTCCTTTTTTGCTCTCAATGTAATAGCAGCGCCATGTTCATCAGATCCACATATAAAAATTACATCTTCATTTTTCCCTCTTAAATAACGAACATATATATCCGCAGGTAAATATGCACCGGCAATATGGCCAATATGTAGTGGTCCATTTGCATAAGGAAGTGCTGAAGTGATCGTATATCGCTTTTTCAATGCTGCTTTTTTTAACTTGCGCAAAGATAATTATTATATGACTTATTCCATATGAATGAATTAATGCCCATTTTAGAAAAAGGAGATGAAATAAGAATTATTTCAAGTGCTCGAAAAATAAGTGCCTTAGAATTGGAAGCCTCCCTGGATTTCTTTCAAAACCAAGGTTTTAATCCCACTTTGGGTAAAAATATTTTTAAAGAAGAACATCAGTTTGCCGGTTCAGATCAAGAGCGTTTAGAAGATCTGCAAAACGCGATTGACGATCCTCTTTTAAAAGTAATATGGATGGCAAGAGGAGGATATGGTACTCATCGAATTATTAAAGATCTGGATATAAGTCCCCTTTTAAAAAATCCAAAATGGATTGTAGGTTATAGTGATGTAAGCGTATTGCATTGCTTATTAAATGCAAACAATATCAGATCACTTCATGCTACCATGCCAATAAATTTTAAAGATCAGAGTATCGAATCTTTTACAAAAGCATTGGAAGTATTAAAAGGCAATTATCCCGAATATAAAATAAACGCACATCCTCTAAATAAAAATGGAGAAGCAAAAGGAAAGCTTTATGGAGGCAATTTGAGTATCCTTTATAGTTTGAATGGAAGCAAAATCCTTCCAAATATGAATGATGCGATATTATTTTTCGAAGACCTTGATGAGTATTTATATCATATCGATCGGATGATGCAAAATTTTAGTTTGAGCGGAATCCTGACTAAGATAAAAGGCTTGATCGTTGGCGGACTTTCAGATATGAATGACAATTTAGTCCCTTATGGAAAAACAGCGGAAGAGATCGTTTTCGAACATGTAAATTCGCTAGAAATTCCGGTTTGCTTTGGATTTCCTGCAGGACATCAAAAAGAAAATTTTCCTTTGCTACTGGGAGAAGAAATTTCATTACTGATAAGTACTGAAAATACAATAATCAGTTACTGATCTTTCGTTCGAATAAACTGTAATTAGAAGGGATTGCGAAAAGAGAAGTATCGAGATCCTTTTCATGTATTTCAATAACTTCAAGACGAGTTAATTCTTTACCTGTACTTGAATATTCTATCCCTGAGAAAGGAAAATAGTTATCCCCGACTAAAAGACTGATCCATGCCAGCGCTATATTATCTTTCCGATTGAGCATCCGCAACATAGGAGAGAAAAATGGATAATCCCCATTATTTACCCAATATTCGAAACGAGAATAATCCTTAGTATCCAGAACCTTCCATAATTCGCATTCTTTCCCATTGATCATTTTAAATTCTCCACTTCTTTCAATCTTTACTTCAGGCTTATCAGATTCAGGTGAAATTGGGACGTCAATATATAATTGAGAGTTACAACTCAACATTTTTAGTGATGCTTTACTCATGTCTATAAGTAGAATTCCATTTAGGGTTCCTTCTTCATTAACATCTTCTATCCTTACCTTGTCGCCTTTTATAAAATATTTGAAAAAAGTAATATTATTACCTTCTTTCTTTTGGAAATATATAATACCTTCAAAGGGATTTGCTCTAAGTTCAGAGGCGAAAATTAATAGTAAAATACTGAAAATAAGACGTTTAAAAATGATCATGTGAACCCTCCCAAATTAAAATAAATACCTAATTAAAATCTTGCTTTTCGAGTAAAGAATAGTAACTAGAATTTTTTATACGGCTTCTAAATTAAAAAGTTTACGATACTTTAAAAAAAGTGTTTTTAGTAATTTTTAATCAGTGCATAATAATTCTGCAAAACCTTTCTTTTGTCATACGCTAACGACAGTCTTTTTGTACCTTCACAACCTTAAAATTTGGTGAAAATGGAAAAGATTAGAAAAGAAGAAGCGCTTGAATATCACAGTTCTGGTCGTAAAGGAAAAATTGAAGTCGTTCCTACAAAACCTACCAGTACTCAAAGAGACCTTTCATTGGCTTATTCCCCGGGAGTAGCTGAGCCTTGTCGGGAGATCGATAAAAATAAAGAAGACGTTTATAAATATACGGCAAAGGGAAATCTTGTCGCGGTGATTTCAAATGGGACTGCTGTTTTAGGACTTGGAAACATTGGTCCTGAAGCTTCAAAACCGGTGATGGAAGGAAAGGGTCTTTTATTTAAAATATTTGCAGACATTGATGTTTTTGATATTGAAATTGATGCTGAAGATCCTGAAAAATTTATTGAAGTAGTAAAAGCGATCTCTCCCACTTTTGGAGGTATTAATTTAGAGGATATAAAAGCTCCGGAAGCTTTTCTTATTGAAAAACGGCTCAAGGAAGAATTGAATATACCTATTATGCATGATGATCAGCATGGTACAGCAATTATTTCGGGAGCAGCACTTTTAAATGCACTAGAAGTAGCAAATAAAAAAATTGGCGAAGTAAAAATAGTGATCAGTGGTGCCGGTGCAGCTGCATATTCATGTGCAACTATCTACCTTTCACTAGGAGTTAAATTAGAAAATATTGTAATGCTCGATAGTAAGGGCGTAATTCGAAAAGACCGAAGTGATCTCTCTGAAACGAAAGCCTGTTTTGCTACGGAACGTAATATTAATGATCTTAAAGAAGCCATAAAAGATGCGGATGTATTTCTTGGATTATCTATTGGTAATGTTGTTTCTGAAGAAATGATCCTATCAATGAATAGTCATCCTATCGTTTTTGCATTAGCAAATCCTGATCCTGAGATCACCTATGAAAAAGCCACTTCGGTAAGAGAAGATTTGATCATGGCTACAGGACGATCTGATAATCCAAATCAAGTGAATAATGTATTAGGATTTCCATATATTTTCAGAGGAGCATTAGATGTGAGAGCAACAAAGATAAATGAAGAGATGAAGTTGGCTGCGGTAAAAGCTATTGCCGAATTAGCAAAAAAACCTGTTCCGGAAGAAGTGAATGTGGTCTATTCATCTAAAAAGATCGTTTTTGGAAAAGATTATATCATTCCAAAACCTAATGACCCACGATTGCTTTGGGAAGTGTCTACCGCTGTTGCAAAAGCCGCTATTGAAAGTGGAGTTGCGAAAAATCCCATTAAGGATTGGGGTGGTTATAAGGAAGAACTCATTCACCGTATGGGAAGAGACAATAAATTGATCCAAAGTATAACCAATATTGCCAAACAAAATCCTAAAAAGGTAGTATTTGCGGAGGGAAGTAGTTTACCAATTCTTAAAGCAGCATTACTTGCTAAAGATGAAGGAATTTGTCATCCCATTTTACTGGGAAACAGGAAAAAAATCGAACTCCTTATTAAAGAATACAATTTAGATCTTGAAGATGTTGAAATAGTTGATCTATATGAAGATGAAACTTCAGCATTAAAAGAAAAATTTGCAGAATTAATTTTTGAAAAAAGACAGCGTAAGGGCCTTAATAAAAAAGAAGCCTTGAGACAGATGGAGTTAAGGAATTATTTTGCTGCAATGATGGTAGAACATGGCTATGCTGATGCTGCAATTTCTGGAGTAACACGTAAATATAAAGATGTAATTCTACCAGCATTACAAATAATTGGAAAACAGAAGGGAGTAAATAAACTTGCCGGAATGTATATCCTTATGACCAATAAAGGACCGATGTTCTTTGCTGATACTACCATGAATATTGAACCAACTATGCAGGACCTCGTGGATATTACTTTATTGGTTAGCGATACAGTAAGCCGTTTTAATATTCAACCAAGAGTGGCTCTTCTTTCCTTTTCAAATTTTGGTTCTTCAGAAGAAGAAGGCGCTAAAAAAGTAGCACAGGCAACTGCAATAGTAAAAACATTACGACCTGAACTAGTTATTGATGGTGAAATACAAGCCAATTTTGCTTTGAATCCTGATATGGTTAAGGAAAATTTTCCATTCTCTTTACTTGCTGAAAAAAGAGCAAATACATTTATTTTTCCAAACCTTGCTTCAGGAAATATCACCTATAAATTCTTACAAGAAATGCTTCAAGTAGATGCAATAGGACCAATATTACTGGGAATGGATAAATCATTTCATGTACTACAATTAGGAAGTTCTATTCGGGAAATTCATAATATGACCCGAATTGCAGTTATGGATGCTCATTATAAACAACAATTTCAAAATGATTAATCACTTAAATGGCAGACTGATCGAAAAACATCCATCTCATGTTATTATTGAATGTAATGGGGTTGGTTATTTCGTGAATATTTCACTTCATACTTTTGACAAGATCGGAAAGAATGAAAACTTAAAATTATACACCTACTTATCTATTCGTGAAGATGCACATACTTTATTTGGCTTTGCGGAAGAAGATGAAAGAGTGATGTATAAACAATTGATCTCCGTTTCAGGTATAGGTCCATCTACAGCCATTATAATTTTATCTTCTTTGGGTCCTAAAAATCTTAAAGAAGCCTTGCTAAATGAAGAGGTTGCAGTTTTACAATCGATAAAAGGAATCGGTGGTAAAACCGCACAGCGTATGGTTATTGAACTAAAAGATAAAATGGAAAAGGATACCGAAATTCAACTTCAAATGGATGGAGGTCAAAGAGCATTAAGAATGGAAGCTTTGTCTGCTTTGCAAGTGTTAGGATTTGAAAGAAAACGGGTAGAAAAAACGATCGATATCATATTAAAACGAATGCCTGAAAAAACACCGATTGAGGAAATAATTAAAAATGTATTAAAAGAGATGTGATCTTTTTTTGAAATTATGTAAAATAAGTTGCTTTTTATTACTGCTTTATGCAATACCGATACAATCTTTACGTTTCCTGCTTCACAGGCTTAATTCACTCAATTGTTTTATTGATAATTGAGCCTTCCTTATTGGTGGAAAAAGATAAAATTAATTAATATTGTCTATCTTGAAGATTCAGGGTTTTAAACGCTTAAAATTTGACGCATAAGTACACGCTTAAAACAACTCTAAGGGTTGTTTTTTTGATTTTGTCTTGCCTGATCCTGGGAACAGTTTCTGGCTATGCAAATAGCTTTGCGCTTGATTTTGAATATGCTTTTCCTATTGATTCACCCGATGTAGATCTCCCTTTCCCTCTTAATGACAATTCAGATCCTTTATCCACCGGAAATGGAAGAATTGATTTTGAGGACCCATCCAATGTGGTTACAACCATCGAATATGATCCTATTACCGGGCAATATATTATCGTCAAAAAAATCGGCGATTACTATTTCAGGTATCCAATGGCCATGTCGATTGAAGATTATATGGAAATGGATATGCAAAAATCCATTGATGATTATTGGGATGAGAAACTCGATACGGAAACAATGGATCAAGCCACTCCATGGAAACCAAGTTTAAAAATTGAAAACACCACTTTCGATCGAATTTTTGGTGGAAATACGGTAGATATTCAACCTCAAGGATCTGCTGAGATTTCATTAGGAGTAAATATTTCAAAAACAGAAAATCCACGTATTCCTGTGGAGCAAAGAAGTATCACCACCTTCGACTTCGATCAAAAGATCCAATTAAATGTGATAGGTAATATCGGTGAGAAGTTAAAGCTAACAACCTCTTACAATACGGAAGCTACTTTCGATTTCGAAAATCAAATGAAATTGGAATATACCGGTTATGAAGATGAAATATTAAAAAAATTAGAAGCAGGTAATGTTTCATTATCCTTACCAACTACTCTTATTTCCGGCGTTCAAAGCCTTTTTGGTGTAAAAGCAGAATTACAATTTGGAAAATTATATGTTACTGGTTTATTATCTCAACAAAAAGGTGAAACCAAAGAAATATTTGTAGAAGGAGGAGCGCAAACCGAAATATTTGAAATTGGTGCTGATCAATATGAAGAAAACAGACACTACTTTTTATCCAACTGGTTTAGAGATCAGTATGATAATACAATGCAATCTCTGCCTAATCCCGCAACAAATGTTGAGATTACGCGTGTTGAAGTCTGGATTGTTAATACTCAAAACAATTATGAAAATTACCGAAATGTAATTGGATTTGCTGATATAGGTGAATCAAAAGATTACCTATCTGGAAGCTATAAAAATTCAGCAGGGCCTAATCCATCAGGAAATCCTATACAATCTTTTACTACTTTATTAGGTTATGAATTCCCTGATAACGGACAAAATGTTTTATATCAGGAAATGTTCAATAACCCACAAGTAAGGGGATTTGATAATGCATCTGAAGAATTGATAAATAACCTCGGTTATATTCCTGGAATCCATTTTGAAAAAATAACGAATGCCAGAAGATTAGATGAAAACCAATATACTTTAAATAGTCGATTAGGATTTATCAGTTTACGTCAATCTCTTAATAATGATGAAGTGATGGCAGTTGCTTACCAATATACTAAAGGTGGAGTAACCTATCAAGTAGGGGAATTTTCAACAGATGGAATTGACTCTCCGGCACCTCTTTATCTGAAATTAATTAAGTCAACACTAACCAATGTTAAGGCTATTATTTGGGATCAAATGATGAAAAACGTTTATAATATTGGTGCCTTCTCCGTTTCAAAAGAGAATTTTTCCTTAAACGTTATTTATAATAATCCCATTAATGGAATTGATGTTCCTTATATTCCATATGAACCTGTTCAGGACGTCCCTTTAATACAGGTCTTAGGGGTGGATCGTTACAATCAAAATGGAAGCAAAACTCCTGATGGGGTTTTTGATTTTTATCCAAAGGCCGAAACAGATGGAGGTACAATAAACGTTAACAATGGAAGGGTTTACTTTACTACCGTAGAGCCATTTGGTAAAACCTTGAATGATGAACTTATTGGTCCGGATCCGGACAATCCTATAAACAGTGAACTCGCTCGATCTCAGATAGTGTTTCAGCCTCTTTACGATTCTACTAAAACCCTAGCTCAACAAATTCCATCTTTAAATCGCTTCACTTTAGTAGGAACCTATCAATCTGCTGTGGGTTCAGAGATCTCATTAAATTCTGTGAATGTACCTGAAGGGTCGGTTGTTGTAACCGCCGGAGGTGTACGTTTGGTAGAAAATCAGGATTATACCGTCGATTACAATTTAGGAAAAGTTAAAATCATTAATCAAGGATTACTCGAGTCGAAAACACCAATAAAGATCCAATTAGAAAGCAATTCATTATTTAATATTCAAACAAAAACTTTATTAGGAGCTCGAGCAGAATATAGATTTAGCAAAGACTTTAATTTGGGAGCGACGGTATTGAATCTATCGGAAAAACCACTGACACAAAAAGTAAATGTTGGGGACGATCCTATCAGTAATACGATTGTTGGAATGGATATGAATTATTTTACCGAATCTCAATTTATTACTCAATTAGTCGATTTTTTACCTTTTATTGATACTAAGGAGCGATCTACGATCTCGCTTTATGGAGAGGCTGCTAAGCTATTTCCCGGGCATTCAAGAGCGATAGGGAGTAATGGTGGAACAAGTTATGTTGATGATTTTGAAGGAAGCCAGTCGCGTATCGATCTGAGAGCTTTTACAGCCTGGCAATATGCTTCTATTCCTCAAGCCCAATACAATTTATTCCCGGAAGCTTCTCTTAATAACGATCTTCGATTAGGATATAACAGAGCTCGATTTGCATGGTATATCATCGATCCTCTATTCTTTAGAAATTCTAGTATTACTCCGGCAAGTATTACAGATCAAGTACAATCAAATAACTTTATGAGAGAAGTTTTGGAAAATGAAGTGTTTCCAAACAAACAACTTTCAACTGGAACGCCTCAAAATATTGCCACCTTCGATATGGCCTTCTATCCTACTGATCGTGGAGCATACAATTATGAACTTCCGGCCGGATCTGAACTGATAAGTGCAGGACTAAACCCCGACGGAACTTTAGTAGATCCAAAAAGTCGTTGGGGTGGAATTATGAGAAGTTTGACCACTACTGATTTTGAAGCTTCAAATATCGAAGAAGTAGAATTTTGGGTAATGGATCCATATAATGAAGATTCTCCTTACTATCAAGATAACAATGCTTCAAATTATGGTGATCTATATATAAACTTGGGTAGCGTTTCCGAAGATGTACTTCGCGATTCAAGGAGGTCTTTTGAAAATGGCTTACCTACAGGCCCTGGAGACTTAACTTCAATTACTACGGAAACTACTTGGGGTTCAATTCCAACAATACAAACGATCGTAAATGCCTTCGATAATACTACCAACTCAAATGCATTTCAAGATATTGGACTCGACGGATTAAATGATGTGGATGAAAACGAAACTTTTGCCGACTATATAACAACAATAAATAATTCCTCTTTAAATCAAAGTGCTAAAAACACTATCATTTCTGACCCTTCAACAGATAATTATCACTATTTCAGAGGAAGTGATTACGATTCACAAGAGTTAAATACCCTTCAGAGATATACTAAATTTAATGGTGTTGAAGGAAATTCCCCAACTTCAGAAGATTCTCCTGAATCTTATCCGACTTCTTCAACCACTTTACCATCAACTGAGGATATAAACAACGATAATAACTTGAATGAAACTGAAAGTTATTTTCAATATAAGATCTCTATGAGGCCTCAGGATCTATATGATGAAAACGGCGTTCCTAAAGTAGGTCAAAACCATATTAATGATTACGTTCTGGCAGATCCTATTATAAAAGATGGTAGTAGTAAACCTATTTACTGGATTCAATTTAAAGTTGCCGTTCGCAAACCCGATAATGTGGTAAATGGGATTACCGATTTTAGATCTATTCGATTTATGAGAATGTTTATGAAAGGTTTTACCAAACCGGTTGTGATGCGATTTGCACGTTTAAACTTAGTTCGTTCTGAATGGAGAAAATATGAAGATATAACGACTCCGGGTATTGTGATCGGATCGGATCCACCGGAGACTCAATTTTATATTACTGCAGTAAATATTGATGAAAATGGAAATCGACAACCGCTAAATTATGTTGTACCACCGGGTATTCAGCAAGAATTAGATATTGCTTCAACGAACTTACGCGCACTTAATGAGCAATCTATGGTTCTTGGTGTTGTAGATCTGAATGATGGAGATTCCCGTGCCGCTTACAGGAATTTTAATTTAGACATCCGGTCCTATAAAAAATTAAGAATGTATGTTCATATGGAACAAATAAGTCAGAATGAGCCTATTGAATATGGTGAATTATCTTGTTTTATTCGTTTAGGAACAGATTATGAAGATAACTATTATGAATATGAAATTCCATTAACTCCGAGTCCATGGTATAATCAAGATCCTTACAGTATCTGGCCCGAAGCCAACAATATGGTTGTCGATTTTAGCACCCTCCAACAGGTGAAAAATAAAAGAAATCAACTATCCTATCCGACTTTCCTTCCTGTTACTTTTATGGAAGGCAATGCAAGGGTAACAGTTAAAGGAAATCCAAATTTATCTGCGGTTAAGGTGGTCATGATCGGAGTTCGAAACCCTAAAAAAGATGGCGAATATCAAAATCCATGGGTGCCGGATAATGGGGAGAGTATCTCTGCTGAAATTTGGGTGAATGAATTGCGACTAACTGATTTTGATGAAAACAGCGGTTGGGCAGCTACCGGAAGAATAGATGCAAAATTAGCCGATCTTGGAAATGTTTCACTCGCCGGAAGTTATTCAACTCCGGGTTTTGGATCCATCGATCAGAAAGTAAGCGAAAGATCAAGAGCTACTGCAAGACAAATGGATCTTGCATCAAATTTTGAGTTAGGTAAATTTTTCCCTGAGAATTGGAAAATAAAAATCCCTTTCTTTTATGGATTATCCATTGCTAAAAGTACACCTCAATATGATCCTTCTTCTCCTGATATTGAATTTAGTGACGCAACCGAAAATCTAACTCCTGATGAACTAGCTCAAAAGGAATATGAAGTTGAAGACTATACAAAAAGAACCAGTATTAATTTCACAAATGTTAGAAAAGAAAGGAGCCCTGAAAAGAAAAAGAACTATATCTGGGATGTTGAAAATATAGCCCTTTCTTATAGTCTCAATAAAGTTGATCACAGAGACTATAACATTGAGTATGCAAACAATTTTAATTGGAAGGCAGGGCTAAATTATGTCTATAACCCAAAAGAATTATCATGGAAACCATTCAATAAGTCTAAATTTTTCAGATCTTCTGACTGGCTAAAACTGATTAAAGATTTTAATATTGGACTTATACCGAAACAATTGGTTTTTAGAACCGATCTGAATCGTACCTACACTGAAAAACAATTACGTAGTAATGTAGATCTACCCTATGAAATTCCTCAAATTCCACAGTACACAAAAACCTATAATTGGAATCGGAATTATGTTTTCAAATATGATTTTAGCACGAATCTACGATTTGATTATACCGCGAATAATTTATCATTTATAAAAGAGCCCGATGGCGCTATAGATAAAAACGATGCTTCATGGCAAGCATACAAAGAGTCGATTTGGACTTCGATCGAAAATTTTGGGGAAAACCAAAGCTTTAACCAAAACTTCAGTGTTAACTATACTATTCCATTAAATAAGTTGCCAATTACAGATTGGATCACAGCTACAGCGAGATATTCTGTTTCATACGAATGGATGAGGGCTCCATTGGCTCAGGATACTTTAGGAAATACCATTCAAAATGCAAATGACATCTCTTTAAATAGTCAGTTGAACATGTTGACACTTTATAATAAAATAGGCTTTTTAAAGAAAATAAATCAAAAGTATTCTAATACCGGAAAAAAACGAAGCGCTTCACGAAGTCGTCCCGGTACAGGTTCTGCAAATAAGGAAGAAGAAGACAGCAAAAAGAAAAAGGATGAAAAAAGCTTCAGCTTAAGTGATACCTTTTTTAGAATTCTTATGATGGTGAAAAATGTTTCGGGTACCTATTCTCAAACAAATGGATTAGGTCTTCCTGGATATAACCAACAAACTCAAATATTAGGTTTAAATGAAAACTTTTCAGCTCCAGGCTGGGACTTTATTGCCGGTAAGCAAAGCGGATACGGATCTACAGGTGATTTTGCAGATTATGCTGCAGAAAACAATTGGCTAGTACAGCAACCTTTGTTAAACAATAAATATTTAAAAGCACATAGTGAACAGTATAATATAAGGGCGAATATAGAACCTATACCTTATATGAGGGTTGAGATCACCTCACAACAAACTAAATCCTCTACTGAAAGTTCATTTTACAGATGGGTTTATAATGATCCTGATAATCCAGATCAAGGAGGTTTTTATGATAACCAGTCTCAAATACAAAGCGGTAATTTAAGTCAGACTGTTACTACTGTCAGCACTTCCTTTATTGGAATGGATGCAAATTATGTTTCCCCTGTTTATGATGCTTTTTTAAGGAATAGACCCAGTGCTTCAGAAAGATTGGCAAATGAAAGCGGGCTTGGACTTACAGAATCAGGAGGTTATTATGATGGATATGGAGCAAATCAACAACAAGTTGTAATTACATCTTTTACTGCAGCTTATTCAAATAAAAATGTCCAGAGTGTTCCGGCCAAATTAATAAATAGTTTTCCGGCAGTCAATTGGAGAGTAACCTATGATGGATTTATGAAATCTGATTGGTTTAAAAAATATTTTAAAACTTTCACTCTATCTCATGCATATCGGGCAACACTTACCGCTGGGTGGACTTCTAATTTAGATTATAGTCTTGATACTGATGGTTTCCCTTCGAGGGATATAAATCAAAATTTTATTTCTGAAGAGATGGTAAATTCTATTTCTATTTCAGAACAATTTGGTCCACTGATCAATGTCGACATGCAATGGAATAATTCCATTATTACCAAAGTAGAGTTCAATAGGGATCGTATTGTAACACTAAATATGTCTAATTTACAAGTATTAGAAATTGCGGGTCAGGAATACGTTTTTGGTCTTGGTTATCGTATATCCGATGTTAAGCTTCCATTTAAAATTGGTAGAAAGACCATACAAAGTGACTTGACTTTAAGAGGGGATGTAAATATTAGAAATTCACAAACAATAACACGTTCACAAGCAGAGGTGGTAAGTGAGAACGTAATTAGCCAAAACCTATTAACCGCGGGTAACCAAAGCATTAGTATCAAACTTGCTGCTGATTACATTATAAACAGAAGATTAAATGTGCGTTTCTTCTATGATCAACAGATTCTTAAGCCATTAATTTCTACAAGTTTCCCAACATCTAATATTAGTACTGGATTAAGTTTACGATTTACTTTATCTCAATAATAAATGCACTATAAATAGGTGTTGAATTGAATTAAAAAAAAGTTATTTTTGAAAAAATTATATTGATATATGAATATTCCAGCCAATTTGAAATATACTAAAGATCATGAATGGATTATGGTTGATGGTGATATGGCCACAGTAGGTATTACAGATTTTGCTCAGGGTGAATTGGGCGACATCGTTTATGTTGAAGTTGAAACAGAAGGAGAGACCTTAGAGCAACATGAAGTTTTTGGAACAATAGAAGCTGTTAAAACGGTTTCAGACCTTTTTATACCGGTAAGCGGTGAGGTCATTGAATTTAATGGGAGTTTAGAATCCAATCCAGAGTATATTAATTCAGATGCTTACGGAAAAGGATGGATAGTAAAAGTTAAAATGCATGATCTATCGCAATTAGACGAATTATTAGATGCTGCATCTTATCAAAAACTTCTCGGATAATATTGGCATAAAGATTGCCCATAAAATTAAGGTTAAAACGTTAGATCATGGAAGATAAAAAGAGTCCAATTGCAAATTTGGAAAAAAAGAAAGGCACCTATTTCGCTATAGGATTAATGATGTCATTAGCCTTAATCCTTGGATTATTTGAATTAAAAACCTTTGATATTTCAGCCTCTGATCTTGGTCAGTTACATCTTGATTTAATGGAAGAGGAAGTAATTCCAATTTCTCAACAAGCACCTCCGCCTCCACCTCCACCTCCTGCCCCTACAACACAAATTCAAATTGTTGAGGATGATGAAGAGATCGAAGATGAGCTTATTATTGAGGATATGGAAGTTGATGAAGAAACAAAAGTAGAAGTCATTTTTGAAGAAGCTGAGGAAGAAGTTCATGAAGAAGAAATCTTTACTATCGTTGAAAAGATGCCGGAATTTCCAGGAGGTACAGAACAACTTTTTAGATACTTAGGTAAAAATATTGAATACCCACCCATGGCTAAAGATGCCGGAATCAAAGGGAAAGTTTATGTGACTTTTGTGGTTGATAAAGACGGTTCTATTAAAGATGTAAAAGTTCTTCGTGGAATTGGTGGTGGATGTGATGAGGAAGCAATAAGAGTTGTTAAAGGAATGCCAAAATGGAATCCGGGAAAACAACGTGGAAAAGCAGTAAGAGTTCAATACAACCTTCCAATCAATTTTATCTTGAAATAAAAATCATTTATTACATAAAAGAAACCTCGCTTATGGCGGGGTTTTTTTATTTAAAAAGAGTAAGGCTAATGTAAAGCAGGCCTCTTTTTTTTGTAGTTTCATAAAAAAAAGAACATGATAGATAAAGCCATTCTTTCTGCTGAAAAGATATCATTAAGTGAGACAAATGAAGTTCCCTTATCTGAACTTAAAAAAATTATTTCTTTAATAGATTATACCAGTTTAAACGATACAGATCATTCATCCTCAATCTTAAAATGGATGTCTGATTCATTAGATATAATGAAATCCGTTTCTATGCATTTTGCTGCATGGTGCGTCTACCCTGAATTTATTCCTTTACTCCTTGAAAAAAGAAATGACCTAGCAATTAACATTGCCGTTGTTTGTGGAAATTTCCCTTCCGGTAAAGCTTTAACACAAATAAAAATAGAAGAAAGCACCTTAGCTGAAGCGATGGGCGCAGATGAGATTGATATTGTGATCAATAAAGGATGGGCAAAGGAAGGGTCTTTTCAAAAAATAGAAAAAGAGATCCACCTTATAAAAGGAGCTTTAGCAAATGCTCATTTAAAAGTTATAATGGAAACCGGTTTATTGGATGATCATCAAATCTATGAAATATCAAAAGCTGCTATAAGAGGAGGAGCTGATTTTATAAAAACATCTACCGGTAAGGTTGATAAAGGTGCGTCTTTAAAAGCAGTAGCTATCATGTCCTATGCTATCAAAGAACATTATGATGCTACAGGCATTAGAATAGGGATTAAACCGTCAGGAGGAATTGCAAGTCCTGAAGAAGCTTATCAATATGTTCAGTTGGTTCAATCTATTCTTGGTGAAGGATGGATAAATAATAAGCTATTTAGAATTGGAGCAAGTCGCTTACTCACGAATACAGTTCAAAAAGTATTGGATTTCCAAGCATAAAAAGATAGTTTCTACTCACATCCCGCTTTAAATTAGAATATAACGCCGATTAATTTAATCATTCCCCCTTGTTTTTTTAGCTTTGCATTCTATAAAAACAAGAATGAATAAAATTGCACTAATTACCGGAATAACAGGACAAGACGGCGCCTACTTAGCAGAGTTATTATTAGGAAAAGGGTATATCGTTCATGGCATAAAGCGAAGAAGTTCTTTATTTAATACCGATCGAATCGATCATTTATATAAAGATCAGCACGAAAACGATGTCCGTTTCTTTCTTCACTATGGTGATATGACTGACTCTACAAATATCATCAGGATAATTCAACAAGTAAAACCTGATGAGATCTATAATCTTGCTGCACAGTCGCATGTTCAGGTTTCTTTCGAACTTCCTGAATATACTGCAAACTCAGATGCTATTGGAGCTCTTCGAATACTCGAAGCTGTTCGTCTTTTGGGAATGGAAAAAAATGTAAAATTTTATCAGGCTTCTACTTCCGAATTATACGGTAAAGTGCAAGAAATTCCACAAAGTGAAACCACTCCTTTCTATCCAAGAAGCCCTTATGCGGTAGCAAAACTATATGCATTCTGGATCACTAAAAATTACCGTGAATCCTATGACATGTATGCATGTAATGGAATTTTATTTAACCATGAAAGTCCATTAAGAGGAGAAACCTTTGTTACACGAAAAATAACCCGTGCTGCTGCCAAAATTAAAATGGGTTTACAGAATAAACTATGGCTTGGTAATTTAGATGCTCAACGTGATTGGGGACATGCAAAAGATTATGTTGAAGGAATGTGGCTGATGTTACAGCAAGAAGTCCCTGAAGATTTTGTTCTCGCCACCGGAGTAACACATTCGGTAAGGCATTTTGCTGAACTTGCTTTTAAAGAAATTGGTATTGAACTTTTATGGAAAGGGAAGGGAATCGATGAGAAAGGCTATAATAAGGCGAATAATGAAATACTAATTGAAGTTGATAAACGCTATTTCCGACCTGCTGAAGTGGAATTATTAATAGGTGATCCAACGAAGGCAAAAGATAAAATGGGCTGGGTACATAAATATACCCTTCAAGAATTGGTTAAGGAAATGGTTGAAGCAGATCTAGAGCTGTTTAGAAAAGATGAATATTTGAAAAAGGGAGGACATCAAACTTTTGATTATCACGAATAAATGAATAAATCTGATAAGATCTATATTGCCGGTCATCGTGGAATGGTTGGCTCGGCCATAGTAAGATTACTCAAAAAAGAAGGTTATACATCTCTTTTAACCAGAACTTCATCGGAACTCGATCTAACGAGACAAATTGATGTAGAGCGCTTTTTCGAAAATGAAAAGCCTGACTATGTTTTTCTTGCTGCAGCAAAAGTGGGAGGAATCGTAGCCAATAATACATATAGAGCTGATTTCATTCTTCAGAATTTACAGATCCAAAATAATGTGATCCACAGTGCCTATTTGAATAAGGTCAAGAAATTAATGTTCTTAGGTTCGAGCTGTATTTACCCAAAATTAGCCGAGCAGCCTCTAAAAGAAGAGTACTTGCTCACTGGTGTTTTAGAGCCAACAAATGAACCTTATGCTATTGCAAAAATAGCGGGGATTAAAATGTGTGAAGCTTATAGAGATCAATACAATTGTAACTTTATATCGGTAATGCCAACAAACTTATATGGCCCGAACGATAATTATGATCCTCAAAATTCTCATGTATTACCGGCTTTGTTAAGGAAATTTCATGAAGCCAAAAAGAAAAAACTTCCTAGTGTTTCTATCTGGGGAAGTGGTTCGCCTAAACGTGAATTCTTACATGTAGATGACCTGGCTAAAGCCTGTTTTTTCCTGATGCAAAATTATAATGAGAAAGGATTTTTAAACATTGGAAGTGGAGAAGATCTTTCGATAAAAGACCTGGCCTTGATGATCAAAGAAATTGTTTCTTATGAGGGAAACCTGGAATTTGATCATTCTAAACCTGATGGTACTCCAAGAAAATTAATGGATGTATCTAAATTGCATGGATTAGGATGGAAGCATGAAATTGAATTGAAAGACGGAATAAAAAGTGTTTATGAGGAAGTAAAAAACACACTATGATTAAAAAAGCAAGCAGCTTGATCATTGGGATCGTACTAAGTTTTAGTGCCTATTCGCAATCCATCGAGCTTCCACTGCTTTATTCTTTAAGATCCGATTTTTATCATCAAGCCGCTATTAATGGAGATTCAGTCCACATGGCATATTCGCCTCTTTATAGAGATGAACTCTCTTCTACAAGTGATTTTCCTTATTTAATAATCGATACAATAAGTGATCGTAAGTGCTTTGGAAGAAAATTCTTAAATGAAAATTTAATTATCCTGAATAAAAAGAATATCTATCTTACTCTAGATCCTATATTTAATTTTTCAGCAGGAGTAGATCTTTCCGACAGCGTTTCAAGTACGCTTTATACAAATACCCGCGGTATAAAAATAGAAGGTGTATTAGGCAAAAATATTTTATTCAGTACTTCATTTCTCGAAAATCAAGCTCATTTTCCCAATTATGTGAACACCTTTATTGAAAGTAATGGAGTAGTTCCGGGAATGGGAAGAGTAAAGGATTATAAAAATCAAGATTACGATTATGCTATCGCGATGGCTTCTATCTCATGGAAAGCAACTGATTTTCTTCGGATCAAATTTGGAAATGATAAAGATTTTTTAGGATTTGGATACCGGTCGATATTACTAACAGACAATGCTTTCAGCTATCCTCATTTAAAACTTGATTTCTATTTTGCTAAGCAAAAATTAAAATACACACTGAACTATGCCCTTTTACAAGATCTAATCCGCTTGCCAAAAGGAGAAACTCCGGAATCCAATTTCGAAAGAAAAATAGGTGCTTTTCATCATTTGAGTTACATGCCAAATCGAAAAATTAGTATTGGCATTTTTAGTGGAACGATCCTTCCTCAAACCGCGAAGGATAGCGTAAAAAATTTTTACTTAGATGCTTTAAACCCCATTTTCCTTATAAATCCTCTTATTAATAATCCAGATTACATCAATAAAATTGGATTTAATTTTTCCTGGGAGATCTGGAAGAATGGAAGAATTTATATGGAATTTTCTGAAAATCCATCCAATTGGGAGCAAGTTTCGCTATTAACCGGCTTTAGCACTTGGGATCTGCTCGTTCCCGGTCTTAATCTTACTCTTGAATATACTTTAAGCAAAGAGGAATTTAATATTAACTTCCCTAAAAGCATTAGCAACTCATATAGCCATTATTCCCAATCATTAGGGCATGTCTTAGGATCAGGCTTTAAAGAATTATATGTTCAATTGAACTACCATTATAAGCGAGTTCGCTTTCTTATTTCATTGAATTATGCTGATAGAAATATAGTTGATGCACAGCGCTGGGGGTTTATTGATGAAGATGTAAGCATAGCAATAAATGAGAATTATTATGCGAATTCGATTATTTTGAATACTGAACTCTCCTATCGTTTTAACCCAAAAACCAATATGGAAGTTGCTTGTGGATACCAATTGAAAAGAAGCGGATCAGATAATATTTTTGGGAAAACAGATTACCTTTACATTGCTTTCAGAACCTCCTTATTTAATCAGTATTTAGATTTTTAAAACTAACAACCGTGAAAGAGATAATTATTGGATTTTTTACCGCATTTGTTGTCGTTATTGTTACGACCCCTTCACTAATTAAGGTAGCTAAATTGAAACAATTAGTTGATATACCCGGTGAGGCACGTAAACTTCATTCAAGAAGAGTTCCAACCATTGGGGGTATCATTATTTTTGCAGCCATTCTATTTGCT
>JAHECK010000050.1:20763-22683 GCA_024641785.1 Flavobacteriales bacterium | reverse complement strand
ATAACGAAGCTCTTCATAATCATCCGTATCTACCGGATAAATTCCTGCAAAAACCATAGGTTTTACATCTTCAAATCCTTTTACTGCCTCTGGACAAGGTCGTTCTTTATGCGTTAGCGTATCACCGACTTTTACTTCCTTTGCTTCCTTTATTCCTGAAATAATGTAGCCTACATCACCCGCTTTCAATTCTTTTTTAGGATCGAGATCTAGTTTTAATACCCCAATTTCTTCAGCATAATAATCTTTCTTGGTATTAATAAAACGAACATGATCTCCTTTTCTAAGCGTACCATTATTGATTTTAAAATAAGCGATGATCCCACGAAATGAATTAAAAACAGAGTCAAACACCATTGCTTGCAAAGGAGCATCTGGATCACCGGATGGTTCCGGAATGCGCTCCACAATTGCACTTAGTATTTTATCTACTCCAAGTCCAGATTTTCCGGAAGCAGGTATAATATCATCAATATCACAACCGATTAGGTCAATAATTTGATCCATCACTTCTTCAGGATTTGCACTTGCAAGATCCATTTTATTTAAAATAGGAATGATCTCAAGATCATGTTCAATTGCTAAATATAAATTCGAAATGGTTTGTGCTTGAATTCCTTGAGTGGCATCTACAATTAGTAAGGCACCTTCACATGCAGCGATCGAACGGGATACTTCGTAAGAAAAATCAACATGTCCGGGAGTATCGATCAAATTCAAAATGTACATTTCTCCTTTATACTCATAGGACATTTGGATGGCATGACTTTTAATCGTAATCCCTCTTTCTCTTTCGAGATCCATATTGTCGAGCGTTTGTTCCTTTAAATCACGGTCCGAAATGGTCCCGGTAGTTTGAAGTAAACGATCCGCAAGGGTACTTTTACCATGATCAATATGGGCAATAATGCAAAAATTACGAATGTTCTTCATTTAATTTATTAGAATTTGACTAATTTCTCGCCGCAAAAATAAATTATTTACAACTCTTTTAAGCTTTTTACGTCAAGTTGCTGAAAGTTCCTGAATAAATGATTTAGAAAGATTGAATTTAGGATTTTATTAATCTTAATTCTTCAATTATATTTGATGAATTAAAAAACGCTATTTATTTATGAAAAAATTTATTTTTTTATTGCTGGTTCTTATGACTGTTGCGACTGTTAACAGCTATTCTCAGGAAAATGTTGATTCTGGATCTTGTCTTTTAAAAGCATTTAAACAGTCCGAATTGAATGCGATGTCAGCCGATGAATTGGCTTATCAAACTTTTTATGTAGAAAATATACTACTTGTTCTGCCGGTTCCTGAAGGGAAACCTACCGATATTTATCCTCATAAAAATTGGACAGTAAATGAAAACACCTGCATTTATGATCTAAAAGTAAAAGTAAAAGCGGAAGAAAGAATTTATTTTTTCTCGAATAATAATAAGCTTGTAATGGTGTATTCAGAAAAAGAATTAAAAAAGAACTATGAGAAGAATAAATAAACTTCGTTTAAGCACTCTTTTATTTTCCATATTTACATTAATGGGATCGGGGCTTTTTGCTCAAACAGATACTACCTATAATCAGTGTAGCGGAGTATTTACTGATCCGCAAGGCACAGGGAATTATTTTCCCAATATGGATACAACCTGGACTTTTTGTCCAGATTTAGATGGAAGTGGAGGAAATGCGATCGCATTTTCATTCATTTTGGCTGATTTTGGATTAGGAGAAGGAGATACCTTATTTGTATACGATGGTTCAGATACTTTAGCCAATGTATTAATGGAATTGACGGGTGGCGGTGCCCAGGAAGATTTTGGTGTTCTACCGAGTCCTGGAAATCTTTCAGGTTGCTTAACATTTGTTTTCCAAAGTGATGCAGATAGTAATACCGTAGGACCGGGATGGAATGCGAATATTAGTTGTC
>JAHECK010000050.1:0-20753 GCA_024641785.1 Flavobacteriales bacterium | reverse complement strand
GGTAACTCCGGCTGATACCGGTTGGGTTGATATATGTCAAGGAACAACCATTAATTTTTCTGCTACAGCTGAATATCCTCTACAAGGTGGATATTATTATGAGCAGTCGGATGCCACCTCTTTATTTACTTGGGCATTCGGAGATGGTTCAACTGAAACCGGAACAAGTGTATCTCATACTTTCGATAATCAAGGAGGTTTTATTGTCTATTTAACAGTTTCTAATTTGTTAATGGAAGGAAACGATACCCTATTATATTGTGAGAATACACAACTTTCAATTGTAAAAGTGAGGGTTTCAACAACACCAATTTTTAGCGGAACAATGTCTGTTGATGAGCCATTATGTATTACTGCTACGACAGATCTTGTTGGGGTTGCTACTGCTGTAATGGCAGATTTTGGAGCTAGTGGACTTACAGCTGGTGAAACATTTCTTCCGGATGGAAGTGGAGTTTCTTATCAAACAAGCGTGGTAATAACCGCTTTTGCACCGAATCAGACACTCGATAATATGAGTGATCTGCTTGGTATTTGTTTGAATATGGAACATTCTTATCTAGGTGATTTAAATATTTCGATAACGTGTCCTGATGGTACTACCGTAACGATGAAAAGTTTTCCAGGTGATGGAGGTACTTTTCTGGGTGAACCAATTGATGACGATTCGACCTTAGATCCGGGAATCGGATATGATTATTGTTGGTCGCCAGATCCGGAATACTCCGACATGGTAACTGAATCCGCTACTTATACCACGCTTCCGGCTGGATCTTATGCTTCCGAAGAAAGTTTAACGGCGCTAATAGGCTGTCCTTTAAATGGAACATGGACCATAACGGTTCAGGATAACTTATTTTCAGATAATGGTTATATCTTTTATTGGGGATTGGATCTGGATCCAAGCATATCTCCTTTTTATGAAACCTTTACTCCAACTTTTGTTGATATGTCATGGCTTCCTGATCCAACTATAATTAATGTGATCAGTCCTGATAGTGTTGAAATTATTGGAACCATTGAAAATCCGATCGAATATACTTTTCATGTATTAGATGATTTTGGTTGTGCGTATGATACAACGATAAGTCTGGAGGTTTTACCCCCTCCTTTATTGTTTCAGGCAGACAGTGCCTGTGCTAACATAGAAGTTGAAGTGGGAGCAGATGGAAGTTGGGAAGGCGGCGTATGGAATGTTGTTTATGTTGAAAATGATACCGCAGTTGTATCTATTTCAGATACATTAGCGATTGACCCATTGATCACTTCAAGCGGGCCGGGGCTTGTAAAATTGATCTTCGATGACGAATATTGTAGAACCCAAGACACATTAAACCTTGATTTTTGGCCGCTTCCTTCAGTATCTGTTTTGGGCGATAATGTCGTTTGTTGGGGAGATACCTTATATTTATCTACTTCCATTTCAGGACCAGTCGATACCTACCTGTGGAATACAGATGACTATGATCCGGATATTACAAATCCTACTTCATACATTGTTGGAGATATTACTAATTCTTACGGGGTTGAAGTATCCGGCTTTTGTGGAACTGCCGAGGATTATAATTTGATCATTTCAAGAGCCTGTGCTGTAGAGACACCAAATATTATTACACCAAATAATGATACTAAGAACGATCGCTTTTATATTCGATATATTGAGTATTTCCCTTTTAGTAAGTTTGTTGTGTATAACCGATGGGGTAGGAAAGTATGGGAAACCGATAACTACGTCAATTCCGAAGGCTGGGATGGTAGAGATTCAAATGGTAAAGAATTAGTTGACGGAGTTTATTTTTACACTTTAATTCTCAATGACGATTATAAAAGATTTGATACCCAAGATCGATATGTAAAAGGTTCAGTAACCGTTACAAGAGAAAGGGTAAGATAATTCGATACATAATGTTATTTTTGGGTCCCGATAACCATCGGGACCCTTTTTTTTATAGATGAAAGTTATAGACCATATTAATCAAGCAAAAAGGACTTTATTTTCCTTCGAAATCCTTCCTCCTTTAAAAGGGAAAGGAATAGAGGCGATATATGCCGGAATCGATCCTTTGCTCGAATTTGAACCTTCCTTTATTAATGTCACCTATCATCGAGAAGAGTATAGTTATAAAAAAGTAAAGGACGATTTACTTCAAAAAGTCTCTATAAGACGAAGACCGGGCACTGTTGGAATTTGCGCAGCGATCATGTTCAAATATGGTATCGATACAGTGCCTCATTTAATTTGTGGTGGATTCTCAAAAGAAGAGACAGAAAGCGCATTGATCGATTTGCAATTTCTTGGAATTGATAACGTATTGGCACTTAGAGGAGATCCTATTCCAGGAGAGAAGCACTTTATGCCCGAAAAAGGAGGGCATGCTTATGCCTCAGATCTAGTCTCACAGATCTCTAATTTAAATAATGGGATCTATCTTCATGAAGAAATAGAAAATGAATCGAAATCTAATTTCTGTATCGGAGTAGCCGGATATCCTGAAAAGCATTTTGAAGCGATAAATAGGAAAACAGATCTTCGTTATTTAAAACAAAAAGTAGATGCAGGAGCGGATTATATTATCACTCAGATATTTTATGATAATCAGAAATACTTCGATTTTGTTGACTTATGTAGAAAAGAAGGCATAAATGTGCCGATTATTCCAGGACTCAAGCCGATTACAAATAAAAATCATATACAATTCATTCCTAAAACTTTTAATATTGATTTCCCGGATGAATTAGGAAATGAATTAGAACTTTGTAAAACGGATGCTGAAGTGAATGAAGTAGGGGTTAATTGGTCTATTAAGCAAGCAAAAGAACTTATTGAGGCAAATGTGCCGGTTGTTCATTTTTATACTATGGGAAGATCTCAGGCCGTTAGATCGATCGCATCAAAAGTCTTCTAGGAATACGTGTAAATACCTAAATTTTTAATCAATTAATTCCCTAGCTTTTCATTTTAAAGCACCATGGGAAATCTAAACGAATTTTTTAGCTGGACTAAAAAAGAAAGAATTGCATTGATCATTCTTTCTGCCTTATTGCTGATCCTTATCAGTGGAAATCTATTTTTTGATCGAATTTATATCAGCGAAGATTATTCTATCCATCCGGATACCCTTTTGGTTTATGAAGCGATACTAAAAAAGTGGGAGCAATTGGAATTCAAACCTGATGAGAATAAACCATTTGCTAAAATTGAAAATAGCGATGAAGTTAATAAGGAAAGTTTCGATCCAAATACTATAGATATTAATGGGTGGATGGAATATGGTTTCAGTCGGTCTCAATCTGAGTCGCTAATTAACTATAAAAACGCCATTGGTGGTTTTAAAACAAAAGAAGATTTAAAAAAATCATATGTCCTAAGCGAAACTAGATATGCAGAATTAGAGGCATTAATTAAGATAGATCAAAGAGAATCCAATGTACAAAATACAGTTAAAATTAAGGAAGATAAACGATTTCAGGAGGAAAATAAGGTAAGTGAAGAAGCATATCTACTTTTTGATCTGAATGAGTGCGATTCTGTTTCGCTTCTGAAATTAAAAGGGATCGGACCATATTATGCCGGAAAAATAGTGGCGTATGGTAAAGAATTAGGGGGTTATGTATCAAAAAGACAACTGCTTGAGATTTGGAATTTTGATTCATTAAAACTAATTCAAATTGAGGATCATATTTCCATATCGCTGAGTGAGATCCGTAAAATCGCAATTAATTCCGATTCAATTGAAGTGTTTAAATCTCATCCTTACATCACATACAACATTGCAAAAGCTATTGTGAATTATCGGACTCAACATGGTGAGTTCACACAGATCGATGACCTTAAGCAAATAAGAATAATTGATGATGTACTTCTAAATAAAATATATCCCTACCTCACATTAGATTAATTGGAGGCATTGATTATTTTTATGCAGAAATAAAAATGTATGGACTTTAAAGAAAGTGAAAATCAGAAGTTGATCGCAAGTATGATTCGCGATTTTGGGAAAAAGGAAATGGAAGCTCATATAATGAGGTGGGATGAAGAACAGATTTTCCCTGTCACGCTTTTTAGAAAATTAGGCGAACTTGGATTGATGGGAATAATTGTTCCGCACGAATATGGAGGCTCAGGCTTTTCTTATCATGAATATGTTACTGCCTTGGTGGAACTCGGGAAAATTTGTGGAGGGATCGCTTTATCGGTTGCAGCACATAATTCATTGGGTACCAATCACATTCTTACATTTGGTTCAAAATATCAGAAAGAAAAATACTTACCGAAATTAGCAAGTGGACAATGGATTGCTGCGTGGGGACTTACAGAACATAATACCGGATCTGATGCAGGGGGAATGCTTACTACTGCAGTAAAAGAGGGCGACTATTATATTATCAATGGAACAAAAAATTTCATTACACACGGCAAATCGGGCGACGTTTTTGTAATTATAGTTAGAACGGGAGAAAAAGGAGATAGTAAAGGGATGTCAGCTTTTGTTATTGAAAAAAACACTCCTGGTTTTAGTTCAGGTAAGAAAGAAAATAAATTGGGAATGAGAGCATCAGAAACAACTGAGCTGATGTTCGATAATTGTAGGGTTCATAAAGATAATCTCCTAGGAAAAGAAGGTGAGGGATTTAAGCAGGCGCTTAAAATACTGGAAGGTGGAAGGATTTCAATTGCCGCCTTATCCATTGGAATTGCAAAAGGGGCATTTGAAGCAGCCTTAGCTTATTCTAAAGAGCGACACCAATTTGGGAAACCAATTTCAGAATTTCAGGCTATTTCTTTTAAACTAGCCGACATGGCTACAAAAATTGAAGCTTCATTGTTGCTCACACAGGAAGCTTCTGATCTAAAAAACAGAAAAAAAGAGGTAAATAAAATTTCTGCGATGGCTAAACTTTATGCGTCAGAAACGGCAGTTTGGGTGGCGAATGAGGCGGTTCAGATATTTGGTGGATATGGCTACACTAAAGACTATCCGGCAGAAAAATATTATAGAGATGCTAAATTATGTACGATAGGTGAAGGAACATCTGAAATACAAAAATTAGTAATTTCTCGCGAATGTTTAAAATAATTTTGCACGGAATTGAAAACTTTCTAATTTTGTGCCCTTATTTATAATTAAAGGATCACTTATGTTAATCATACCTGTAAAAGAAGGCGAAAGTATTGAAAGAGCACTTAAGAAGTTCAAAAAGAAATTTGATAGAACTGGTGTAATGAAAGAATTGAGAGCAAGAAAGCAATTCACTAAGCCTTCTGTAGTAAATAGAATAGAAAGAATTAAAGCTGCGTATATCCAAAAGATTCGTGAAGCTAGCGCTTAATTGATAAAAAAGACTTTTGTATTTTTGAGGTGAGATCCGTTTGGGTTTCACCTTTTTTATTATGGTAGAATCCTTTCTTCAATACTTACATTCGGAAAAGCGTTTTTCAGATCATACCGTACTCGCTTATGGTAATGACCTATATCAATTTTCCTCTTATCTGGAAGACCAATATGATATAGAGAACCTTGATAACGTGAATGATAAGATCGTCCGCTCATGGATGGTTCAACTTTCTGATCTTGGTTTATCAGCCAGAAGTATTAATCGCAAGCTTTCAACTTTAAAATCATTTTATCGCTTTGCAAAAAAGAATGGATTCAATAATCGTAATCCTTTAGAAAATGTAATAGGTCCAAAGCAAGAACAGCGTTTGCCTGAATTTGTCGAGGAAAAAGAAATGAAGAACTTATTCTCTGAGATAAAATTTGATTCAACATTTAAAGGATTAAGAGATAAACTCATTTTAGATCTATTTTATCAGACAGGAATGCGTTTGTCTGAATTGATAGGAATTAAAATAAATGACATTCAGTTTAGTCAAAAATTGTTAAAAGTTTTAGGAAAACGGAATAAGGAGCGGTTGATTCCGTTACATGATGGAATGCTAAAGGAAATTGAGGATTACAATTTTAAAAGACTTGAGATTGTAGGTGATGGAGAAGACGCTTTAATACTGAATAATAAAGGAATTAAGTGTAATGAAAAGTTTGTGTACCGCACTGTGAATTCGTATCTTAGTAACGTTACATTAACAACTAAAAAGAGTCCGCATATAATACGACATACTTTTGCAACACACATGTTAAATAGAGGAGCGGATTTGAATACGATAAAAGAAATATTAGGACATGCCAATCTTGCAGCTACGCAAGTTTATACTCATAATTCAATAGATAAGTTAAAATCGATTTATAAACAAGCCCATCCCAAAGGCTAATAATAATATAACCTATGCAAGTAAAAATTAATTCTGTGCAATTCCGAGCTGATAAGAAATTAGAAGATTTTATTGGAGATAAATTAGAAAAACTAACCGGATTTTACGATCAAATTTTAAGTTCAGAAGTATTTTTAAGAATAGAAAACACAAATGGACCGGACAATAAAGTATCAGAGATCAGATTATCGATTCCAGGCAATGAATTATTTGCAAAAAAGCAAAGTAAGACGTTTGAAGAGGCAACGGACCAAGCTATTGATGCCTTAAGAAGACAGATTCAGAAGCATAAAGACAAGGTGAAATAAGCATTTTCATTGCCTTTCACACTTTGTTGTTAAAAAAAAATATTACATCTTTGGTTTCATATAAAAATGTAATACATTTGCAGACCTTTTTAAGCAAGGTCTGTTTTTTTATGCTTAAGACGTTCTTTATGGTAATTTATTGAATATTTCACTCGGAATTCCGAGTTACAAATATAGGAAGGGGAGATACTCAAGCGGTCAACGAGGGCAGACTGTAAATCTGCTGGCCCAGCCTTCGTAGGTTCGAATCCTGCTCTCCCCACCATTTCATTGTATTAAATCAGAGATTTTTGGTTTAGTATAAACAGGCGGGAGTAGCTCAGTTGGTAGAGCATCAGCCTTCCAAGCTGAGGGTCGCGGGTTCGAGTCTCGTCTCCCGCTCAAAAATGAATTTAAGCCGATGTAGCTCAGGGGTAGAGCGCATCCTTGGTAAGGATGAGGTCATGGGTTCAATTCCCATCATTGGCTCAAATAGAAAAGTGAATAATAGATAGATAGAATATATAAATTTTGAATTTTAAATTAAACTTAATAAGTAATGGCTAAAGAATTATTTGATCGTTCTAAACCACACGTAAACATCGGTACTATCGGTCACGTAGATCATGGTAAAACTACCCTGACTGCTGCTATCACCAAGGTACTTGCTGATAAAGGTTATGGAACAATGACCTCGTTTGATAAGATCGATAACGCTCCTGAAGAAAAAGAAAGGGGTATAACTATTAATACAGCACACGTTGAGTATTCAACTGCTAACCGTCACTATGCTCACGTTGACTGTCCAGGTCACGCCGATTATGTGAAGAACATGGTTACTGGTGCTGCTCAAATGGATGGTGCTATTTTAGTGGTTGCCGCAACAGATGGTCCTATGCCTCAAACTAGAGAGCATATCCTTTTGTCTCGTCAGGTAAACGTTCCTAAGATCGTAGGTTTCATGAATAAATGTGACCTTGTTGATGATGAAGAATTGTTAGAATTAGTTGAAATGGAATTGACTGATCTTTTAGATTCTTATGGTTATACTGATACTCCTATCGTTCAAGGTTCAGCTATTGGTGCACTAGAAGGTGAGCCAAAATGGGTTGAAACTGTTGTTAAATTAATGGATACAGTTGACGAGTGGATCGAAATTCCACCACGTGATAACCAAAAACCATTTTTGATGTCTGTTGAGGATGTATTCTCAATCACTGGTCGTGGAACTGTTGCTACAGGTCGTATCGAAACAGGTATTGTAAATACTGGTGATGAAGTAGATATCATTGGTATGCAAGAAGAGAAAATGAAATCGGTTTGTACTGGAGTTGAAATGTTCCGTAAAATACTTAACAGAGGAGAAGCGGGTGATAACGTTGGTCTTTTATTAAGAGGAATCGATAAAAATGATATTAAAAGAGGGATGGTAATTGCTAAGCCTAACTCAATTACTCCTCATACTAAATTCAAAGCGGAGATCTATGTATTGAAGAAAGAAGAAGGTGGACGACACACTCCTTTCCACAATAAATACCGCCCACAGTTTTATTTCCGTACGACTGATGTAACTGGAGAGATCATATTAGAAGAAGGACGTGAAATGGTGATGCCTGGTGATAACGTATCAATTGTTGTTGAATTGATCGTGCCAGTAGCTATGGATCCAGGACTTCGTTTCGCTATCCGTGAGGGTGGACGTACCGTTGGAGCTGGTCAGGTTACTGAGATCATCGCATAATACTAGTATAAATTTTTAAGGGTGATTTCGATTAAAATTCGGAATCACCTTTTGCTATACTTTACGGGTGTAGCTCAGTTGGTAGAGTACCGGTCTCCAAAACCGAGGGTCGTAGGTTCGAGCCCTGCCACCCGTGCAAAAAAGATATAAAATAATGGCTGCAATAGTAGAATTTGTAAAAGAGTCGTATGTTGAATTAATGACGAAGGTAACTTGGCCTACATTTAAAGAATTGCAGAGCAGTTCGGTACTTGTGCTAGTTACATCGATTATTATTGCCCTCTTAATTTTTGCCATGGATTATATTTTCGGAATTAATTCCGGAAGTGTGATGTGGAAAGGAGTTCTAGGGTTTATATATGATTTAATTTAATTTAAGGGATAGCCAATATGGCCGAGATTAAAAGAAAGTGGTACGTGGTGAGAGCAGTCACCGGTAAAGAGCGAAAAGTTAAAGAACAGCTCGATGCCGAGATTGATCGTCACGGGATTAAGGATTATGTTTCGCAAATTCTTATTCCTACCGAAAAGGTATATCAAATTAGAAACGGAAAAAAAATTAGCAAAGAAAGAAATTATCTTCCTGGCTATATTTTAGTTGAGGCAGATCTTGGAGGAGAAATTGCCCATATCATTAGAGGAATAACTAATGTTATTGGATTTTTAGGTGAAACTAAAGGGAGTGATCCCGTTCCTTTGCGTGAAAGTGAAGTGAACAGAATATTAGGTAAAGTTGACGAATTAACCGATTCCGATGAATCCTTCGATATCCCATACGTCGTAGGTGAAGTGGTAAAAGTTATCGATGGTCCATTTAATAATTTTACTGGAGTTGTTGAGGAAGTGAATGAGGATAAGAGAAAACTCAAAGTAATGGTTAAGATCTTCGGTAGAAAAACACCGCTCGAACTGGGGTATATGCAAGTGGAGAAGGAATCATAATAAATAGTATTGTAGTTATCTGAATTGATTTCAAGCTTCCCTTGACATTTAGTTACAATACAACAAACAATAAATAGAGAAAAACCATGGCTAAAGAAGTTAGTGGATTGATTAAGCTACAAGTTCGTGGAGGTGCTGCAAACCCATCACCACCTGTTGGTCCTGCATTAGGATCAAAAGGGGTAAATATTATGGAGTTTTGCAAGCAGTTCAATGCACGAACACAAGACAAAGCCGGTAAGATTCTCCCTGTTGCGATTACTGTTTATTCTGATAAATCTTTTGATTTTATCATTAAAACTCCGCCTGCAGCGATACAATTGCTTGAGTTAGCCAAATTAAAATCAGGCTCTCCTCAATCAAATATCCAAAAAGTAGGAAGTGTTAGCTGGGATCAAGTTAAGGCAATTGCCGAAGATAAGATGCCAGATCTTAATGCGTTTACAATCGAATCAGCGATGAATATGATTGCCGGTACTGCACGTAGCATGGGGATCACCATTAAAGGTGCTCGCCCTTATTAAATTAAAGGAAGTGATATGGCTAAAATTAGTAAAAAACGTAAAGAAGCCCTTTCGAAATACGATAGTACTAAGGTATACAGTTTAACCGAAGCAAGTGGAATAGTAAAAGAAGTTACTACGACAAATTATGATGCTTCAGTTGATATTGCAGTACACTTAAATGTCGACCCTCGAAAGGCTAACCAAATGGTTAGAGGTACGGTTTCACTTCCGCATGGAACCGGAAAAGATGTAAAAGTCTTGGTTTTATGTAGTCCAGAGAAAGAAAGCGAGGCTAAAGAAGCCGGCGCTGACTTCTACGGTTTGGATGAGTATGTAGAGAAAATAAAAGGTGGATGGACAGCGATCGATGTGATCATCTGTACGCCAAATGTAATGGCTAAAGTTGGTGCTTTAGGCCGAATTCTAGGACCACGTGGTTTAATGCCAAACCCTAAAACGGGTACCGTGACGATGGATGTAGGTAAAGCAGTTACTGAAGTAAAAGCAGGTAAAATTGATTTTAAAGTAGATAAATACGGAATTATTCACGCATCGGTTGGAAAAGCTTCTTTTGAAGCTGAGAAGATCAAAGAAAATGCAGTTGAATTGATCCATACTTTAGTGAAATTGAAACCTTCTTCTGCAAAAGGTCATTATATTAAATCTATTAGTATCTCTAGTACAATGAGTCCAAGTGTTGCTGTAGAACCAAAATCAGTTTCAGTTTAACCGATCAATTTGATCGATAATTTTTAAAATTATGCAAAAAGAGCAAAAAGCAAGTATAGTTGAAGAATTGACTGAAACGTTGACTAATGCAGATGTTTTATATCTTACTGATACTGCAGATTTAAATGCAGAGAATATTAGTAATTTACGTAGAATATGTTTTAAAACAGACATTCAACTACGTGTTGTAAAAAACACATTACTCAAAAAAGCGTTCGAACAAGTTAAAGATCGTGACTATTCTGAATTTTATGACCTTTTAAAAGGGCCAACTGCGCTTATGATATGCGAAGTTGCTAATGCTCCTGCAAAAGTGATAAAGGATTTCAGAAAGAAAAACGGTAAAAAACCTATTTTAAAAGGAGCTTGGGTACAAGACTCAGTATATATCGGTGATCATTTAGTTGATGATTTAATTAACATTAAATCTAAAGAACAACTTATCGGCGAAATTATTGGTCTATTACAATCTCCTGCTAAAAATGTTATTTCTGCCCTTCAATCGGGAGGAAATACCATTGCAGGTCTTGTGAAAACACTTCAAGAACGTGAATCTTAATTCACAATTTCAATTATCAAATTATTGTCAAACATTATTTAATAAAAACACATAAAAATGGCAGATTTAAAAGCATTAGCAGAAGAGTTAGTTAACTTAACTGTGAAAGATGTAAACGAGCTAGCTACAATTTTGAAAGATGAATACGGTATTGAACCTGCTGCCGCAGCTGTGGCTGTTGCAGGTCCTGCAGCTGGTGGAGATGACTCTGCTGCTGCTGAGCAATCCGAATTCGACGTATTTTTAACCTCTGCTGGAGGATCAAAATTAGCTGTTGTAAAATTAGTTAAAGAACTTACAGGTCTAGGCTTAAAAGAAGCTAAAGGACTTGTAGATGCTGCTCCAACCGCAATTAAAGAAGGTGTAGCGAAAGATGAAGCTGAAGCATTAAAAGCTCAATTAGAAGAAGCTGGAGCGGAAGTTGAGATTAAGTAATATAGATCTCTTAATATTTTTATAGACCGTACCCTTTTTGGGTATGGTCTATACCTATTTAGGCCCGTATCAAAAACGGTGCTCAATTTAGTTGGTATAATTTAAAAAACACGCCTTGGCAACAACCAGTTTAAAAAAGGAAAGAATTAGCTTTGCATCTAAAAAATTTCCTGTAGATTATCCAGATTTTCTTGATATTCAAATAAAGTCATTTCAAGAGTTCTTTCAATTAGATACTAACCCTGATGGAAGAAGTAATGAGGGACTTTTCAAGGTATTTAGCGAAAATTTCCCAATTACTGATACTAGAAATCAGTATGTATTGGAATTCCTTGATTACTTTATCGATCCTCCAAGATATTCTGTTGAAGAATGTATCGATAGAGGTTTAACTTCAAGTGTGCCTTTAAAAGCAAAATTAAAACTGTATTGTACAGATCCAGAACATGAGGATTTTGAAACCATTGTTCAAGATGTTTATCTTGGAACAATTCCTTATATGACTAACAAAGGTTCTTTTGTTATAAATGGAGCTGAAAGGGTTGTTGTTTCTCAATTACATCGATCACCTGGTGTATTCTTCGGTCAGTCAAGACACGCAAACGGAACGAAATTGTATTCGGCCCGTGTTATTCCTTTTAAAGGATCTTGGATCGAATTTGCTACAGATATAAATAGCGTTATGTACGCTTATATTGATCGTAAAAAGAAATTACCGGTTACTACATTATTCCGTGCCATAGGATACGAAAGTGATAAAGATATCCTTGAAATATTTGGCCTTGCCGACGAAGTGAAAGTTTCGAAAGCCGGATTAAAAAGAGTAAAAGGGAGATTATTAGCTGCACGTGTTTTGAAAACATGGATAGAGGATTTTGTGGATGAAGATACAGGTGAAGTTGTTTCTATCGAACGAAATGAAGTCGTTCTTGAAAGAGAAACGATCATTGGAGATGATGAAATGGATATCATCATGGATTCTGGTGTAAAAGCCATTATTCTTCATAAAGAAGATACTAGTTCAGCAGAATATGCAATTATTCATAATACGCTTCAAAAAGATACTTCAAACTCTGAAAAAGAAGCGGTAGAACATATTTATCGTCAACTTAGAAATGCTGAGCCACCAGATTTGGAAACAGCTCGAGGTGTAATTGATAAATTATTTTTCTCTGAAACCCGATATGATCTGGGTGAAGTAGGAAGATATCGTATCAATACCAAGCTGGGTCTCGATCTAAGCATGGATGAAAGAACACTTACTAAAAAAGATATTATTTCTATCATTAAATACCTTATCGAATTAGTTAATTCGAAAGCGGATGTTGATGATATTGATCACTTAAGCAATAGAAGGGTTAGAACAGTTGGTGAGCAATTGTATAATCAATTTGGAGTTGGTTTAGCCAGAATGGCCCGAACCATACGTGAACGTATGAACGTTCGTGATAATGAAGTTTTTACTCCTATTGATCTTATCAATGCTAAAACACTTTCATCTGTTGTAAACTCTTTCTTTGGTACCAATCAGCTTTCACAATTTATGGATCAAACCAATCCATTAGCTGAAGTAACACATAAAAGACGTATGTCAGCACTAGGGCCAGGTGGTCTTTCAAGAGAAAGAGCAGGGTTTGAGGTGCGTGATGTTCACTATACTCACTACGGTAGATTATGTACGATTGAAACGCCTGAAGGTCCAAACATTGGTTTGATCTCATCATTGGCAGTTTTTGCCAAGATCAATAGTCTTGGTTTTATCGAAACACCTTATTATGAGGTAAAAGATGCAAAAATCCAATTCGATAAAGAACCGATCTATTTAAGTGCTGAAGAAGAAGATGGAAGAATTATTGCTCAGGCAAACGCTTCGATCAATAAAAATGGAGTCCTTGATGGAGATCTTGTGAAAACAAGAATTGAAGGTGACTTCCCACTTACCCTTCCAGGTGATGTTGATTTAATTGATGTAGCAACGAATCAAATCGCTTCGATCGCTGCCTCACTTATTCCTTTCTTAGAACATGATGATGCCAACCGTGCATTGATGGGATCTAACATGATGCGTCAAGCCGTTCCTCTAATGAATCCTGAATCTCCAATCGTTGGAACAGGTCTTGAAGGAAGAGTTGCAGCAGATTCACGTGTTTTGGTAAATGCAGAAGGTGAAGGTACAGTAGAGTATGTTGATGCAGACGAGATCATCATTAAATACGAGCAATCTGAAGAGGATGAGATCATTAGCTTTAATGGAAATATTAGATCCTATAAATTAATTAAATTCCAAAAAACAAATCAAAGTACTTCTATTAATCTTAGACCTATCGTTAGAAAAGGGGATAAAGTTTCTAAAGGACAAGTTTTAACTGAAGGTTACTCTACTCAACAAGGAGAGTTAGCTTTAGGAAGGAATTTAAAAGTTGCTTTCATGCCTTGGAAAGGGTATAACTTTGAAGATGCAATTGTAATCTCAGAAAAAGTTGTAAAAGAAGATCTATTTACCTCTATCCATATTGATGAATATATAATGGACGTTCGAGACACTAAACTAGGTGTTGAAGAATTGACTGCTGATATTCCTAATGTTAGCGAAGAAGCAACAAAAGATTTGGATGAGAATGGAATGATCCGAATTGGAGCAAATGTGAAAGAAGGAGATATCCTTATTGGTAAAATCACACCAAAAGGAGAAACAGATCCATCACCTGAAGAAAAACTTCTAAGAGCGATCTTTGGAGATAAAGCAGGAGATGTAAAAGATGCTTCTTTAAAAGCTTCTCCTTCTTTAAGAGGAGTGGTAATAGATAAAAAATTATTTGCACGAGCGGTAAAAGATCGTAAAATGCGCGCATTGGATAAGCCTATCCTCGAGCAAATAGAGCGTGATTTTGAAGAAGAAGCCTTAAACCTTAAAAAGATCTTAGTAGAAAAACTTGGGAAAATAGTTTTAGGTAAAACTTCTCAGGGAGTTGTAGATAATTATAGAGAAGAATTGGTTAAGAAAAGTACCAAGTTTACTCTGAAAGCATTGCTTTCAATTGATTATTCAAATATCAATCCTCTTGGATGGACTACTGATGACCATTTAAATGAATTGGTTAAAAAATCGATTCATAATTATCATATTAAATATAATGACCTGCTTGGTATCTATAAAAGAAAGAAATTTCAAGTCTCTATCGGAGATGAGTTACCAAATGGTATCGTCAAAATAGCAAAAGTTTATATCGCCAAAAAACGTAAGTTAAAAGTTGGTGATAAAATGGCTGGACGTCATGGAAATAAAGGTATTGTTTCCAGAATCGTAAGAGCTGAAGATATGCCTTTCCTAGAAGATGGAACTCCTGTGGATATTGTATTAAATCCTCTAGGTGTACCTTCTCGTATGAACTTAGGTCAGATTTATGAAACCGTTTTAGGATGGGCTGGACAAGTGCTAGATAAAAAATTCTCTACTCCAATTTTTGATGGAGCGAGTCTTGATGACATCAATAAATTTACTGACGAAGCAAATCTTCCAAGATTTGGGGTTACTTATTTATTTGATGGAGGAACAGGTACCCGTTTTGATCAACCTGCAACTGTTGGAATCATTTATATGATTAAACTGGCGCATATGGTTGATGATAAAATGCATGCTCGTTCTATTGGACCATATTCATTGATCACTCAACAACCTCTTGGTGGTAAAGCACAATTTGGAGGTCAACGATTCGGAGAAATGGAAGTATGGGCACTTGAAGCATTTGGTGCTTCAAATATCCTTCAAGAAATCCTGACTATTAAGTCGGATGATGTTGTGGGTAGAGCCAAAGCTTACGAAGCAATTGTTAAAGGAGAACCGATGCCAACTCCTGGTATTCCTGAATCTTTCAACGTTTTACTTCATGAGTTGAATGGCCTTACGCTTAATATAACTCTTGAGCAATAAACTCTTGATAATAATTATTGATTAAAACGAAATTCAATTATAATTATGACTTATAGAAAAGATCAAAAAGTCAACAGTAATTTTAATAAAATTATTATTAGTCTTGCTTCTCCTGAATCGATTTTAGAACGATCTAATGGTGAAGTTTTAAAACCTGAAACAATAAATTATCGAACATATAAACCAGAAAGAGATGGATTGTTTTGTGAGCGAATTTTTGGTCCGGTAAAAGATTATGAATGTCATTGTGGAAAATATAAACGAATCCGATATAAAGGAATTGTTTGTGACCGATGTGGTGTTGAAGTTACTGAAAAGAAAGTGCGTCGTGAGCGTCAAGGTCATATTTCACTTGTTGTTCCTGTTGCCCATATTTGGTATTTCCGTTCTCTTCCAAATAAAATTGGTTATCTGCTCGGATTACCAACTAAAAAATTGGATCAGATCATTTATTACGAGCGATACGTTGTTATTCAAGCTGGGGTAGCGGTAACTAAAGAAGGCGAACCATTAAATTATCTGGATTTCTTAACAGAAGAAGAGTATCTGGATATCATGGAAACACTTCCAAAAGATAACCAACATCTTGATGATGAAGATCCGAATAAATTTGTAACCCTTATGGGTGCAGAAGCTTTATTCGAATTATTAAAACGACTTGATCTAGATAAATTATCATATGAACTTAGAGATAAAGCATCTAAAGAAACTTCTCAACAACGTAAAAATGAAGCGCTTAAGCGTCTTCAAGTAGTTGAGTCTTTCCGTGAAGCTCAGGATCATATCGAAAATCGTCCGGAATGGATGATCGTAAAAGTGGTTCCTGTAATTCCACCGGAATTAAGACCATTAGTTCCATTGGATGGAGGTCGTTTTGCAACTTCAGATCTAAATGATCTTTACCGAAGAGTTATTATTAGAAATAATCGTTTAAAACGATTGATCGAAATAAAAGCTCCTGAAGTAATTCTTAGAAATGAGAAAAGGATGCTTCAAGAAGCAGTTGATTCTTTATTCGATAATTCAAGAAAATCTTCTGCTGTAAAAACAGAATCTAATCGTCCATTAAAATCTCTTTCCGATTCATTAAAAGGAAAACAAGGTCGATTCAGACAAAATCTTCTTGGAAAAAGGGTTGATTATTCTGCTCGTTCAGTTATTGTTGTTGGGCCTGAATTAAAATTACATGAGTGTGGACTTCCTAAAGATATGGCAGCTGAATTATTTAAGCCGTTTATTATTAGAAAGCTGATAGAAAGAGGAATTGTAAAAACAGTAAAATCTGCAAAGAAAATTGTTGATCGTAAAGATCCGGTAGTTTGGGATATTTTAGAGAATGTGTTAAGAGGTCATCCGGTTCTATTGAACAGGGCTCCTACACTTCACCGTTTAGGTATTCAAGCTTTTCAACCAAAATTAATTGAAGGAAAAGCAATTCAACTTCACCCATTAGTATGTACTGCATTTAACGCCGATTTTGATGGTGACCAAATGGCTGTTCACGTTCCTTTAGGAGCACCAGCAATTTTGGAAGCACAATTATTAATGCTTGCTTCTCATAATATTTTAAATCCTGCTAATGGTGCACCAATTACTGTACCTTCTCAGGATATGGTTTTAGGTCTCTATTATATTACTAAAGGGAAAAAGACCACAAAAGATGAGATAGTAAAAGGGGAAGGAATGACTTTCTATTCTTCTGAAGAAGTTGATATCGCCTATAATGAAGGTAAACTTGATCTTCATGCATTTATTAAAGTGCGAATCCCGGTTATGGGTGAAGATGGAGTTGTTAAAAATCAAATAATTGAAACGACTACAGGAAGAGTAATATTTAATGAAGTTGTTCCACAGGAATTTGGTTTTATAAATGAACTCCTTACTAAAAAAGCATTAAGAGATATTATTAGTGAGATTCTCAAGAAAGTAGGAGTTGCACGTACTGCATTGTTCCTTGATGATATTAAAGGTATTGGTTATATCAATGCTTTCAGAGGTGGACTTTCATTCAACTTAAATGATGTGATCATTCCAAAAGAGAAAGAATCATTAGTTGCTGAAGCGAAGGAAAAAGTTAAAGAGGTGATGGAAAACTATAATCTTGGTTTGATCACTAATAATGAAAGATATAATCAGATCATCGATGTATGGACACATACCAACTCTAAACTAACGAACATTTTAATGGATCAGTTAGTTCATGATAAGCAAGGATTTAACTCAATCTATATGATGTTTGATTCTGGAGCGAGGGGTTCGAAAGAACAAATTCGTCAGCTTTCAGGAATGAGGGGTTTGATGGCAAAACCACAAAAATCTGGGTCAAGCTCTCAAGAAATTATTGAGAATCCGATTCTTTCTAACTTTAAAGAGGGATTATCGATTCTTGAGTACTTTATTTCTACTCACGGTGCACGTAAAGGTTTGGCTGATACAGCTTTGAAAACAGCTGATGCTGGTTACCTTACACGTCGTTTAGTTGATGTTTCACAGGATGTTATTATTAATGAAGATGATTGTGGAACACTTCGAGGATTAGTTGCAAGTGCTTTAAAGAAAAATGAAGATATAATTGAAACACTACATGATAGAATATTAGGTAGATCTTCAGTACATGATATTTATGATCCTAAAACAGACGAGATTATTATTTCTTCTGGTGAAATGATCACAGAGTCTGTAGCTAAGAAAATTGAAGAATCTGATATTGATGAGGTTGAAGTTAGATCTGTATTGACCTGTGAAACTTTGCGAGGATGTTGTGCTAAATGTTATGGAAGAAACCTATCAACAGGAAGATCTGTTGAAATTGGTGAGGCTGTAGGAGTTATTGCTGCTCAATCGATTGGAGAACCAGGTACTCAGCTTACCTTAAGAACCTTCCATGTTGGGGGAACTGCTTCTAATATCGCTGGAGAATCTGATATCAGAGCCAAATACAATGGAAGAATTGAGTTTGAAGAAGTAAGAACGATTAAGAGAATTAATGAGGCAGGTGTTGAAGTTAATGTAGTAATTGGCCGTTCTGGAGAAATGAAATTAATAGATGAAAAGACGTCTATTGTTTTATCAACTAATAATATTCCTTACGGTGCAGAACTCTATATTAAAGACGGTACTAAAGTTAAAAAGGGAGATCTGATATGTAATTGGGATCCTTATAACGCTGTTATTATTTCTGAAATTGATGGTAAATTAGAATTCAGTAATATTATTGAAGGAGTTACCTTTAAAGAGGAGATCGATGAGCAAACAGGATTTAGAGAGAAAGTAATTATTGAAACTCGAGATCGTAAGAAAAACCCTGAAATTCTTGTAATAGATCCAAAAACCAAAGAAGTTAGTAAAACCTACTCTATTCCTGTAGGAGCACACATTTCTGTTGATGAGAAAGTAGCTGTAAAACAAGGTCAGATCCTTGTTAAAATCCCAAGATCTGCAGGTAAATCTGGAGATATTACAGGAGGATTACCAAGGGTAACTGAGCTTTTCGAGGCACGTAACCCTTCTAATCCAGCAGTAGTTAGCGAAATTGATGGTGTGGTTTCTTATGGAAAAATAAAAAGAGGGAATAGAGAAACAATCGTTGAATCCAAAACAGGTCAGATCAAAAAATATCTGGTTCCTTTATCAAAACATATTCTTGTACAAGAAAATGACTTTATAAAAGCTGGAAATCCAATGTCTGACGGAGCTATTACTCCTTCTGATATCCTTGCTATTCAAGGGCCGACAAAAGTTCAAGAGTATATCGTAAATGAAGTTCAAGAAGTTTACCGACTTCAAGGAGTGAAAATTAACGATAAACATTTTGAGGTGATCGTTCGTCAGATGATGAGAAAGGTGCAAATTGAAGATCCGGGAGATACACGATTGCTTGAAAAGCAATTAGTGAATAAGACAGACTTCATGGAAGAGAATGATAAGATGTACGGAATGAAGGTCGTTATTGATCAAGGAGATTCTGAAAATTTAATTCCTGGGCAGATCATTAGTGCAAGAAAACTGCGAGATGAAATTTCTAATTTAAAAAGAAGAGATAAGAAAATAGTAGAAGCAAGAGATGCTGTACCTGCTACTTCGGTTTCGATTCTTCAGGGGATTACAAGAGCAGCTTTACAGACTAAGAGTTTTATTTCTGCCGCTTCTTTCCAAGAGACTACTAAAGTTTTAAATGAAGCAGCTGTTGCTGGTAAAGTTGATCTTTTAGAAGGACTTAAAGAAAACGTAATTGTTGGACATAAAATTCCAGCAGGAACGGGAGTTAGAAAATTCCAAAAAATTATCGTTGGAAACAAAGATGAATACGCAGCTCTTTTGAATAAAGAAGTTGAAGTAGACGTAATCAACGAGTAATAAAAAAAATAAACTGCCCGAAATACTCATTATTTTAAAGAAGTAATGAGTAATTTCGGGCAGTTTCTATTTAAAAATATTTGAAAAATGGCTGAAGAAAAAAAAACAGTAGCAAATCAGATCAATATTGAATTGAATGAAGAGGTAGCAGGTGGAGTATATTCAAATCTTGCAGTTATTACCCATTCAAATAGTGAATTTATTCTTGATTTTATACGTGTTATGCCCGGTATGCCAAAAGCACAGGTGAAATCACGTATCATTTTAACTCCTCAACATGCTAAAAGACTAATGAAAGCACTGAATGAGAACATTAGTAAATTCGAGGCAATAAATGGGGTAATTAGAGATATTCAAGGGCCTGACGGTGGATTCCCTATTAACTTTGGAGGACCGACGCCTCTCGCTTAATTAATCTTTTGCGTTTTTATTGAAAATTGTAAAGCCGAAATTGAGTAATATACTCGTCTCAGGATCGAGGTATTGATAGTAATTTGCATTAAGGCTAATAGGACCAAGGTTGGTGTGATATACTATTGCAGCCGACATGATTAAATATCGATTATCAAAAAGTAGCCCCTTATCTGTCTCTCCATCCGGTCCTGCATAAAAAGCCCATGAAGGTTGAAATATATAAGCTTCAAGTCTTACTTGAAAGTTATGCATTGGCTTAAGTACATTTTTCATTCCTATTGCCATCCAGGAAGTACTTCTCAAATTAGGCTGAAAGAGGGTGATCGATTCTGTTAAGGGCTGAAATTGACGTGCCTCCATTATCGTCCCAAAATAATTAGTGAAATCCGGCATATTTGAGAAATAACCCTCAAAGAGGAGCCCTAGAGAATAAAATTTGGAGTCAATAGGGTAACCACTATATTCCAGATGCATTTCAAGCCATGTTCTTCGAGATTGATTATTTACCCGATTGGCTGTAGGAAAAGCATAGTTTGTATTTTCCCATCCGGTTACAAGTCGTGTATTAAAATAAAATTTAGT
>JAHECK010000158.1 GCA_024641785.1 Flavobacteriales bacterium | reverse complement strand
CTAAAAACCCAATAAATATGATCAATAAAAGCGGAACTACTTTAATTAATGTAATGCCTATCACCACTCCAACACCTTTTTTAAGTCCTTTAATATTGATATAACCTAAACCGGCAAAAAGCACGAAGAAAAAGGAAATTCTCAAAAGCTCACTTTGTATCTTAGGAAAGAGTTTAAAGGCAATACTCACGACTGCATTTGCAATGGCAGCATCAGCAGATACGGTAGCCAGTAGCATCAAGACCGCTGTTAAAAAACCCGGATATTTACCAAAAGTTCTTTCGATATAGATATATACTCCTCCGGTCTCTACTATCTTGCTTCCTACTTCAGCAAAATTAAGCATCATCATCATCAACAATATTGAACAAAAGACATAAGCGAATATACTCGCCGAACCGAGTCCGGCCGCTACAATAGCAGGTATCACAAATATTCCCGCTCCAATAATGGTATTGATGATGTTGGCGCTAAAACCATACAGTCCTATTTCACGCTTAAGTTCTCCCTGTTGTTTTTCCATTTTGCTTATATGATTTGCTTTCTCCTTCACTTCATATAAACAAACATCCTTCTTTCGAATAGGAGTAGATTATAAATAATTCCCTCGTTAGCTAAGAGTTAAAAATAATGAATTAGAATTGGAAAGCAAATAGAAGAAGATGGGGAAAGAGAGGTAGTTCGGTATTTCTGAATGAAAAAAACTATATCACAGTATCTGTTTTGTAACATTAATGTAAGAGTAGAGGTTCACATAGAAAAAAACGAATTAAACAGAGGAAGTCGAAGGTTTTTTTTAGACTGTACACCCCTGTACAGTGTTGACCGGCTTTGAGTTTATAATTTTATGCTTTTCTAATTAATGTCTTCGTATTTTTTTCTGTCTCCCGATGAAATCCGAGTGTTTTATTTAACTGAAAAACCGACCTCAGAGAGGTCTTATATTCATTAGTAAAAAGTGATTTCCATAAGAGATGACCCCAGCGGGGTCTTACAAAAAAATTGTTTGACCCCGCTGGGGTCATGATCTATTTTGTAGCAAGTCTTGTTATATGAGTTAGACCCCGCTGGGGTCAATTGTTTAATTGACTTTTTATGGTCAACACTAATCAGGGATTGTCATACAGACTTCCTACTTCCAGCTTTTTTCATTCATTCTGTTCCTCATCCGTTTCGACTAAAAGTTTTTTCCAGTCTTTATCGCTAAGTAGGGAAGTGCTTTCAATGACTTTATCTAAACTGTATTCAATAATGTATTCAGCGCGTTCTTTAGAGTCGGGATGGGTGCTGATCCAAGATAAATATTCCATATCATCATCTGAAAGCTTATAAAGAAAATCGGCTAGCGCAGCAGGATTTACTTTTGCATTAAGCATATATTCAATGGCCATTAGATCGGCTTCTCTTTCAAATTCTCGATCAAAAGCCGAAGAAGAAAGGGTTCGAGCCGTTTCATAGATCATATCCGAACCACTATTTCCGGCTGTTATAGAGATTAAAATAGAAAGTCCGACTTCCTTGACCAATTTCTTCATTACATGATCCAGTTCGATATGGGCCAGTTCATGACTGATCACTCCAACGAGTTCGTCCTGCGAATCGGAAGCTAAAATAAGTCCGCTATTGACCACTAAATGTCCATCTGGTAATGTGAAAGCATTGATCACATTCTCGTTTAAAACATGGACTTTAACCTCACTTCGATCAATGGAATTTTCTTCGCAGAGAATATCCACAATTTTATTGATCTTCTTATTAATGAACTTATTATGATTCTCTTCACTCGTATTTTTAAAATACTTCCAATAGAGATCTCCTAGTTTTTCTTCTGTCTTTTTTGTGTTTTCCTTCACCTTAAATAAGGTCATCCAGTCGATCTGATTAAACACAAACAGTGTGGCAAAAAATAATACGACGATGCTGAGTCCTTGAATAATTACTTTCTTCATACTTATGGCTTGCAGATTAGATTGGTTAATCCTCCGTAAAACCACCATTCTACATGGATCCCTTTTCGAGTATTGATCGCCGTATAAATAGTTGCGATGAATTCTGCGAGGTTGAATAAAAAGACGGTGAAAATATAAGCGATGTAATAATTGCTAATTTCTTCCGATGCAAAAAGAATAGAGACAGTCCACCAAAAAGCATAAGAATTGATCAATAATAATGAAAACTGAGAGACCAAGGCCTGGGTGCAATGCCAACGAACAAAATAGGTCCCTTTTCGGTTACTCATATAAAAAAACAAGGTGGCAAAGAGATTTACAATGGGCAATGGCAATCCGGCAATAACAGCTATTAACGACATTAAATAACTATTCGATGCTTTTTCAGCTTCATTCTCAGCCGGGACATAAGTGAACTCTTTTGTAATGATCATAGTCCTTTTGTAATGTTCCAGATCCAGTTGATAAGCAATAAAAAGATGAGCGGAATACCTAGCATGGGATTTTGTAAACGCATTTCCAATCCTTTATAAAATCGGATCAATGAGTGCTTTCGGGTCAATAGATCAAAAGCAATCCAAAGAGGTGTGAATACAAGAATGAGGGCGATGATGAAGCCTAAAGGATTGATCAATAAGGCCTCTAAAAATCGACCTTCACTTAATTCTAATACTGCACGAGTTGAACCACAGGAAGGACAAGGAACATGTGTAACTTGTTTAAATAAACATACTTCAAGGGTGCTTTCGGTTGCTTTTAAAGAGGATTGAAAAGAATAAAATAGCCAAGCATAGCCCACAATGCAGGCCAGGCTCAATAGGCTATATAGTTTTGTTCGAGTCAAAGTTTAATAAAGTGCACGTTGAAGTTTCTCCATATTTTTCTCTCGGGTAGCATCCATGATCAAAAACCAGTCGATGATCGCCCAAACGCCAAGTCCGCCACAGGTCAATAATTTACCAACACCTAGTCCGGTATCTCCGATTAAAAAACGATCTATTCCTAGGCTGCCTCCCAATAAAGAAACGATCAAACTGGTGGTTGGATCTTTAAATTGTAAGGTTTGAACCATTACCCATTTTGAATCATCCATTGCAATAAGTTGTTCTCTGATTGCAGCAATTTGATGACCTTCGAAAAATTTGTTGTTGGCCATGATAAACATGTCTACTTTCTGTGCATCCATTCGATTGAATTTTTATTTAATGTTTCAGTACTACTCGTAAGGCTTTTCGTTAACGCCCTGTTTTTAAATGGTTTCCAGACTCCATCTTATTTATTTAGCATAAATAATTTTCTAATTTAAATCTTTCGATTACAACTAACACTAAAATGGAGGAAAAGTTTTGAAAGGGGAAGGAGGAAAAAGAATAAGTAAACTGTAGAAGAAAAAGAATTTCGGTAGTTCGGAAAAGAAAAAAGCTATATCACGGAGTTTCACAGACAAAAAATAGAGATTCACAGAGGAGAATGCAAAGAAGTATCATTTCATTTAAAAGGCGAAGCGAAAGCCGGATTCGAAACAAAAACGGAATCGTTGAGTGTTATTAAAAAGGAAATGATCATTCTCTTTTCCTCTGCCGTTAAATGAACCCCTCCTTCTCGAGCATGGTTCATTTTTGAATCCACATTATAACTCATATGAACACCAGTGCTATAAAAATCGAGAACTTCTTCCAAACTCGAAAACCGTCCGTCGTGCATATAGGGAGATGTAAATGAAAGATTTCGAAGTGAAGGGATCTTAAATTTAGCGATATCAGATTCCTTTTTTGTAAAATTAGCCCTCCCTTTATCTTTATAATTCTCTGCAGCGAAAATGCTATCGAGTCCGTTATTACTAAATTCACCAGTCGTAGCCAATGCATTTCCATCGGTAGTATGGCAGTGCAAACAATCTCCTTTCGTTTGGTCATTTACCAGGACAAAGCCTTTAAATTCATCTGCTGTAAAAAAGAGTTCTCCATTTAAAACGCGATCATATTTTGAATTGTATGAAAGTAAGGTCCGTTCAAATTGTCCGATCGCTTTGGCTATTGTTAGACTATCCACCCAAGAAAGTCCAAAAATCTCAGAAAACTTCTTCTTATAAAAAGGACTCTTATTAATTCGATTTTCAGCTTCTGACCAATTGAGGTTCATTTCATTATGGGCACGGACCGGGACAAATATTTGCGTTTCAATACTTTTTGCTCTGCCATCCCAAAACAAAGATGGATACCAAAGCAAATTAAACAAAGGCATTGTATTTCGAACCATTAATTCATTATTTATTCCCTTGCTAAAGGCTTTAGGTGCATCTGAAAAAGCAGCTTCTTGTCGGTGACAGGAAGAACATGAAAAAGTGGAATCAGAACTTAAAATTGGATCATAAAAAAGATATCTTCCAAGTTCCGCTCCTTCAATACTCGGTTCATTATTACAGTGTGGAATTTTTGGAAAAAAAGGGAGGTCGGGATAGACAAAAGGGGTAATTTCACTATTTCCCTTTTCACTCTTACTGCTAAAGGATGCAGAAAAAATAAAGAGGAATAAAAATAGACACAGATTTAAAATCCATCTTCCCATTTAAGACTTGAGCTAAATTACTTCTGCAAAATCACCTTGAAAAATTCGTATTGCAAATTGGTTTTAACTTTTAAGATATAAACTCCATTTGCCTGGTCGCCAATATCAATTGTGAATTTTGTTGGACTGACTCCATATTCCTTCACACTTTCTCCATTACTATTAATAAGTTGAATGGACTCTATGATATGATAATCCGCATTTTTCCTCGTATTTATTTCAATCTTTCCAGTAGTAGGATTAGGATTGATGGTCATATATTCCGCTTGATCTACTTCATTCATAGTATGTACAAAAGTTGGGTGCACCATCATATTATCGATCATCCACCCTTCACTATTACTCTCCACAGAATCTGATTGAAGACGATAACGAATGGAAAGATTATCGCCCCAATTTAACCAAGAGACATCAAAACAAAGCCAGATATCACGCCAGATAGTATCCGTTCCTGAAAAAGCTAAATCACCACTTACTAAAGTGTCAGCATTCGCTTCATCAAAACCATAAAAACTATAAACAAAAGGATTATTAAAGGCATTCGCCCAACTCATACCCGAATCATTTGAAAATTCAATAATTCCACCATCCATTCCACTTTCCAAATCTATTTTTTGCATCCATTGAATGGCTAAAATTCCCCAACCAAAATCTTCGGTTGGTAAATAAAAAGAAAAACTTGAATTATTATTTAAAGGATAAAAATTCAATGTGTCGGTAAGTATCGCATTTGGTATACTTAAAGCGCTCGAAAAAAGGGTTTTACTTGGCATTCCTATTTGCCATACATTGGAAGAGCTTGTATCGATCTCTATAAAAACAGAATTCCATTCAAGTGTATCTGCACCATCAAAATATTGTGATAAATACTGGCTTTGTCCTAAGAAGGGACATAATAAGAAAAAGATGAATAAAAGGTTTTTGATATTCATAATTAAGGTTTTAACAATCCAAAATAGTAATAATATCGTTAATTAAAATAAATAATTAATTCTTAATTCTTTTCAATTTAAGATTGATAGAAAGAATGTTCAGTGAAATTTCTTTTTTCCCATTATCCAAAAGACAGTTAGTTTTTCCGGGAGACATTACATAGAAGCCACAACATGGCTAAAAGCAAGCTCCCTGAGTGATACTGATATCTGAGGAACGAAGATCGTCAGTATCACATCGAAGGGCCCTTTCATTTCAACGAGGATATTCTCAAAAAAAAATTCCTCATAAAGGAGCCTCTTAACAGTCGGGATGAGAAGATTATTGACTCCCACTTGCCTTCACGCTAGGCCGCAATGAACTAACGTTTCGAACTTACCGACCCCTGCGATTGAAA
>JAHECK010000049.1 GCA_024641785.1 Flavobacteriales bacterium | reverse complement strand
TTTCCATATAGATATCGATAATAAAATGTTGGAGATCAAAGTAGAAAAGGAAAAAGAAAAAGAAGAAAAAGGAATCGAATTTACTCGTAAAGAGTATGATTATACCGCTTTCTACAGAGCATTTGATCTGCCTGAAAATGTAAAAGAAGATAATATTAAAGCCGAATACACAAATGGTATTCTAAAAGTTCATCTTCCAAAGATGGCAGCAACTAAAAAGAAAATGGTAAAAGAAATTGCAGTTTTATAAATTCAATCCCTTAGAATTTAAATTATAGTTTTAAACTATAGTTTGCAAAGCGCAATAACATGAATAGAAGGGCTGGGTAAATTCCCGGCCCTTTTTCATTTTACTCCTCTTTTTTGAAGTTCTTTAAAATCAAACGAAATGATTAAAATCATTCCATCCGAAAATATTTCTTATCGCAAAATGATCTTTCGGAATTTACCTTTGATTTAACCTTGTTCTGGGAACTATTCTCAGTGAGGTGCAGGATGAAAATGATACTTGTTCTCATAAAACAACTATCTTATCAACCCGAAGTCCCGCTTAAAGTGGGACTTCCTGCTTTATAGACTTTTCTATATTAATGCTTGAATTATAATCCCCATGGAAAAGTATCCGGTACAATGAGTCCATTAGGTATAATATGCAATGGATAAAGCGGTTTTGTTTTATCAATATAAATGAATGCATCATATCGCATCGGCATAATACTAGGGACATAATTTCCGAACTGTTCGTACTCTGGATTATAAACTACACCTACCGCCCGATGTCCGATATGGTTTTCAAATGTAGGATCCTCTTTCCATTGGTCGAAGAAAACTAGTTTATCCTGAGAGCCTGATTTGTGCATTAAGTATTCCCAGCTTCCCTTTATACTTTCTGGCAGCCTTATTTTTCGCATTACACCCCCCCATCTTCTTCCGGCAATAACTCCTCCTTTATATGAACCAAAGCCCACTTTAAATACCTTTCCTTTTTTATGTCGTATGCTAAGCAATTCACCAACATTCACCATCCCTTGGTCTGCCATATCCGTAGCCCTGGCATCCCCAATATGAGTATTATGTTCCCATACGATAACCTTTGAATTATCCCCATGGAAACGAACCAGTCGATCTAGTGTGGAAGCCATATGGCGGTCACGAATATTCCATGACAATGGGCCTCCTTTTATCATTTCCCGGTAATAATTCTCGGCATGAAGCGCTACATAGGCATTTTGTTCAGTACTGAAAACCGTTTCATGATCTGTATTATAATTGATCTTCTTTGAACGGATTTCCTTTAGTAAATCAACCACTTCATTTTCGCAGGATTCAGGTACCAATTCCGTATGGTGCGCATATTCGGATCCATCATAATTAAAAGGTTCAAAACATGAAGAGGCTTTTAATGCAATTCGATAAGCCTGCGGATCAGTCTTTTCAAGATAACCCAGGATCGCTTCCAGTGACTCCCCCAGACTATAAACATCCAGACCATAAAACCCAATTCGATCTTGCAATGGCAATTGTAAATTATGGCTTCTTAGCCACTCAGTCAAAGCCACTACTTCCCAATTTGCCCACATCCATGTTGGCCAGCGATTGAATTTTTGAAGCACATCGAAGGCACTTTTCCCTGCATCAGGATAACCTTTAATATATCTGTTTAATTGATAACAGTCAGGCCAGTCACCTTCTACTGCGATAAAAGAAAATCCTTTTTCAAGAATTAAACGTTTCGTTATTCTTGTCCTCCAGGTATAATATTCATGTGTCCCGTGAGATGCTTCCCCCAAGAGTACATATTGGGCATCTCCTATTTTCTCTATTAAAGGATCCAGATCTTCGGATGATCTAATAAAATGACTGTTTTCCCTTAGCTGATCAATAATATATTCATCAGTGGCTTGCCGGATATCATAAAATAATCTGTTCATATTATATCAAAAAAGTTCCTAAACTGCAATGTATCCCTTCCGATACCGGAAAATCTTGAGCCTCTTCTAAATGAAGGTTTTTTAATATTTTACTCTTGTAAATCACAAGCTCATTTTTAAGGATCTCAAAGTAGATATCCGGGTATTTCTCCAAAGGAGAATCTTTGGATTGAAAATCACTTCTTCTAATGCTAATGATCGCATGACCAAAATCGTCCAGTCCTGATTCTCCTAAAAAATCATCCTTGAGCAAATCATGATCATAAAATCTCACTTTATATATGCTTCCATTAAGAGGTTCTTTAGAAAGCTTATCGAGCAAGACCGCATGTATTTGGATTAGCTCTTCCATGCTGATAAAGATATATCAGAGAGGAAGCGATTATAATGACTAATGTTTTTGTCCTTAGTAATTTATGTTTTTTAAAACTAAAAAATGATCTGATTTAACGATCAGAAAGAATTTATTTTTCAAATCAAAGGTCTTCGACGACCCTATTTAAAATTGTGCTAAGTATTTATTCCAAATGACCAAAATCACTGCCTTGTAAAGCAATAGTTCTTCTCTCTTTTTTAATCAAAATGTAATATTGGTAAGAGATTGGAAGCTATAAAACTTCAACTCGATCATTGACTTATTAAAAGATCTATCATGAAATTAACCATCTCCGCTTTCATTTTGTTCTTCTTTTTTCAGATCACTATAAATGGGCAAGGCTATAGTATAATGCAGGACCTGCAAGAAGACGAAAAAAGAAGCATTGAAGCGATAGCCCTTTATCCCGAAATTGAACGAAATGCCATTCTTGAAGCGAGTACCCAGCCAGAAATCCTTATTCGTATGGAGAGTATTCAACGCAAAACTGAGAAACAGTTCCTCGAAATTATTCGTGACTTAAACAGAGAGGATCAAGAAAAAATATACAATCTATCTCGTTATCCTGAATTGATTGAAGCAATTTGTGCTAAAAATGAACAAAATTCTAAAAAGGAGATCGAAGTAGTGGCTTTCAAATACCCTTTAGAAATTCAAGAAGAGGCACTATTTATAAATCGAAAATATTTTGATGAACTTCAAGATATCAATGCCCTTTATCTGAATTCAAAAGCGGTATACCAAGACCTTTTGAATCCTTATGATAAACGCATTCAATCAGCCTATGCCAGTTTATTGGAATTACCAGAGGTAGTAGGGATATTAACTGACAATATGAGTTTAACCGTTCTTTTAGGTGATGCCTATTTAAAAGATCCGGAGGCATTAAAAAATGAATTAGACTCTTTAAATGTGATCCTTGCTGAGAAAAAAGCACAGGAGCTTCAGGAGTGGAAAGAATATTTGGAAGAGAATCCGGAAGCCATGAACGAATTTGAACAAGCTTCACAAGAATTTGCAGAAGATCAGGGCTATACAAAAACAGTTTACGATGATAATTATTACAACGAAAGAGTGATACAGGAAATTTACGTATACCCTAACTGGCAGCCTTATCCTTATTGGTTTGGCTGGCCTTATTGGTATACCTATGAGTGCTGGTATCCTTATCCATGGTGGTATCATTGGGGTTATTATTACAGTCCAGGAGATGTGATCATATTTGTTGGATTACCCTCAATCTATTTTATGAATTGGCACTTTGCCTACTATTCTCATTTCTACTATTATCCGCATTATACAAATCTGGTTGTGAACTATTACTATGACAATCCGGATTTAAATAATAGTATCAGCTCAAGTGTTGAAAGATGGGAACGCGAAACAAGTGACGAACTTCCGGCTAATTGGCTGGAAAATAAAGGCGATCGGGTGGAAAGCATTCGTGAATACGGCAAATTTAAGATGGAATATAATGCTACTCTCAGAGAACTGAATCATAATACACCTAGCCAAAAAGAATACCTGAAAAGCAATCATAATCAATATCCCAATATCGAGCCGATGATGAAGGACAATGTAAGTCCCTACTATTCACCCTCCTACCAACCGGGAAAAACTAAAAATCGGGAAATTACTCAGCCCAGGCAAAAAGTGATCGAACAAAAAAGCTTCGACTACCAGAAAATAGATCGTGCTCGAATATATCATCAAAATATATGGTACCAGCCTTCAAAAAGGCAAACTGATTATTCAAATCCACAAAAGGATAATCCCAGGGAGCGGGATAATCAAAAAGCTCCAAAGACAAAATCACCACAAAAAAAATAAGACATGGAAATTCCTATTTTAAAGACAAGAGAGAATGAAGTGACAATTCCAGTAGGGAAAATTTTCTTAGAAGGAGAATTGATCATACCGGAAAATGCGATCGGACTGGTCTTGTTTTCTCATGGAAGCGGAAGCAGTCGTTTTAGTCCTAGAAATAATATAGTTGCCGAGATCCTTCGTAAAAAGAGAATTGGAACATTATTATTCGATCTGCTCACTATAGGAGAAGATACCATTTATGCCAGTCGATTCGATATCGAACTGCTTAGCCATAGATTAATTGAAGCTACAAAATGGGTAAGAAAACAAGAAGCTTGTAAAAATCTTGATATTGGCTATTTCGGAGCGAGTACCGGTGCCGCATCAGCATTAAATGCAGCTGCTGAACTGGGAGATCAAATAACAGCTATTGTATCACGAGGAGGTCGACCTGACCTGGCATTAGATCAGATTGAAAAAGTAAAGGCTCCTGTTTTACTAATTGTTGGAGGAAATGATGAGCCTGTTATAAGTATGAATAAAATGGCTTATGATAAATTAAAATGCGAAAAAGAACTGAAAATTATTCCCGGAGCTACCCATCTTTTTGAAGAAGAAGGGAAATTAAATGAGCTTGCTAAAATCTCAGCTAGTTGGTTTCAGACCTATTTTCAAAAAGCATACAACTAAAGTTCAAAAGCAATCCTTTTTGATCGTGTTAAACAATAAATTTAATGCATAACTATAGAATAGTTTACTAATAATAAGACCATGAAAAAGATTGATTTTAAAAATAAGGTGCTGGACTTGGCGATTAAGCGACAGCAGGAAATTATTGATGATTTCACGCGGAGAATTAATGAGCTCAGTGTTAGCGTCATGAATATTAATGAAAATCAGCAGGATGTTGATCAAAGATCACTGGCGACAAGCAGCAGCGAACTCATAAACAATCTTGGAGAACAGCTCAATTTTGTGACCGATGAAATGATCCTTCTTCAAAAGATAAAGAAAGAAAATAAACTGCATGATAAGGTTTCCATTGGGTCTGTTGTAAAAACGGACAAATTAAATTTTTTCCCTTCAGTAAGCGTGGAGAAATTTTCTGTAAATGGAAATGATTTTTTTGGTCTTTCTGCCAAAGCTCCTCTTTTTAGAGCGATGAAGAATAAAAAAAGTGGAGAACATTTTTCCTACGAAAAAAAAGAATACGAAATACTCGATGTTTTTTAAAATTTAATCATGTTTAAAGATCGCATAGATGCAGGGCAAAAATTAGCCGATGCACTACAAGAATTTAAAAATAAAGACCATACTATTATTATGGCCCTTCCCAGAGGAGGTGTGGTTCCGGGTTATATCATTGCCAAAGAATTAAACCTTCCATTAGGGGTGATCATGGTGAAAAAAATAGGACATCCTTTCAATCCGGAATATGCCATTGGTGCAGTAAGCATGAATGGCATTGTGCTGGATGAAGATAGTGATATTAGCAAAGAATATATTGAAGGATCAACCCTCCGCTTAAGAGCTTTGTTAAAAGAACGTTACAAATTGTATTATGGGAATAAACGCCCTCCAAAATTAAAAGATCAATGTGTTATTGTTGTTGATGATGGGATCGCTACGGGTAAAACTCTGATTGCGGCCATTGAATTAATTCAAAAAGAAGAAGTAAAAGAAATAATTGTTGCCGTACCCGTAGGGCCGTATAGCACTCTTAAAAAAATAAAGACGATGGTCGATCAATTAATTTGTCTTGAAAGTTATGATGATTTTCATGCTATTGGTTTGTATTATGAAAATTTTGATCAGGTATCGGATAAGGAAGTAAAGACTTTTTTAAAAAATGCTGAAGAAATAGTCAGCTCTTAGCAAAGAACATAAAAATAGTGGAGTAAACTTTTTATTTTATATGATCATGTTCCGGTAATTTAAATCACGTTGTCGGATAATTTTAATCCTTTCCTTACTCTAGCAGCTGAAATACCTTAGCATAACAACACTTTTTGTTATGAAAGATATAAGCACGCTCAAAGATCTCTTGATCGAGCAATTAAGAGAACTTTACAATGCAGAGAAACAACAGTATGATACTTTAGTAGGATTGAGTAATACCTACATTTCAAGCTATTTAGATCAGGCAATTAAAAAGCACATAGGTGAAACAGAAGTCCATATAAATGAATTGGAGCGGATTTTTCACGAATTAGATGTCCCCTCTTTCGGAGAACAATCTCAAGCTATGCTCGGACTTATCAGCGAATATAACGACATCGTTGAAAGAAGTACGGATCAGGAAATACGAGACGCAGCTATTATCGCACTCGTCCAATACATGGAACATTTTGAAATTGCGGGATACGGAACTGTGCATGCCTATGCCGAAGAACTGGGCCTAGATGATATCGCAGCAAAATTGCTTTTCATTCTTAAAGAAGAAAAACGATTTGATGAACGATTAACACAGATCGCCCTCATGCACATCAATAAAAAAGCTAAATCACCAATTATATTCTAAAAATGGAAAAACTTGATAAATATATCCTGCCTTTTACTGAAATAAATTTGATGGATATTGCCATAGTTGGCGGTAAAAACGCATCATTGGGAGAAATGATCCAGCATCTAAAATATGAAGGGATCCAGGTTCCGGATGGTTTTGCTATTACATCAAAAGTCTATTGGGATTTTCTTGACACAAATAAGATCAGAATTAAATTAGGGGAGCTTTTAAATACCTTAGATCTGGTGAATTTTTCTAATTTATCTATGGTCAGTAAAAAAGCTAAGGCCCTTTTTTTAGAAAAGGAAATTCCGTCAACTATCCAAGATGAAATAAGGAAGTTCTATCATACATTCATCTTAGAAAAAGGAGATAAAATCAGTTTGGCTGTTCGTAGCAGCGCTACTGCAGAAGATCTGCCCAATGCCAGTTTTGCAGGTCAACAAGAAAGCTATCTCAATATTTCAGGAGAAGAAGATCTGATCGAAGCGTGTAAAAAATGCTTTGCTTCCTTATTTACCGAAAGAGCTATCAAATACCGTATTGACAATGGTTTTGATCATATGAAGGTTGCGCTATCTGTGGGTGTTCAGCAGATGATACGAGCCGATATCGGATGTTCTGGAGTCGCCTTTTCTATCGATCCGGATACCGGTTTTAAAAACGTGGTACTTATTGACGGGATCTGGGGCTTGGGCGAGAATTTGGTTCAAGGAACCGTAGATCCTGATGAATTTATTCTATTTAAAACCAGTCTTAGAAATAATAATAAAAGCATCCTTTCAAGAAAACTAGGAAAAAAACAAAAAACCCTGATCTATGCTAATACGGGCGGACTTCAAGGTGAAACCGGAACTTTAAATAAAACGACATCAAAAGAAAAGCAAGCGCAATTTGTTTTGAACGATAAGGAATTGGAAAAACTGGCGAAATGGGTATTGATCATCGAAGATCATTACCGTTGTCCGATGGATATCGAATGGGCAAAAGACGGGAACACAAACGAACTGTATATTGTACAAGCCCGACCTGAAACGGTACATAATATAAAAAAGGATCAAAACATTTATTATCGTTATGAACTTTTGGAAAGAAGCCAGATTTTAACGAGTGGAATTAGTTTAGGAAGTAAGATCGCTTCCGGAAAAGCACGTATACTGAATGATCCAAAAGACGGCGGTAAATTACAAGAAGGAGAAGTACTTGTTACGGATGTGACAAATCCAGACTGGGATCCGATCATGAAAAAAGCTGCTGCCATTATAACCAATAAAGGCGGACGCACAAGTCATGCAGCTATTGTAGCCAGGGAAATTGGTATCGCAGCAGTAGTTGGATGTGGCGATGCTACCGAAAAGATCATAGACGGACAAGAGATCACCATTTCTTGCGCAGATGGGAAAAAAGGAATGGTCTATAATGGCCTCTTGAAATGGAAAAAACATAGCATCGATACGAGCAAAATTACGCTTCCTAATACCGAGGTAATGATGATCCTCGCTGATCCTGATAAAGCATTTCAATATTCCTTCCTTCCAAATAATGGAATTGGATTATTGCGTATGGAATTTATCATAAATAATGTTATTCAGATCCATCCGATGGCACTGGTTAAATTTAATGAGCTTAAAGACCACGATGCTAAAGAAAAAATAGCCCTTTTAACCCAACAATACGGTAGAAAGGAAGACTACTTTATCGATCTTCTAGCTCAGGCTGTTGGAACAGTGGCGGCAGCATTTTATCCTAAAGATGTAATTGTAAGAATGAGTGATTTTAAAACAAATGAGTATGCTAACCTCATCGGAGGAAAACAATTTGAACCTCATGAGGGAAATCCTATGCTAGGCTTCCGTGGAGCTTCACGTTACTACAGTCCTTTATATAGAGCTGGCTTTAAACTCGAATGCGAAGCGATGAAGAAGGTTCGTAATGAAATGGGACTCACCAATGTGAAACTTATGATCCCCTTCTGCAGAACCCCGATGGAAGGAAAAAAAGTGATTGGATTGATGAAAGAATTTGGATTAGAAAGAGGAGAAGAAGGATTAGAAATTTACACTATGATCGAAATTCCAAGTAATATAATACTTGCAGAACAATTTGCTGAAATCTTTGATGGATTTTCTATCGGTTCCAATGACCTTACTCAATTAACGCTGGGTATTGACCGCGATTCTGAATTAGTAAGTTCACTTTTCGATGAAAACAATGAATCCGTCAAGCAGCTGATCCGTCAGGTGATAAACGCTGCAAAATATACAGGAACCAAGATCGGACTGTGTGGGCAAGCTCCAAGTGATTCTCCGGAATTCGCGCAATTTCTTGTCAATGCAGGAATCGACAGTATATCCTTTAATCCGGATGCACTTATAAAAGGGATCAATAATATTAATGAAGCGGAAAGCCACCTTCATAAAAAAGAGGTTAAGATCTTAGAGAATTGTTAACGAAAAAGAAAATCATGGAAAAACTATTTAAAGACAAAGTAGCTCTTGTAACAGGTGCAAGCTTTGGAATAGGAAGAGCCTCTGCTCTTGCTTTTGCAAAAAGAGGTGCGAAAATTATTTTAGTAGATTGGATTGAAGACGCTACAACAGCTAAATTTATCAAGGAAATTGGAAGTGAGTCAGTATTTATAAAATGTGACGTTTCAAAATTACACGATGTAAAAAGCATGATCGAAAAAGCGGTTAGTGCCTATGGAAGAATCGATTTTGCGCACAATAATGCGGGTGTGGAAGGAATTCAGGCTAGTACGGTTGATTGTACAGAAGAAAATTGGGATCGGACCTTAGCAGTAAATCTAAAAGGGATCTGGCTGTGTATGAAATTTGAAATACCTCAAATGCTGAAACAAGGAAAAGGAGCGATTGTAAATACAGCTTCAATTGCCGGATTGGTTGGATCTCCAAATTTACCTGCTTATGTTTCCTCTAAACACGCTGTAGTGGGATTAACCAAAACAAGTGCGCTGGAATATGCACAGCAAAAGATACGGATCAATGCTGTATGTCCGGGGGTAATTAAAACAGCAATGATCGATCGTTTAACCGGATTTGATGCAGAGGTCGAAAAACAATATGTAAATATGGAACCTATAGGAAGAATTGGTCAGCCGGAAGAGATCGCAGAAGCAGTGGTTTGGTTATGCTCCGATGCTGCCTCTTTTATTACTGGTCATGCAATGGCTGTGGATGGAGGTTTTGTTGCCCAATAGTAAGGGGCAGCCTTCCTTTTAAATTGAAAATATCAGTGGAGGACTTTCTATGAAAGTTCTCCATTATTTTTTAATGAATTTATACAATTCTCCTGCCCACAAAACCGTAGAAGAGATCGCAAACAATAGCAATAGTTCGATCATTTCGAGGGATTGAAAATGAAAAATACCAGCGACAAGCGGTATTTCGGTTACGAGCAAAAGTAAGAAAACAGATAGTAAAACGGCAAAATTGATATACTTGTTGGAGAATAAGCCAATTCGGAAGATAGATTCATTGATGGAGCGCAGATTAAAAACATTAAAAAGTTGTGTAAATGCCATGACCGTAAAAACAGCGGTACGGGCATGATCGATCCCATCATCGATGTAATAAAAAAAAGTAGTTAAAGAAAAACCAGTCATTATAAAAACATTTATAAATAAAAAAGGAAGCATCTTTCTATTTAAAATATTCTCTTTTTTATCAAACACCTTTGTTTTCATAATATCACCATGTCCCACCTCTGTAGCTAATGCCATATCGGTAACTCCATCGGTAACCAGATTAAGCCAAAGGAGTTGAGTAGCGGTTAATGGAAGAGGCAATCCTAATGCGATCGCCAATATCAAAGTAAAACTCTCTGCGATGTTTGTGGTTACCAGAAAAATCCCTGTCTGCCTCGAATTTGCAAATATTATTCTCCCTTGTTCAACGGCGTTAACGATCGTTGCAAAATGATCATCTGCCAGTACCATATCCGAACTGTCGCGGGCAACATCCGTTCCCATAATACCCATTGAGATCCCTACATCGGCTTTTTTTAAAGCAGGTGCATCATTGATCCCATCACCGGTCATCGCGATTAAATGCCCCATAGATTGCATTGTATCTGCGATTCTAAGCTTCATTGCGGGAGTAAGTCTGGCAAAAACAGAAACCGTGTTTAGTGCCTCCCTAAACTCTTTCTCATCCAGAAGCATCAGTTGTTGTTCACTTAAAGCGATCACATCCTCCTGATCTTTATCCGAAATGATCCCCACTTTTTTGGCAATGGCTACTGCTGTATTGATATGATCACCTGTAACCATGATCACACGAATCCCTGCTTTTTTACATTTTTCTACCGCATTTTTAGCGTCGGGCCTTGGAGGGTCAATCATTCCGGCTAATCCTACAAATACTAGATCGTTTATTGACTCCGGATCGATCTTAACTTGATCGGTCTTTTTATATGCCAGACCGATAACGCGCAGAGCACTTTCAGACCATTCCGAAATTTTCGCCTGTATCTGTTTTTTATCTTCTAAACTAAAATCTATTTCAGACTCAGACCTTAGCCATTTTGCTGACCGTTCAAGCAATTGTTCTGGAGCCCCGCTTACCAAAAGCTCATTGAGCCCTTCCTCCTGAAAAATAGAAGCCCTTAGTTTTAAAAGAGAATCAAAAGGAAGGTCATCCACCCTATTTTCCTGAAAAGCAAGAGGATTAAACTCTCCTTTTCTGGCTAATACCAGCAAGGCTCCTTCGGTTGGATCTCCTATCAATTCGTAAGTATCCTTTTCGTTAGAATGCCTGATTTGAGAATTATTTGAAAGTCCTGCTACTTTCAGGCATTTTTGTAAAGTTGCATTTCTGCTACTTTCAATGATCTTGTTTTTCTGAATGAAATTTCCAGCCGGAAACCATCCTTCTCCACTAATCTCAATATCTTCTTCAAAAGGTAGAAAAAGTCTTCTTACTGTGAGCGTATTTTGAGTGAGTGTTCCTGTTTTATCGGTCAGTATAGCACTTACGGCACCTAAAGTTTCCGTTGCGCTAAATTCCCTGATCAATGCATTTCGCTTTGCCATACGATTCGCTCCGATAGCCAGTACAATGGTTATAACAGCAGGCAATCCTTCCGGAATTGCGGCCACCAGCGCCGCTATAGAGGTGAGTAGAATTTCTTGAATAGCAAACCCTCGATAAAAATAACCCACTAAAAAAAGAATTAACGCGCTGACAATGGCTATAATAGCCATCTGCTTTGCAAGTATATCTGTCTTTATAAGGAAGTTACTTCGCTTATGTTCTATAGCACCCAGCAATTCAGAAATATCCCCAATAGCGGTATTCATCCCTGTACCGCATACTAATGCATAAGCATAGCCTCCGGCAACAAAAGTTCCCTTCCATAGCATATTTTTTTGCTCTGCTAATGGACAGGCATCCAATATTCTCTCTTCATTTTTTGAAACAGGCAAAGATTCTCCCGTTAGAGATGCTTCGACGCATCTGAGGTTTTTTGATTCAATGATCCTTGCATCAGCAGGAATACTATCCCCTTCTTCCAAGAAGATCACATCTCCCGGAACAAGTTGCAAAGCCGGGATTGATTGTAAATCTCCGTTCCGTAACACTTTTGCTATTTTCACTATCATTTTTCGAAGTGAAGCGATGGCTTTTTCGGCACGGTATTCCTGTGAGAAACCAATCATTGCATTAATCAGGATCACGGCTATTATAACCCATGTATCGATCATTTCGCCTGCCCACCAAGATATTCCGGCAGCGATAAAAAGAATAAGGACCAGACCGCTTTTGAATTGTTTAAAAACCAGATTTAAAATGGAAATAGAATGAAACTCAGAAATATCATTGGGACCATAAATTTCCAGTCGCCTCTTTGCCTCATCTATTTTAAGCCCTTTCCGACTACTCTTCAGTTTTTTCAAAAGAGATTCAATATCCTTTAAGTAAGGATCTGCTATTATTTTTTTCTCTTCTGATGAGGTCATAATTTAATTTCTTCCAATTCAATTTTCAGAATCTCTTCCATAATATCCTCCATTGTAACGAGACCTGAAAAGTTTCCAAAACGGTCATTCACGATCGCCATATATACCTTTCTCTTTATCATTAAATTTAGTAATTGATCCAGTTTCAAGCCCTCTTTGATACTAATTAGCTTATCCTCTCGCTGCAGATCCCCTATTTTTTTTTCATCCTTTTCCTGAATACCGATCAAATTTTTCAAATACAACACGGCAATAATTTTTTTAAGATCATTCGAGTAAACCGGTATCCTTCCAAATCCCTTTGTTTTTATTCGTTCTAAAAGAGATTTTGTAATTATTAAGTTCTCTTCCAAATAAAAAACCTTGTCTCTGGGAATCATAATATCTGAAACATTTAAATCGGAAAAAGATAAAGCTCCAAGTACAATTCGTTCTTCATCCTTATCGATAATGCCATCACCTACATCCTCATGGTATTTTATGATCTCCCCCAATTCTGCTTTACTCCATAGCAAAGGAGGTTCATCTCCTAAGATACGATCAAGAACCCAGGCTATTGGAGCTGCTATCGGATAAAAAATGATCAATAGAAACCAAATAAAGCCGGAAAATCGGGCAGCAATTTCGAGAGCATAACGCGGAAAAATAGCCTGAGGTAATATCTCTCCAAAAATAAAGATCAGCGAAGTGGCAATGATTCCGGCTACAACACCACTGGTAATACTTCCAAGAAAAATAGCCAGAATACTATATGATGCTACATTTCCAAGCAATAAAGTACAAAGTAAAAGATTTCCCTTTTTTCTGATCTCATATACTTTTTTAGCCTTTTCATCTCCTAATCTGATTTTGCGCTCGAGTGTAGCCAGTTTGATCCCAAACAATGCCAGTGTCAATCCTGCGAAAGCACCAGCAAGAACGACGCATAAGATGACAATAAATAGATTGTAGATCATAGCTTATGACTTATCCGCTTGGAAGAAAGTAATACAGTGGCGGAAATAAAATTATTAAGTAGAGATAAATGTTATTAATAGTAGGCATCATTTAATTTTAAAATTTCTTTATACCAATCCGCTATCTTATTTTTTGTGATCTTCTAAAACAAGCAATGGCAATGTGGAATGCAAGACTAATTTTTCAGTAACGCTTTCTTGGAATAATCTTTCAATAAGAGGATGATGCCTGGAGATCAAAATAATGAACTCGGAATTATTTTCATATACAAATCGTTCTATTCCATTTGGAATGTCATTATCATGTATGATGTGGTATGAATGAGGAATGCCCTCCAGATGATTATTCAATCTCAATCCTGAAACTGCTTCAAGAACCGTTTCCTCCTCTTCTCCTCTTACTTGCAATAATAAAACTTCGGCTTTATATTTTTTTGCAATATAGATCAAGGGCTGCAGTGCTGCTTCTTCAATTTGCCTTCTGAAATCGACGGCAAAAACAATTTTTTTAGGTGATTTATAAGTGCTTTTTTCAGGTATAACAAGAACAGGGCAATGGGTTTCTTTGACTACAGAGGATGTTGTACTTCCTATGAAGATCTCCTTTAAACCAGTGGCTCCTTTTGTTCCCATTACGATTAGATCCATTTGATTTTTGTCGGCAAAATCAGCTATTAACTCCTCTACATCCCCAATCTCTATTCTGGTTTCAATAGAAATCTTCTTTGAGGATATATCCTTCTCAAATTTATTAAGCATCAATTCAAAAGAACTTTCAGCCTCTTTCGAATTAATTGTATAACTATAATCATATAGATCATCACTTGGAAAAATATAAGGGATCACATGCAATAAAGTGTAAATACACTCTTCCTCTTTAAACAATGCTAACGCGTAGCGAAAAGCATTTTCTGCATTTTCAGAAAAATCCGTGGCAAATAAAATTCGTTTCATAATCACTGCTTAACCATTGATCTATAAAAACTAAGTTAATATAGATCGAAGCGCATATCAAGGTATTATAGAAAGAATTCGGATGACTTTATTCACTTGTCACAAAAGTCTTTATCATCGATTTTCTTTAGCCAAGATCGCAACTTTGTAAAAAAGTAATAAGATGGAAACGCTTGAAAAAAACAAAACAAAGATTTTGCTGCAACGAAGTATTGAGGATCTTCATAAGGAAGAAGTCGAGTGGATCTCTAAAATCCAATTTTGGGATATGGAATTAAATTTCTTTCAGAAATTATTGGATAAAAACGCTGTTTTTAGCAGCGATAAATATGATGAAAAGATCATGGAAGGACTTGAAGGCAAGTTGATAATATTCAAAAAAGAAGCCATTGATACCCTCATGGACGAAATTGAAGATCAGCAAGATTATTTTGGTCACCTTTTAGAAAAAAAACCGGGTTACTCAGAACTCTCCTATCGTGAACAAAATCACCTTCATGCTTTGCATATGAATTATTTGCAAAAAAAATTCAATGCCTTTAAAAAAGAACTCTTTGCTTTTATAGAATCATTGCTGTAGTCCCTTTCCATTTGTAAATTCTATCGATGTAGTTTTACGAATCGGAGTTGATCATTTTCTTATAATATCAAGCTTATTTGCTTGGCATTAGTGTGAAGTCAATTAACCGAAGTATAGAATCTTATCTAATAAATATCAAGACCTCAACTTCTTTGTTATTATGACTTTCATTATTGTTTAACACTTAATAATAAGCTACTTTAATCTTCCGGTATTGATCAGAAATTCAAATGGTAGGAGGACAAAAAATGCCTGAAAATTATTATGCGCATTTGTTTAAAAGCATGAAGGATGCTGTTTATTTGACATCTTTTGGTACGAAGTTGAGGTCGAGTAAATTCCTTGATTTTAATGAAGCAACCCTTAAACTTTTAGGATATACTGAAAAAGAAATGAAAGTCTTGTCTTTGGCAGATATCCTTCCCGAAAAGTTCCATGCTACTTATCCACTATTTAAAAAATCAGCAAATATTTCAACTTGCGAACAATTCGAAACAGAACATATTAAAAAAGATGGAAGCCTAGTAGAGGTTGAAATCAATTGCATCTTCTTTAAAAATGACGGAAATGACCTCGCATATTCGATCGTGCATGAAATTACTAAAGAAGAAAAAATCACCAATACATTTAAAAAGGAAATTGAGATCGCCAGACGATATTTCGATTTGGCAGGTGTAATTTTCGTTTCCCTTGATCTCAATGGAAAAATTAAAGTCATGAATCAAACCGGTTGTAAAATACTGGGGTATAAAACTCAATTGGTAGATGGTAAATTAGAAGTGAATGAAAATGGGTTTAGCAGACTAGAAGAACTGGATTGGTTTGACAATTTCATTCCGGAAGAGAACAGGGCTTTGCTTCGCAAATTGCATTTTGAAGCGCTTAAAAATAAAAGTTTAGCCGATGAATATTATATGAATGAAGTGCTTTGTAAAGATGGAAGCCGAAAAATGATCTCCTGGCATAATGCCTTCCTAAAAGATGAAAACGGAGAAATAACAGGGTCTTTGAGTTCGGGAATGGATATCAGTGAGCGTATGCGTGCCGAAGAAGAATTACAGCAGGAAAGAGAAAGATCAGAAAAAGTAATGATGGATGCCATTTTGGAAGGACAGGAAAAAGAACGGCAAAGGATCGCTGCAGATCTGCATGATAGTATACAACCCTTATTATCTACCATTAAAAGAAAAGTTGAATCTTTTAAAAGTTTCACAAAAGACCTGTCGAAAGAAAAGAAAAAAGAATACAAGAAAATAAATTCATTACTAAACCAGTCCTTGATCGAGATCAAATCGATCTCATACAATTTAGTCCCTCCTACTTTAAAGGAATTTGGCCTTATAAACACTTTGCAAGACCTCTGTGAAAACATGGACCTAGCAGGTACTGCAATGGTTCATTTTATTGCAAGCAATATGAGTGAAACGTTAAATAATGATCTGGAAATTGGATTATATCGAATCGCCCAGGAATTATTGACAAATTCTCTTAAACATTCTGAAGCAGCTCATATTACACTTCAATTAATAGGACATAAAGATACCGTGATCCTAATCATCGAAGATAATGGTATAGGATTCGATAATAATATGAGGAAGGCCGGATTAGGAATGAAGAATATTTTTACCCGAGTTAAAAACTTAGGTGGTGTTATCGACATTGATAGCGCAAAAGGAAAGGGAAGCACCATAATAGTTGAAGTCCCAAGGAAAAATGAGTAACTTTAATACTCGATATTGAAAATAAAATGGCAGCGATAAAAGTCTTACTTGCTGATGATCATAAAATTTTCCGGGAGGGAATAATTTCCCTATTAAAAGAAAGAAAAGATATTGAGATCGTGGGGGAAGCGGAGACCGGAAAAGAAGTCATCGCCATTTTACAAAAAAATGAAGTAAATGTTGTCTTGCTTGATATCAATATGCCGGAGATGAACGGTATCGATACCGCAGCCATCATTTTAAAGCAATTTCCAAAAAGTCATATTCTTGTATTTTCATCTTATGATGATGAGCGTTTCATATTAAAAATGCTGCAGATCGGAGTTTGTGGTTATGTATTAAAAACCACCAGTTCTAAAGAATTGATCAATGCCATAAAAACCATTGCAAATGGAGATAGTTACTATTGTAAGGAAGTAGCACAAAAAATAAAAGAGCAATTCACCAAAAAGAAAACCCAAAGTAATAACAGCGATAATATATTGACTGAAAGAGAAATTGAAGTGTTAAAATTAGTCGCCAAAGGATATACTAATGTTCGGATCGGAGACAAACTATTTATTAGTCCAAGAACAGTCGATACCCACCGCAGGAACTTAATGCAAAAACTCAAAGTTCATAATGCGGTCGAACTTACCCAATATGCACATAAACATAAAATTGTTTCTTAATTACCTGGTATACAGGTGTTTTATTTGCTCTTAGTATTTACAACTTAGTAGCACTAAGTTCTATCACGTAGACATCCCTTTTATAGCGTATTTTTTAAAACTGCATAATGTATTTTTAAATCAAAAGACCTCTTAGAAGCCTTCTAAAATCCCATTTTCATTAAAATCAATAAAGTAGATCATTTTTAGGATGATTTTGATCGTCGGATCGGGCAACATTATGCACTAACTTAGTATACGTAAATCATTAGTATTAACAATTTAAATTGTTCTTATCATGTTACAAGATTATCAATTAGCAGCAGAACATCCATTTCAGATAATGGATATTGAAGAAGACAAATCGGATCATCTCCAGTATAAAAAAGGACAACTCATTTACTGCGAGGATAGCACTCCGTTGGGAGTATATTTCGTTCAAAAAGGCAGTGTTAAAATAAGCAAAATAGGTTGTGATGGAAAAGAACAGATCTTACGTATTGTAACTGCCGACGAAATGATGGGTTATGTTGATATGGTTTCTAACAGTCGATATAGCTCTTCAGCAAAAACCCTGGAAGACACCACGTTATTGTTTATTCCAAAACAGGAATTCTGGACTACTTTAAAAAAGCAGCGACAATTATTTGAGAATTTCATACTCTTACTTTCTGATGATCTGAAAGAGGCGGAATTAAAGATCGCAGATTTTGCCTATAAACCTGTACGTGGAAGATTAGCTGATGCTTTGGTTTATCTGAACAAGAAATTCAATAAAAAACTAAATCAGCAAGAATCTATTTCTATTTCACGATTTGATCTGGCTTGTTTTGTCGGAACAGCAAAGGAAACCATCAATCGATTACTATCTGAATTCAGAAATGAAAAAATTATTTCTACTGATGGTACTAAAATTAATATCCTAGAAGTAAATGAACTCGATCGACTAAGTAAGATGTATAACTGAAAATAAAACTAACCTGGCTTGCTATTACAAGTTAAACCCTGCATTTAAAAAGTGCAGGGTTTTTTTGACCTTTACTTCGCTAATCAATAAATCGTATATCTCGAACTATAGATCATTTTGAGCACAAAAAAAGAGGAAGCGTTAACTTTCCCTTGCGTTCTAGACCTGGTTTTTTTTTTACATACTTGTATTTCCTTATTTATCAGAGATACATCTTGTTTATAAATTATGTAGCTCCAAAGAAGCAATCTGAATATAACCTCTTTAAATAATATGAATAATAATATTTGAACAAAAGTGCTTTTTATAGGTTGATCAATTCATCTGGATCGAATTGAGGACCGATCCAAACATGCTCTAATATTCCGTGATTCATGTGTAAAATCGTTGGGATATGTCCGGAAACTATTTGCATAAACTCATCATTAGGAAAAATTATATAAGGAAAAGTCAGATTTTTTTCCTTCATATAAGCATTTACAACATCTTGCTTAGCATAAAAAACAAGTATCACCGGGATCATTTCATTTTGCGACTTAATGATCTTGATTTTCTCCATAGCCAACTGACAATGAGAGCATTTAGGACTTACAAAGAACAATAATAAATTTTGATTTTTAAAATCTAATGCTTTTCCGCTCAACTCTTCTTGAGGCAGCACGCTTAGATCTAATTCAATATTAATTCTTTGTGCAGGTGGGGGAGCCATATAAAAAGGAGCAATGATCAGAACGGTTGCGACCGAGATTGCGATTAATCCTAAGCTGATCCATTTTGTTTTTAGATAATAGTAGGGTTTTCCTTTTTTGAGTAAAAGAGCAACGAATAATAATAAGAAGAAGTTTTTAAGAAGGGACCATTCGGTACTCAACTCGAACAGTTGTCCGGTGCAACCGCAATCAAGTCTGTTCCCGAAGGAAATAAGATCATAAATAAGGTAAAGGGTTAAAAATGTAAGGGTTAAAAAAGTAAGCCAAAGGGTCTTTTTGATTTGGAAATTCATTACTAAGGCTAGACCTAAAAGGACTTCCCAAAAAACGATCAATCTGGCTAAAATGGGTGCACCTGACCACCCAATAACTTGATGGTCTACTAATAAAAACTCAAAAGATTCGACCGGAAATAACTTAGCTAGTCCAAAAAGTAAAAAAACTAATCCAAGAAAAATCCTTATCAAATTCGTCATAAAATGAAAAAGAAAAGTGTGCTGAAATGAAAATTCAGCACACTTTTAATTGTTTTGTTTATTACAAAGTACAAGTAGTGGCAAGTGTTGTAGCAATAAGTGCATTACAAGCAGACTGAGCATCATCTTTTGATACATTATCAATTTGAGTTACGGTTGTATCTCCGTTAGGGAAAGTACAAGTGCAGGTATAGTCTTTTTTACAGGAAGAAAACACAAATACAAACATGGCTACAATCGAAAGAGTGAATAATTTTTTCATAAAATCAATTTTTATTGTTTGATTAAAAGCTTTTTGTTAATTGATATAAAGCTAGCCTATAAGAAACTGTGATACAAGCACAAGCAAATGAATATATGCTTTTAACTGTTAAATAATAACATAACAACTAAATGAGAATATCCTTTAATACTTCATCAACTTCACATATTCTGATTTCCCTTCTGAAGTAATGATTAAAATATAGGATCCTGCGGCAGCTTCTAAATCGAATTGAAATAACTTAGTATTAATACTTTCTTTTTGATAGATGCTTTGTCCGCTTTGGTTTATCACTTTAATCGATACATTCTTTAATTTACCTAAATCTATATTTACAATTCCTGTACTTGGGTTTGGATAAACGATGATAGTGTTTTCGCCTTTTTGTCGCTCCACTATCGAAGTTGCAGCACATAATGGAATACTCTCGACTAAAGTATTTGACACTGTATTGGTTATAATAGGATAATTATAATCGAAGTAAATACTGCTTGTATTGTTAACTACACTCCCTTCTGGAACCTCTTGGATTGGATCAACTTCAAAAATCACAAAACCCTGACTTCCATAAAAATCAGAAGTGCTATCGGGTAAATGAATCTCATTAAAAATGAAGTCTAATACATTGTCTTCTTTAAGCTCTGTATACATCTCATGACTTGAAGAAAGAATATTAACTGAGTTTATATCTAGAAATGGACTGATTTGATCTTCAATATGAATATTGATCGCTTCTGAATTTCCGGTATTTTGAAAGCGAATTGTATAAGTTAAGGCCTCTTCTTTTAGCACATAATTCTCTTGACATTCGCCTTGAGGATACACTTGTTTGTCATTTGGATCGTAGCCATTAATAACAGGGAAACAATAGTGCTTTACATTGTTAAGAGTGTCCGCATCTCCCAGCATTGGGTTCATTAATAGATCGAAACAAAGCGTATCGCCTATTTCCGCCAACATACTTGTGGTGAAAATACAATTTGCCAAGAGCTGTTCCGAATCAAAATTTAGATCCGTAAAACTCCAGATTAAGGAGTCTCCTATTATTTGGTTAGGTTCAAGCGAAGAGCTAATAAAGTTAAAAAGCGTATCCACAACTAAAATCATTTCTCCGCTTACATATTCGCAGCCGGCATTAAATCCATCGACCGTGAGTATATTCTCAAAACCAGGTTGAAAGCTTGGCGCAATAAGATTCGCATTAAGATCAAATTGATCTTCACTCGATGGTCCATTGATCAAATAAGTAGCCGTTCTTTCACAACCCGAAAAATCTGTAAGTACTACACTATAATAGCCAGAATTTTCGATTGTGATTGCATTTTCCTCCGATGCTGGATTCGTATTCCAAAGATAGCTATAGGGTTCTACTCCATTTAAGCCTTGCACAGCTATGTAACCAGGGTCATTACATGAAATGAATGAGAGGCTATCTATTTGAATCGCTAAATTAGGACAAGAATCTTGACTTAATTTTAGAGTGAAACTATTATAAAAAGGACCCACTGAGCTTAATTCATACGTTTCGATTCCGGGATCAAAATCACAGCTTTGAGAAAAAATACCCGTAAGGTAAATTTGTCCAAGATCATTGAGTGAAATCAGGTCAGAACCAAGAGGAATACCGTAATTGAAATCAAAAACCGTAACCCAAACAAAATTTCCGCTTGAATCTAATTTTAAGATATATAGATTATCAATATAATCTGAACCAAAAACAAACTCATCCGGCCCTGGATCGTAGTCTATTGCCATTGGAGTATCTCCATAAATATATACACTTCCATTTAAATCTGTATTAAGAGAACTCACATAATCAGTACTTACACTACCATACGATTTTGCCCACAAATGTTCCCCATTCGAATTCAACTTCTCAATAAAGTTATCATAGCCAAAATAACTTGACGCGATCGAATCACCGTTAGAAAAATAAATAGGTGCTGTAAAATTACCTGATAAAAATACATTATCATTTTCATCACAATCTATCCCACAAGGATTCTCAAGCCCTACACTTCCTCGTTGTTGAGCCCAAATAAAATCCCCCTCACTATCTAATTTCATTATAAAAATATCATTGTCGGCAATAGAAGTGAGTTCATAGATAGAAGTACCAGGGTCGAGGTCTAAGGTATTGTAGAAAATCCCTGTAACTAAGACATTTCCTTCACTATCACAATCCATAAATGCATTTAAAGCATCGTCATCATTTCCAATGGATTTCGCCCAGGAAAGGGCTCCATCCTCATTTAACTTAATAATGAAATAAGCATAAGAATTGGGTGATGTAAGAAAAAAGCTTTCAGCATTCGGATTAGCATCTAAACTATCTAAAAAGACACCGTTTATAATGATATTATTTGAAGAATCGATGGCCATACCACCATAGTTTGTATTACTAGATGCTTCAAGTGATTTAGCCCAAATAAAATCTCCTTCTTCATTCAATTTCAAAATAAAAAGATCAAAGCCATAATAACTACTGGTCATTTCAAATACATCAATACCGGGATCAAAATCCACCGTTCCTTGAAAGCCTCCATTAACCACAACATTCCCATCGTTATCGATTCGAATTGTATTTACATAGCTGGTAATTCCACTTCCAATAGATTTAGCCCAGATTAATTCACCTGAAGGACTTAATTTTTGAATAAATAATGCTCCATAATCTTCACTCGGACTTGTTAATAGAAATTCTTCATCCCCAGGATCAAAATCTATTGTTCCAGCATAATGCCCAATGATAAGAACATTCCCTTGATTATCATTTATCACACCTGAACTCCCTATATATTGGTCATTCCCATAGGTATTGACCCATTCGAGATGAACAGGTGTTTGAGAAAATAGATGGAAATGAATGAAGAAAATAAAAAGCGTAAAAT
>JAHECK010000048.1 GCA_024641785.1 Flavobacteriales bacterium | reverse complement strand
GAATTTATGGAGTTGGATGCCCTGAAATATGTAAGCAAATTTATTGATGCTCCATTGGATATTCAAGAAGGTATTGAAGCGCATTTATTGATCGAAGTGGACGGGAACGATGAGGAAGTCTTGTTAAAAGAGGCGGAGACCATCATGTCGGTAATGGAACAATTTGAAATTGGAGATGTCCTTTTTGCTGATTCTCAGGCGCAAAAAGATCGACTTTGGGAAATGCGCAGAAAAGTTGGTGAAGCGGTTAAATCTCAATCTATATATAAGGAAGAAGATACAGTTGTACCTCGTTATCGATTAGCGGATCTTTTAAAAGGGGTAAAAGCCATTGGAAATAAATATGGATTTACTTCGGTATGCTATGGCCATGCAGGAGATGGGAATTTGCATGTGAATATCATGAAGGGTGATCTTAGTGATAAGGTATGGAATGAGGATCTTCCGGGATGGATCGAGGAAATCTTTGAATTGACGGTTGGTTTAGGAGGAACATTATCCGGAGAGCATGGAATTGGATTGGTTCAGAAACGCTATATGCCTATCGCTTTTAATGAAACCCAATTAAATTTGATGCGTTCGATAAAGAATGTTTTCGATCCGAATGGGATCATGAATCCGGGGAAGATCTTTGAGTAATAAACCGCAAAAGCCGCGGAGGTGAGCAAAATAAATATTAAAGATTATTAACGATACGACTTACCCCATTCCTGAAATATTTAACATTAAAATTAATTAAGTACCCTAACTTACATTTTGATAATTTTAAATAGGTAATTACTTGAGCTAAATGCACATTATTAATTGCTTCAACTGATTTGATTTCTAGAATTACTTAATGAAATTCAATAAGACTTTTTACTTAGATTTCTCTAGTTAATTTTTACGGTTATTCTGCGCTTTTTGCGGTTTAAATTTTTCCTTTTTCTTAGCTCAAAAGCCGCGGAGCTGTGCTAAATAATTTCAATTTAAAGCTTAAAATTGTATTGTAAATTAATCAATCTTCACTTTTTTCCGTTTAATTACGATCTTTATAGCATGAAAAAATCCCTAGTATTGTTTTCTATCACCCTTCTTTTATTCGCATGTAAAAAGAATGATCAGGATAGTCTCACATTTGAAAAATACACAGATCTAAGTCTGCCCGATACTTCCGGGACATTGATCAGTATTTCTGATTATGATGGCACTTATCGTTTAGTTGAATTCTGGGCTTCGTGGTGCGGTCCATGCAGAGCAGAAAACCCCAATCTTGTAAATCTTTTCAATCAGTATAAAAACAAAAATTTTATCATCATCGGTTTCTCATTAGACTCTCAGGCTGCTAATTGGAAAAATGCGATCATTGATGATCAATTAGACTGGCCTAATGCTTCCGACCTCCTGCAATGGGAATCGCTTGCTGTGAGTACTTATAATGTAAGTTATACCCCTTATAATGTATTGATCGATCCGGATGGATTTATTATTGGTACTAATTTAAAAGGAGCCGATCTTGCGAATAAGTTAGAGGAATTGTTAGGGGATTAAATAGCCAATGAGTGAATATATAATTATAATGTGACATGAAACCTATTTTCATACACTTTGGTATTTATGCATTTCTAACCTAGAAATTCAAATAAAAACGCTCTCTATTGAAATGATATCCTCTTCACCATTCGCCCTAAAATAAAAGCACTTATGATGACAATCGCACTCAAGGCCATAGCAGGAATCGTATTTCCATAGATCCAAAAACCGGTTGCAAATAAAGCACTGTAAACTAAGATCACCCCAAGCATCATCGCCAAGATCCCGCGAGGCACATCCCATTTTTTAATCGCAGAATCAATCTCCTCATCTGTACGCCCCATTTCTTTTTCAACATGCCTCCATCCGGGTCCGCCGGGATTGATCTTTTTCACGAAATTTTTCATTACTTCCATAGTGGCCGGAGGAGTTACAAATGCCACAATGATCCATGCTAGACTCGTTACTCCTACTCCGATCAATAATTTCCAATGAGTATCAATGGCTTCAAATCCTAAGTTAACATGGACCAATTCGAGGTATAAGGCCATAAAAAATGAAACTACCATAGCGGCTATTTCCGACCATGCATTTACTCGCCACCAAAACCATCGAAGTATAAATAACAATCCTGTTCCAGCTCCGATCTGAAGCAAAATATTAAATGCCTGCAATGCATTCGAAAGCATTAAGGCTAAAAAGCCTGCTAAGATCATTAATATAACAGTTGATATTCGTCCTATCATTACCAATTCCTTTTCGCTCGCATCCGGTTTTAAAAATCGCTTATAAAAATCATTAACCACATAAGATGCACCCCAATTTAAATGGGTTGAAATGGTTGACATATAGGCTGCTATCAAAGAAGCGATGACTAAACCTAATAACCCGGCAGGTAAAAAAGTTAACATTGCCGGGTAGGCTAAATCGTTTTTTACTACTCCCGGATCGATATCAGGAAATGCCGCTTGCAATGAAGCGATATCGGGAAATACAATTAAAGATGCTAAACCTACTAAGATCCATGGCCATGGACGTAAAGCATAATGCATTACATTAAACATAAAAGTAGCTGCAACAGCGCTCTTTTCATTTTTTGCAGACAACATACGCTGTGCGATATATCCTCCTCCACCCGGCTCTGCTCCAGGATACCAGACCGACCACCATTGAACTGCCAATGGAAGTATTAATAGTGGAACCAGCGTTTCCCAATTCGAAAAATCGGGTAAGAAATTCAATTTTCCAATTACATTTTCATGGACTAATAACTTACTTAATCCACCTACCTCCGGCAGGTTTACAGCAATATAAGCTGCCCAAACTGCACCGATCATGGCGATAATAAATTGAAAAAAATCGGTGATCATCACACCTTTTAATCCGCCCAAAGAAGAATAAATTACCGTGACCAATGAGGCCCAAAAAATGGTCTGTATCGGAGATATTCCCAACATCACCCCTCCTATTTTGATGGCAGCAAGTGAAACGGTTGCCATGATCATCACATTAAAAAATACCCCTAAATAAAGGGCTCTGAATCCTCTTAAAAAAGCAGCTTCTTTTCCACTATACCGCAATTCATAAAATTCAAGATCGGTCAAAACTTCAGAACGTCTCCATAATTTGGCATAAACAAAAACCGTCAGCATACCGGTTAATAAAAAAGCCCACCAGACCCAGTTACCTGAGATTCCATTCTGTCGGACTATGTCGGTGACCAAGTTTGGTGTATCGGCCGAAAAAGTAGTGGCTACCATTGAGATCCCTAATAACCACCATGGCATATTTCTACCCGATAGAAAGAAATCTTTAAAAGATTTACTTGCTGTTTTTGAGGTGATTACACCTATGAGAATAGAAATAATAAAAAAGCCAATAATAAAAAGCCAATCGTATTGCTGAAGTACCATAGTCGTGTTTTGAATGTGCTAGCAATTTAAAACATGCATATCGGGAAAAACGTATTGGTGGAATTTTTCATTAACAGAGAAATAAACATATGGATGGGTGTTGATTGATGGATGTGGGATGTAAAAAAAGAAGGTCATGAGTGAGAGGGTGCACGAGTTCAGAATAAAAATGCAGGTAACATGAAGGATCCTTTTTTGAGTTAAAGAAGGCGCACTTAGTGATTTTTGAGCCTACACAGTGTTTCAGTGCTTAAATAGAGAATAAAGTCGCTATTTTTATTAAAACACATCAACATTTGTCACTTTAACTGCAATTAGAAGATTTAAGAGCAAAGAATTTGAAAGAGCTTGCAATTCATAGAAGAGGAATAGTATTTTTATGACTTAACTTTCACGATTGAGAAAAGAGAAAAACATAAATCAAAAGTATTCTGATTCTATAGAATCATCCTCTAGTTCTATCTCAAGAATGAATCGCCGGCGTTTTATTAGTCTCAGCGCATTGATCGGTATTGGAGCAAGCATCCCCTTGCATTCTTGTGTTTTAGATAGTCGCCCCGAAATAACCGCAAAACGAGACCCAAATCTATTAAGTGAGAAGGAATGGGATACTCTTATAGCAGTACAAGAAAGCCTCTTTCCTCATGAAGAAAATGCACCTGGAGCAGCTGATATTAATGCTGCAGGCTATTTCCAATGGGTTATATCTGATCCCTTGATCGACCCGGCAGAAATTAAATTTAAAATTAAAGGTCTGTTCCGCCTGAATGAAGAAAGCATGAAGCTTTTCATGGATGATTATTCGGAATTAAATGAAAAAGATCAAGAAACGGTACTAAATACTATCTCAAAAATATCATGGGGAAAATCATGGATGTCGACTATGCTTTTATTGATATTTGAAGCGCTTTTAACAGATCCGATCTATGGAGCCAATACAGATGAAAAAGGTTGGAAATGGTTGGACTATACACCTGGAATTCCAAGGCCGGAGAAAGGCAAAACATACCGTGACTATACTCTAAATAACGGAACTAAAATAAGCTCCAATGATGTCTGATTTTGATCTTTGCGTAGTTGGAAGCGGTGCAGGAGCAGCTCCTATCATCTTTCGTTTCGCAGAAGCGGGAAAAAAAGTTCTGGTACTTGAAAAGGGGCCATGGTTTACAAAAGAGGACTTTGCAAAAGATGAATTAGTAGCCTCAAGAAGAAGTGTTTACACTCCTAATCTTAAAGATGAACCTCAAGTAATTGAAGAAGAGATGAATGATGGAAGCTGGGAAGCTGAATCTAATTTTGATAGCGGATGGGATTTTTGGAATGGTAATATGGTTGGTGGTTCCTCGAATTTAATGAGCGGTTATTTTCATCGTTTAAAACCAAAAGATTTTAGACTATTGAGTGAGTTTGGTCCTATCGAAGGAGCGAATGTGGTTGACTGGCCCATTTCTTACGATGATCTTGAACCTTATTATGCGATGGTCGAAGCTATCGTGGGGGTCTCCGGAAAAGTGATTGATCATCCCTTTCAAGAACCTCGTTCTACTCCCGATTTTCCTTATCCTCCTTTAGCCGTCAACGATATGTCGTTGTGGATCGATAAAGCATGTGAGGCCATGGGGCTTCACTCCCTCCCCACTCCAAGAGCAATATTATCTCTGCCTGAAGATAAAAGAAATGCATGTTATTATTCTAATTTTTGTGGTAGCTACGGTTGCAGCAGCGATGCTAAAGGGAGCGCCAGAGCTGCATTATTAAACAAAGCATTAGCTACAGGAAATGTGGAGATAAGACCACAGTCAAAGGTATTCAGATTAGAAAGTGATACGGATGGAAATATCTCTGCAGTCCATTATTACAATGAAAAAGGAGAATCGCTTTCCGTTTCCGCATTGGAATATGTAGTTGCCTGCCAGGCCATCGAAACTTCCCGTCTTCTTCTTGCATCGACGGGTATCAAACATCCAAATGGAATTGGAAATCACTCGGGCCAGCTAGGCAAAAATCTAATTTTCTCTGCAGGTGGCACCGGTCAAGGTGACTTTCTATTCGATGAACTAAGTCCTGACCAAATCGAAGCGATCGACCGACCCGGATTGTTTATCAACCGGAATTTACAAGATTGGTATTATTTTGAAGATGAAGACTTTAATGGCCCAACAAAAGGGGGTCTCATCGATTTCTTATGGCGTCATAGCAATGGTATAACGCGCGCTAACATTCAAAAGAAAGACGATGATGGAAATCTTGTTTGGGGGAAAGCGCTGAAACGAAAAATGGAATTTTATTTTAAACGATCAAGACATCTCCGATTTGAAGTTTTTAATGATTGGCTGCCTAATGATAATTGTTTTGTAAGTCTCGATCCGGAAGTCAAAGACAAATGGGGCGACCCGGTGGCCAAATTTCGAATCGCTTATTTAGAACACGATTTAAAAGTAGGTCGTTATCTTTCTCGAAAAGCGGTGACAGTCTTAGAAGAAATGGGAGCGAAAAACGTGTACTATTCGGTTGGTGGTTCTCCTCCGGCTAATCTTCAAGCGGGTGGTTGTCGTTTTGGAAATAACCCGGAAACGTCCGTTTTAGATGCTAATTGCAAGGTTCATGGTGTATCAAATCTTCATGTTACGGATGGCTCTTTTATGCCGACCGGCGGTAGTGTTCCTTATACTTTTACGATTTATGCAAATGCTTTTAGAGTGGCGGATAAGATGTTAGAAAATAGAAAGATAGAAGGATAGAAGTAAGGAAAGTTCGGTAGTTCAGTAGTTCGGTAGTTCGATAGTTCAGTAGTTCGGTAGTTCGGTAGTTCAGTAGTTCGGTAGTTCGGTAGTTCGGAAGGAAAAATTTGCCTGAAGGGAGATGAAACTGGAACTAAAAAGTATCGCAAAGAAAGCAATGAACCGCGGAGATCGCAGTGTTATCTTTTTGTTTTTTTCAAAGTCTCGCCCTAAAATCATTTAATTCTATCCTCTGAGAAACTCCTTGACCCGATTTATCGACCTTTGCGTTCTCCGCGATACATTTTTTTACTTCGTGCTTCGTGCTTCCAACCTTTTTTTTCTTCCCACTTCATACTTCCCACTTTTCCTTGAAATTTCGATTCCGTTTTACCAAGGAATAGTGATCATTTCCAATAGAGACATATCCGATATCATAGCAATAATAAAAGGTTGCGCCAAGTTCATTGATGTAAATGCTGGTATGGATCGAAAAATCAAAGCCTGATAAAGAAAGTTGCTTTGAAGAACAAATAGCCTCCCCAGAATCATCAATTTTTTTGAGTATGCTTCTGTTTTTCTTTAAACGATTATTCATTTTCCGAATCAATGTATTACTCTCTTCATTTATTTGATGATGATAACTCGCTCTACAATGGTCATCGCAGAACTTCTTATCCCTTCGTCCGGTGATCTTTTCATCACAGACCAAACAATGATTCGATATCTTTTCTTTTAGCAGCATAAATCGATATCAAAATACAAAGAATCAAGCTTTCTCTTTCTACGGAAAAGCACCGAAAAATAATTGCAAGTTCTACGTAGTTTTATGTGACAATAGCCCTATTAATTTACTGGTAGGTGAGTTACTTTTGAAGGAAAATCAGATCATGGATAGCAAAACGTTAACTTATTTAATTGCTTTTATTGTTCTTGCTCATTTTATAATTGCGGTTGTTTGGTTATTTATTAAATTGACCAAAAAAAAGTAGAATGTCTAATGAGTCAGTTTCTTGTTCATGCGAAGACGAAGAAGAAATACCTTCTAAGACTAAGGCAATCTTTAAAATAAGCGATTTTAAACTTCAGATTTATAGCCTCATCCTTCTTATTGCTGCTTTGCTTTTAAGTTTTTATTTTCCAATCGCTGATCCACTTTGGCTTTCTTTACCACTACTTTTGCTTTCTTATCTATTGGTTGGCTTCGAGGTGCTTAAAAAGGCTTATATCCTTTTAAAAAGAGGTGATTTTTTCAATGAGTTTACCTTAATGACCATCGCTACTTTTGGCGCATTTTATATCGGCGATTATCTAGAAGGTGTTTTTGTGATGCTCTTCTATTCGACCGGTGAAATTATTCAGGGTAATGCTACCCGGTCTGTTCGCTCTTCAATTAAATCGCTTTTAAAATTAAATGTAAAAACGGTAAGAAAATGGACTGAAGGGAAAACAGAAATAAAAAGTCCTGAGGAAATTCTTCCGGGTGATCATATACAAGTCAATTCCGGAGAAATGTTAGCTCTAGATGGAGTCGTACTCGCCGAAGATGTATATATCAATACTTCAAATATCACAGGTGAATCCTTAAGCAGGGTTTTCTCAAAGGGTGATAAGTTACTTGCCGGGATGATCTGTGAACAGCAGCCTTTTGTATATGAAGCAAGGAGCAATTGGGATCATAGTTATATCAGCAAGATCATGCATCTTGTGGAAGAGGCTTCTTCTAAAAAAGCGAAAACACAACGACTGATCAGCAGACTAGCCAAGACCTATACCCCTATAGTATTTTTTATGGCCTTGGCACTCGTTACGATCCCATGGTTTTTCGATTCGGAATATGTTTTTAATAAATGGCTTTATCGTGGTCTTGTTTTTCTGGTTATTTCTTGTCCCTGTGCTTTTTTAATCGCTATTCCCCTCAGTTATTTCGGCGGAATAGGTTTAGCCGCAAGCAAAGGAATCCTTATTAAAGGAGGAGAGGTTATTGAAAAATTAGCGAAAATTAAAGCCTTCGTTTTTGATAAAACAGGAACCTTAACCATTGGGAAATATAGTGTCAATGAAATCGATATTCTGAATAACAAAGAACTAAACCTATCACGGCTGTATGAATTAGAATTAAATTCAAATCACCCACTTGCAAAAACGATCACAAGCCATTTATCAAACTATGCTTCTTCCGAAAAAGCCACTTTAATAAAGGAATATCCGGGATTTGGAATTGAAGGTTTCTTTGAAAATGAATTATTCTTAGCCGGAAATAAAAAATGGCTCATTCGCAAAGGGATCCCATTTGAACATCATGTAGATACTCTTCCAACTATTTATCTGGCATATGCCAATACTTATATTGGTAAGATAACATTGTCTGATCGATTAAAAGAAAACGCTAAGGAAGTTGTTGAGGATTTGCGCGCTTTAAAGGTGGATCATTTGATCTTGTTGTCGGGAGATAACACGGAATTAGTAAAGATCATTGCGAGTGAATTAAACCTAGATCTCGCTTTTGGTGATCTATTACCTGAAGAAAAAGTTGCCAGATTTATAGAAATCAGAGAAAAATATAAAAATGCAGCATTTGTAGGAGATGGAATTAATGATGCTCCGGTTATTGCTATTGCAGATATTGGGATTGCGATGGGCGGTTCAGGAAGTGATGCTGCGATTGAAAATGCGGATGTAATTATTGAATATGATGATCTTAAAGAACTTCCGAGAGCGATCCGAATAGCAAGAAAAACCCAGATAAATGTGTATCAAAATCTTTTTTTTGCTGTTTTTGTAAAAGTATCGGTATTACTTTTAGGTGCCTTAGGTATTGCAGGTTTATGGGAAGCTATCTTTGCAGATGTTGGCGTGGCTTTACTGGTGGTTTTAAATGCAAGTCGTTTGAAAGGCTTAAAGAATGTATGAATAAGTGTTCCATGCTACATTCTATTTATGCATTCATGCATTTCTCAACACTTCAATAAAAGTATCCGGTTCCGGCCGCACTCTGTAGTTATCGGTTTGATCGGCATATAGAATTTTCCCTTTCTCATCCGTTATGATCACCGTTGGTAAAACGGTATCTGTTTCATATCCCAACACTTCTAATCCTATAGGGGTTCCATTATTTACAAAAATGCCTAATTGTTTTGCTACTTCCCCATCCCTATCTTGCAAAAACTGAAAAGCTACATTCCTTCTTTTTGCTAATTGCTGTGTAAACTTATGGGGTTGCGGACTGATCAATAAAACTTCCGCTCCCATTTCATTGATCTCCCGATATTTCTCTGAGATCTCACTGATCTGTGCCATGCATAGCGGACACCAATTTCCCCTGTAAAAAAGATAGATCAATTTCCTTCCTTCAAATTGATCATTAAAAACATCCTCTCCTTTCGATCCAATAAATTGAAGTTTGGCTAATTGCTTTCCAACGGTTAATTGTTCTGAATTTCTTGATGGAAAAACAGAATACCAATAAATATAGCTACCCCAACACAACATACTTACAAATGATAATTCAAGCGCAATAAAGGATGAATCAAAGAGAATATATTGGTTTAATTCCCAGGCAAATCCAACAAAAACAAGAATTAAGATCCAATTTAAATTCCTGGAAGTTCTTGGCGTTTTAAAAATAAATAATTGTCCGATAAACAAAGTTGGTAGTAAAGAGGCAAGCAATAAGCCAAAATACCATTGAGAATTATTTATACCGGAATAGATAGCCCATATAGAAGTGAAGGTCCATAATGTAATAGCCAGGGTAAGAAAAATTGACTTTGATCGATTCATTATTTGAATTTCTTTATCAAATGTATTCTAATTAAATGTATAAGTGTATAAGTGAATGGACAGGTACAATATGAGCCATTTTATTTATATATTCATTCATCTATGCATTTATGCATTCATCAATCTTCTGTTAATAAAACCCTATTTTGATACTCTTGTCAATCCCCCTCCAAAACTTATCTTTGCTAGAATAAACTAAAGATCTATGAATTTACTTGAAGGTAAAGTAGCCATTATAACTGGAGCGTCCAGAGGAATTGGTAAATCCATTGCACAAAAATTTGTTGAGAATGGAGCGATTGTCGCATTTACTTATTTATCATCTGATGAAAAAGCAATTGCCTTAGAAAAGGAATTAACTCAAAATGGCGGAACTGCTAAAGGATTTAAATCCAATGCATCTAATTTTGATGAAGCTCAGAAGCTTGCTGATGATGTGGTAGCTGCGTTTGGCAAAATCGATATTGTAATAAACAATGCAGGAATTACGCGGGATACACTTTTAATGCGAATGAGTGAAGAGCAATGGGATGAAGTGATCGAAGTGAATTTAAAGTCGGTTTTTAATTTAAGTAAAGCGGTGCTTCGACCAATGTTAAAGGCCCGTCAGGGATCGATCATAAATATGTCGTCGGTTGTGGGTGTTAAAGGAAATGCAGGTCAGGCAAATTATGCTGCTTCTAAAGCAGGGATCATTGGATTTACTAAGTCATTTGCTCAGGAACTTGGAAGTCGAAATATTCGTTGTAATGCGGTAGCTCCGGGATTTATTGAAACCGAAATGACTGAAGTTCTGGATCCGAAAGTAGTGGCAGAATGGAGAGAAGCAATTCCATTGAAAAGAGGAGGTACTCCTGAAGATGTTGCTAATCTATGTTTATTCCTCGCATCCGATATGAGTACTTATATTACCGGACAAACAATTAATGTTTGTGGTGGAATGCTAACCTAATGAATTAAGATATTGGATTTCGTACTTAGCTATTCACCTTATTGGCTGCTACTTATTGTTTTAGCGTCAGCTCTTATTTCTTATTGGCTTTATAAAAGCGATAAGCTATTGCGTGAGCAATCGGTATGGCTTCCAAGAATTTTAGCTTTGTTTCGCTTTTTATCCCTCAGTTTTATTGCTTTTTTTCTATTGGAACCATTAATCAGAACCGAGACCCGCGAAGTTCAACAACCCATTATTGCCATCTTAGTAGATAATAGTGAATCAATATTAAATGGCAGTGATTCAAGTTATTATAAGTCTGATCTTCCAAATCAAATAAGTGCTCTGGCACAGGAAATTGGAGATTCATATGAAGTCGAATTATATACCTTCGACGATGAAGTAAAAAGAGATCTGGTTCTGGATTATAGCGGAAAAATGACGGATCTGTCAAATGTATTGAATGACCTTGAAAGCAGATATTATAACCGAAATCTTGCAGCTGTTATTCTTGCTTCCGATGGTAATTATAATAAAGGGATCAACCCAATCTATTTACAACTTAGTTTAAATGCCCCATTTTATACTGTTTTATTAGGTGATACAGGTAAAATAAGTGACCTCGCGATCAAAGAGATCATTAATAACTCGATCAGTTTCCTAGGAGATGAATTTCCGGTTGAGATAAATCTTAGCGGTGAAGGAATGAATGGAGAAGATTATACCTTAGAGATCACAAATAATGGTCAAAAGGTATTTGAGCAAAAAGGAAAGATCGATAATGAGCAATGGTTTAAAACAGTTAAACTTTTTCTACCGGCAAATAAAACCGGTGTACAAAGATATAATGTCACTTTAAGATCATCTTCTGAAGAGAGAGTGAAGCAAAATAACAATGGCCTTTTCTATATTACTATTCTTGATGAAAGGCTTAAAATTGCAATCATTACTTCCGCTCCTCATCCGGACGTTGCTGTTTGGGCAAAGGCTTTAAAGAAGAATAAAAACTATGAGCTAAGCATTTTTGAGGCGGATAAATTCAATCAGAATATAAATGATTTCTCCTTATTCATCTTATATCAAGTACCAAGTAAAATAAGTCAGATTGGCCTAATCGATCAAATAAAAAGCGCTAAGATCCCGTATTTGCTTCAAATCGGATTGAATACAAATATAAATCTGCTTAATCAGGTTTTAGATGGAGAATATTCCTTTAAATCAGAAGCAACGGTCAAGGAAGATTTTAAAGTTTTATTTAACAATTCCTTTTCTCTTTTCACCATAGATCAAAAATTAGTTGAGAATCAATTTAGCTTCCCTCCTCTCACCGCTCCTTTTATTAGCCTTAGCAGTAGTCAGGTTTATCAGAAGCTCTTAACGAAACAGATCGGTCAAATGGACAGTGAATTACCGGTTTGGATCTTAAGTGAATCTGCCTATCCAAAAAGTGGGATCATCGTCGGTGAAGGTCTATGGAGATGGAGTGTAAATGCTTATAGTGTTTTTGGGAATCATAATGTATTTGATGACTTTCTGCAGCAAAGTGTAAAATTCCTTATTAGGAAGGGAGGAAATAATCGTTTTGATCTTGACACTGAAAAAGAATATTTTGAAGGGACTCGAATTAAACTGAATGCTTCATTGTTAAACCCATCTATGGAAAGAACTTCTGAAGGAAGCATCGGTTTTACGTTGATAAATGAACGAAATGAGAACTTCGAATATGCATTTGTTGAATCAGGTAGTAATTATTTACTTGATCTGGGCGCGCTGGAAGCCGGCGATTATAGTTTCAAGGCGCTTGCTGAACTTGGTGAAGAACGTTTTACAAAAAACGGGAAATTCACTATTAAAAAAATGATGTTGGAGCAAAAAGATACCCGAGCAAATCTTGCACTCATGTACCAATGGGCAAATAAAACGGGAGGAGCACTTTACTTTCCGGATCAGTTAAATGAAATTCAAGCAAAGATCAGGGAAAATGATTCGCCTTCAATTAGTTATCAGAGTGAACAATTCTCAGATATGATCCGTCTGAGTTGGTTAATGTTCATCATAGTGCTATTTTTGAGTATAGAATGGTTCCTTAGAAGATTTTATGGGAGCTATTGATGTTAATCAAGATAAAGACAATTGAATACACGTTTAATCCTTTTCTTTTTTTCAGTATTTGTATTCTTTTCATGTGTTAAGAAATCAAGTCAATCTCAAAACAGCAACGCTTCGTCCTCGGTAACCAACAAATCCTACCCAATAGAAATTGAGATCAATGAAAGTGATAGCGGTATCTTTGAAAATTCAATATTGATCGATTTAAGTGCAAATGAATTTATAATCAATAATTTCGGAGGAATTCTGAATTATAAAATCGACGGATTAAAATTTAATGTCAGCAATTTCACAGGGAATAGTCAAAGCAAAGCAGATTTTACGATTTCATTTGCAAATGATAATGGCATAATTGGGAATAGCCTCGTTTATAGTGAAGTTCAATTACTGGACTTATCTGATGAGTCAGGATTTCTATATGTAAACCATAACCCAAATACTTTAACGATGGTTCAGGATGTTATGAAAGCCGAAAACAAAGTCTACCTTTACATTCAAGGTACGGTCGATGCTAAACCTGTTAAATTTACTTCTACTTTTTACATAAACATTACAATTAGCAGCCATTAATTTTATGAGGGAAAGCATTTTTTGGATCATTATCGCGATCATTATCATTGGCTTTTTAATTGATCAAGTATTAAATTATTTATCAGATAAAGGTTGGGACATCCCCCTACCCGATTTTATTAAATCGAGCTATACTGAAAGCTTGTACGAAAAAGCGAGAAATTATCACCATGCAAGTGATCGTTTGGCATTAGTTAAAAGCAGCATCAGTCTGATCATTCTCCTGGCTGTTTTATTTCTTAATGGCTTTGAATATTATGATCAATGGGTTCGTTCTATTACGCCCAATGCTTCTCTTCAAATGCTACTCTTTTTTGGGGTTTTATTTTTTATAAGCGATATACTATCCCTTCCTTTTCAATGGTATGCCACTTTTACTATCGAAGAAAATTATGGATTTAATAAAACCACACCTGCTACTTTTTTTCTTGATAAAATAAAGTCATGGCTGATTGCCATCCTATTAGGAGGCGGACTACTACTTCTTATTTTTAAGATCTATGAATGGTCTCAAGATTATTTTTGGATCTTAGCCTGGGCTGTTTTATCCGGTTTTTCCATTTTTATGGTCTTATTTTATACAAAACTTTTATTACCTATTTTTAATAAATTGAGTCCTTTAGAAGAAGGTGATCTTAAGATTGAAATCCAAAAAATGGCTATAGAAACCGATTTTACACTGGATAAGATTCTGATAATGGATGGATCCAAAAGATCCTCTAAGGCGAATGCCTTTTTTAGCGGACTGGGAAAACAAAAAAGCATTGTCCTTTATGACACTCTGATCGAACAGCATACAACAGATGAATTATTGGCTGTATTAGCTCATGAAATTGGACATTATAAATTAAAGCATATTCCTCAATCATTGATCATTAATTTGATACAGAGCTTATTTACCTTCTTTATTCTGGGCGCTTTTCTAAAGTATCCGATCTTTACAGAAGCGATCGGTTTTACTCAAAGTAGTTTTTATGCTTCATTGATCGCTTTCGGATTATTATTCACTCCTATTGAATTAATTCTGGGAACTTTTAGCAACATACTTTCCCGAAAAAATGAATACCAAGCAGATGCTTATGCAAAAGATAAAAACTTAGGTGATTCATTAATTAGTGCTCTGATTAAAATGTCGGTCCATCATCTGAGTAATTTATATCCTCACCGTATTGATATTTTTATTAATTATTCACACCCTACTTTATTACAACGAATTACACATTTAAAATAAAAAAATATGAACCAATTTCAACAAGCTCCTGAGTTTGATCCAGGAAAAATCAGAAAATTTGTAATCACAGCAGCTATCGGATTAATAGTGATCGTTACCCTTTTTAAAAGTATAATAATCCTTGGACCAACGGAAAGAGGGGTTGTGTTCTATACTTTAAGCGGTGGGATCGATAAAGATCATATTTACGAACCGGGGTTTAATGTTGTAGCTCCATGGAATGAAATGATCATTTTTGATGTTTCAGAACAAAAACTTGATGAAAGCATGGACGTACTTTCATCAAATGGATTATCTATTTCGGTAGATATATCGGTAAGATATCGCCCTGCTCAAGATAAAAATGGTTATGAAATAGGTTATTTATATGAACAGTTTAAAATGAATTATGACGATAAACTTGTTCGTCAAGAATTGCGTTCTATTGTACGAAAAGTAATTGGACGTTATACACCTGAAGAACTTTATTCAAGTAAAAGAGAAGAAGTGGAAACGATCATGAATAATCAAACCACAGAGGTCTTAAATACAAACCACGTTGAATTAACCGCATTGCTTATTCGTTCAGTTAAACTTCCAACTACTATAATTGAAGCAATAGAAGCGAAACTAGATCAAGAGCAACAATCATTAGCCTATAAATTTAGATTGGAAAAAGAAACTAGTGAAGCAGAGCGTAAAAAAATTGCAGCACAAGGAGAAGCAAAAGCGAATGAGATCATCAATAGTAGTTTAACAGGTAATCTACTAAAAATGAGAGGAATTGAAGCAACTTCGGCGCTGGCAAACTCACCTAATTCTAAAGTTGTTATTATTGGTAATTCTGAAAATGGACTTCCAATCATTTTAGGTGGTGAAAAATAGAAACTGGAAACTTTTACTTGGAGTTTCACTTATTTCAATTGGAATTCTATTCATTCTTTGGATTGCCAGAATAAGTATTTTAACGGGTATTGGAAATTATCTTATTGAAGAAAATGATCCGGTACCCGTTCAACGAATTTTTGTGCTTGGTGGAGGTAGTTTTGATCGTGGTTTTAAAGCCGCACGCTTATGGCATCAGGGCTTTGCTCCACAAATTATCTGTACAGGTTCCTATATTTCCGGAAGTATAAAGTCAATTGGTTTAACATATACGGAAGCGGAAATAACTAAAATGAGGATTCAGTCTTTAGATGTCGACTCTAATTTGGTTATTGCAATAAATATGGGGACTTCCACTCAGGAAGAATCCAATATCATTCTTGACTATTGCCTGATCAATGACTGGAATAAAGTGATTATTATTTCGGATAAGTTTCATACTTCCCGGATAAGGGATGTCTTTTATTCAAAATTCCATAAAGCAGGTATTGAAACTATTATCGTTGGAGCAGCAAGTTCGAGATACAAAGAATCAGAATGGTGGCGCGAGGAAGCAGGATTAATTATGGTCAATAATGAGTACTTAAAACACCTTTATTATTGGTGGAATTATTGAGATCTAAGTAGCAACAGTGCGAGGATTGAGCAAGAGTGGAATAAAAGGAAATTGTTTTATCATCTTCCGAAAACCATCGGGACGCACATTTTAACTCTTGCTTTATTGCTCTTCTTCCCTTAAAACATAACTATTATAAGTAAGTTCATATTCCATTGCCCATTCAGGTAATAAGCGATATGCAGCAAATTTCTCCATATCATTTTGCCTAATCATACTGGCAACCGTATTGGTATACGCTTCCCCTCTTTCAGAATATTTATTCAAATAACTTACGATAACATAAGGATCTGTTTCCTTTACTAAAGCTTCCCGAAAGTTAGCATATGCTTTCAATCGTCCCAGCGTTTGGTAATAGTTAAGGACAGATGCATAAATATCTTTGAACTTCCTTACATAAATTTGGCGTTCACCCCTCTTTTCTCCGGCAGCTAATCGGTCATGGCTTTCTGAATATGACCACATACCAAAGATATTATTCCCTTCTAAAAAGAAACGAGAAGTTCCCCAGCCTGATTCCAGTGCAGCCTGAGCCATTATAATACAAACTGGAGGTGTGATCATATGGGATGGTAAGTCATATAAACTTCCCACCTTATACGTTTTCATCATTAATGCAACAAATGCAGTGTCATGAGGAATAACTTCATCCATATTGATAATCTCTTCAATTCTATTCTTATCGGTACTAATACGATTTTCAACAAGTAAAACAGATGGTAAAACAATATCTATAAATGCTTTCTTACGATCTTCAACATTCAACTTTTTTAGATCCGGAATGCTTTTATAAACAATTGGTGCAACCAGACTATCATCAATAGAAACCACATCAGCAAATTCAATGGCATCGATATGAACAGGATCAAGTTTGACCACTTGATTGCTGTATTTATAAATGAAAAATACACTCGCAATCAAAATGGAAATTACTATATAATATCTATATGGTTTAATAACTTGCATAAATGAATTTTACGGGTATTATCCCAGTTAGGTTCTAATTAGTTTCTTTATTTATTAACAATCATTCAACATATGAACAACACCAGCTTTTCAATTTCTGGTCAGGTAGTTTTACTCGCTGAGAGGAAAATAGTTTCATCAACGATCAATATCAGTAATGGAATAATCGCATCTATTGAAGCTAATCCTCATGCTCCAAAGCACTTTATCTTACCTGGATTTGTAGATGCTCATATTCATATCGAAAGCAGTATGCTTATTCCTTCCCAATTTGCGCAACTCGCTGTGAAGCATGGAAGTATCGCTACTGTTTCCGATCCCCATGAGATTGCAAATGTACTCGGAATTGAGGGAATTGATTTTATGCTGAATGATGCCGAAAAAGTTCCATTCAAATTCTACTTCGGTGCTCCAAGTTGCGTTCCTGCAACTGATTTTGAAACAGCAGGCGCTACTTTAGGCCCTGATGCCATTGAATCTCTATTAAATAGAAAGGAAATAAGCTACTTAGCTGAAATGATGAATTATCCCGGAGTTTTGAATAAAGATCCGCAGGTCATGGAGAAACTGGCCATCGCTAAAAAATTAAATAAAAAGATCGATGGTCATGCACCCGGATTACGAGGAAATGAAATCAAAGCATATATTGAACAAGGAATCTCGAGTGATCATGAATGCACTACGTATGAAGAGGCGAAAGAAAAGATCGCTTATGGAATGAAAATTTTAATTCGAGAAGGTAGCGCCGCTAAAAATTTCGACGCATTGATCGATCTCTTGTCAGAATTCCCGGAATCAATCATGTTTTGCTCGGATGATAAGCATCCTCATGATCTCATAAAAGGTCATATTAATAAGCTTGTAAAGCGATCGCTTGAAAAAGGAATGGATCTATTCGATACTTTAAATGCGGCCATTACAAATCCTATAAAGCATTATGGACTTGAGGTTGGACAATTAAGAATTGGCGACCCTGCAGATTTTATCGTTGTAAAGGATCTTAAAAATTTCGATGTTCTTGAAACTTACATCAATGGAATCAAAGTATTTGGAGAAAATCAATGTCTTTTCGAAAGTTTTAATAACGAAACACCAAATAACTTTAAGCGAGTTAAAATTGATAAAAGCTTCATCAAATTGACTGGTCCAAGTGGCATATATAGGGTTATTAAAGTCTTAGATGGACAATTGCTTACCCATAAAAAAGAACATCAGTTATTTTGTACTCCTAATGGAGAGATAACTCCGGATATTGAAGTAGATATATTAAAAATTGTGGTTTTAAGCAGATATGATCAGAATAAAGCTGCTATTGCATTAATAGAGGGATTTGGCTTAAAAAAAGGAGCGATCGCCTCATCTGTGGCACATGATAGTCACAATATAATTGCCGTTGGCTGCAATGATGAAGATTTATGCTCTGCTATAAATTCAATTATAGCAAATAAAGGAGGGATCGCATTAAGCGATGGCGAATTAAATGAATGTATAAGTCTTCCGGTTGCCGGATTAATGACGAATGTAAGCGGAGAAAAATTGGCCGTCGAATATGAAAGATTACATGATTTAAGCAAATCACTTGGATCAACACTTTACGATCCATTTATGATGCTTTCATTCTGTGCTTTATTGGTCATTCCGCAATTAAAATTGAGCGATATGGGATTATTTGATGGAAATACTTTTAATTTTATCGGCTTATTAAAAAACGACTAAATAATCAAACACAATTATTATGAATTTTATTACAGATAACCTGGATACGATAAAGCAAATGATCGTGGAAAATGGCATAAAGTTACTTTATGCGGTAAGTGTTTTACTAATTGGTTTATGGATCATTAAAATGATCATGAAAGGACTCAATAGAATAATGTCTAAGAGACATATTGATGCTTCCCTAATTCCTTTTTTATCTTCAATGGCCAATATACTTCTAAAAGTATTATTAGTAATAACTGTATTAAGCATGCTTGGTATAGAAATGACCTCATTTATTGCCATTTTAGGAGCTGCAGGACTTGCAGTAGGATTAGCATTATCCGGAACATTACAGAATTTTGCCGGCGGCGTTATGATATTGATCTTTCGCCCTTTCAATGTTGGAGACTTAATTGATGCGCAAGGCTATCTTGGAGTGGTTAAAGAGATTCAAATATTCATTACTATTTTAACTACGCCTGATAATAAAACGATCATCATTCCTAATGGGCCCTTAGCTAATGGATCTTTGACAAATTTCTCTACTCAGGATACAAGAAGAGTCGACTGGACCTTTGGTATTGCTTACGGGGATAAAACGGAAGATGCACAAGCAATTCTTATTGAACTAATGAGCGCTGATGAAAGAATATTAAAAGACCCTGCTCCATTTGTTGGCGTATCAGCCTTAGCGGATAGTTCAGTTAATTTGACAACCCGTGCCTGGGTAAGTCCTGAAAATTATTGGCCGGTATTTTTTGATATGAACCAAAAAGTATATAATCAATTTAATACAAAAGGCATCAATATACCATTTCCACAAATGGATGTTCATATGCATTCTAAATCTAACTAGTTAAAACTATCTAATTAAATCAAAATGAAAAGAATTCTACTTTTATTAAGCATTATCGTTAGCATAAACGCTTTCGCCCAAGATGGAGCTGCTGTAGACTCTACAGAAGGCTGGACCGCAAAAGGGACCTTAAGTTTAAATGTATCTCAATCTAGTTTTACCAACTGGGCTTCCGGGGGAGAAAATAATATTTCCGGAAATATATTATTTGGCGGAATGGCAAATTATAAAAAAGGTAAATCAATTTGGGATAACACTTTACTTACTACTTATGGATCGATTCGAAAAGACAATGATTTTACTAAAACCGATGATCGACTTGAAATAAATTCAAAATACGGTAATCAAATATTCAAAAATAAAAAATGGTCATTGAGTGCGATCATGAACTTTAAAACACAGTATACAAAGGGTTATGCAAATTCTGGCGACACAATACTTGTTTCCAATTTTATGTCACCCGGTTATCTAAATATCGGTTTAGGATTTAACTGGCAACCTGTTGATTATTTCTCATTGAACATTGCCCCTGTTGATGCAAAAATGATCTTTGTAGCAGATCAATATCTTGCAAATAGAGGAGACTATGGCGTTGATCCGGCTGTTCTTGATACCAGTGGGAATGTAATAACCCCCGGCAAAAACATGAAATTTAAATTTGGTATGTATGTTAGAGCTCAATTCAATAAAGAAATATTTAAAAATGTAAACTTATTTACCACCCTTGATTTATTCTCTAATTACCTCGAGAAACCGGAGAATATTGATGTTAACTGGGAACTCCTTTTAACACTTAAAGTCAATGAATGGTTAGCTGCAAGTATTAATACTACTCTTATCTATGATGCTGATGTTACTTTCGAACAAGTGAATTCCGATGGTGTTACAGAACGATATGGACCAAGAGTTCAGTTTAAAGAAGTCTTTAATATCGGACTTACTTTCAGCTTCAAATAGAACTCTATTTTATTAGAGAAAGGATGGTATTTTACCATCCTTTTCTTTTTATTGTCACTCGGACACTTTAATTAAAAATCCTAAAACCAATCCCGATCGTTATATGGACTAAATCCCAAACAACTTCAAATGTTCTAAAATTAATTGTTTAAGACTTTGAATTTTGAGCTTTGTGCTTGTATAGGATCGCCATAGTTGAACAAGTTTTGGATTTAGAGCATTGAGCTTAATTTTAATTTATATTTATCCAACAATATGAGAATTGCAATAACAGGAGTGAGTGGTCATTTAGGAAATTGTGTCGCTCGGACATTAATAGAAAATGACTTTCAAATTAAAGCGCTAATCCGCAATGAAAATTCTCCTTCTATTGAAAATTTAGGGATTCAATTTATTAATGGCAATCTTTTTAATGAAACTGCTTTAGATCAATTGTGTTCCGACGTGGATATTCTCATTCATATTGCGGGTAAAATATCTATCTATAAAAAAGATGAAGCTGAGGTTTTAAGAACAAATATTGAGGGCGTAAAAAATGTAATCTCAGCTTGTAAAAGAAATGGGGTAAAGAAAATAATCCATTTTAGTTCTATTCATGCGCATAAATCTCCGGGACCAGGCAAAATTCTTAATGAACAAAGTCCTTATGAAGATAACAGATCGATCTTTTACAATTATTCAAAGTCGATAGGAGAACAAATGATGATCAATGCAAGAGAAAGTGGTTTAGATATTTCGATCATTAACCCAACAGGAGGTTTTGGACCCTTTGATTTTCAACCCTCATTAACAGGTAAACTGATAATAAATATTTATAAGGAGAAATTGCCTTTTATTGTAAAAGGTGGCTACGATTGGGTAGATAGTCGAGATATTTCAAATGTTGTCCTTTCAATAATAAAACTGAATATTTCGAATGAGAAATTTATCTTATCCGGTCATTGGGCTGAGTTCAAAACCTTAGCAAATCTGGTTTGTGGTATTAAAAAGCAAAAATATAAAGGCATTGCTCTTCCTATCTGGCTTTCTAAGATCGGACTTCCCTTTGTTTCTGTTTTTTCCAAAATAGGAAATACCCTTCCTATCTATACTTCCTATTCTTTAAGGTCAATTGAAGAAGGAAGTGAAAATATAAAACATGATCATGCAAAAGATCTTTTTAATTATTCACCCAGACCATTGAACGAAAGCCTCAAGGATACAATCGACTGGTTCAAGCAAAATAACAACATCTAATATGGATATTTCAACTTTTAAATTTATTGCTTTAGGATGGATCTTATTAGCCATTTTAACATTTATACTCTTGCAATTTGTTGTCGCTCCTTTCGGTCGACATACACGAAATGATTGGGGAGCAACGATTTCTAATAATTTAGGATGGATGATCATGGAAAGTGTATCATTAATAAGTTTCCTTTTCTTTTTCTTAAATGGAAGTCTGGATAAAACCATTACCATGTGGGTATTGGCTGCACTTTGGTCTGCACATTATATTAATCGCTCATTTATTTACCCTTTTCGTCAAAAAGACAAGAAGAAAAAGATGCCGATGTTAATTATGTTTTTTGCCATTATATTCAACTCCATGAATGGCTTTTTAAACGGCTATTTTATAGGGAATTTTGGTGACCAATACAGCAATTCCTGGTTATTGAGTATTCCTTTTACAATTGGTCTGCTATTGTATATCGGAGGAATGTTTATTAATGATAAATCAGATGCTATTCTTTTATCCCTAAGAAAACCAGGAGAAAAAGACTATAAAATACCTCAAGGATTTTTATTCAAATACATTTCTTGTCCTAATCATTTCGGAGAGATCATAGAATGGACCGGTTTTGCAATTTTATCATGGAATATAGCTTCATTGTCGTTTGCTATATGGACTTTTGCAAACCTCGCTCCTCGTTCGATTGCTCACCATAAGTGGTATAAAGAAAAGTTTGCGGATTACCCTAAAAACAGAAAAGCCGTGATACCACGGCTTCTCTAAGGTTCTTTTAAAATATTATTTACTTGTTGCTATTGGCTTAACCGGATAGGCTTTCATCATAGCAGCAGCAACATGTGTAATATTTTTTTCTCTGGCTTTAGGGTTTTCATCTATTGTACCTTTTCCAACAGATTCATAAATAAGTGCTTTCCCTCCATCATCATAAATATCTATAACCAAGGTTCCAACCGTATAATCATAAGTATTATAACTTGTAGTTGACATTCCACCGCCCCATCCATAACGAGGGCCATAGCCATAATAACCTCCATAGCCAGTATACATTCCGGTAGTAGTAGCCGTAGTTTGCTGTTTTTGTTCAGTAACAATATATAATGTAACCACTAAATCTCCAGCGCTTTCAACATAAGTTAAACCTCTTTTCGTCAATTCATTACTAAATGCTTTTTCAATTCTTTCCTTTTCAAATTGATTTAATATTTTATCACTGTTATCAGCCCATCCATAATAAGAATAAGTCTTGAATTTTGTAAAGTCCACTGACTTATCAGAATCTGCAGTGACGCTCAAA
>JAHECK010000157.1 GCA_024641785.1 Flavobacteriales bacterium | reverse complement strand
GGTAGCTTCTCTAAAAATTTTACTCCTTTGAATAAGATCTTTCTGCTTTTACTTTCTTGCATCTTACTCTTTGCTTGCGTCAACAATAAAAACGAAGAGCAATCCGGATCTTTTCAAACGCATCCACCTCTGCAAGTTCCTTACAATACTAGCGATGGATACAAGATCAATGCATTTAGCGGAGATAGTATCTTAACCTTGATCTCTTCCTTAGGCGATACGATTCGAAGTGCTGAAAAAATGAAGCTGCAGGGCACACTCTTTCAACCCGAAAAAGGCGTAAAACCGACCAAAGTGAAGGCCGATAAACCCATTAGCACAGGTCTATCTGAAGATAATACTTTTTTAGCGCTGAACTTAAAACGCACTTTACTCATTAAGGATTCGCTGAGGTCCAATACATCGAAAACAACGATCGATGAGATCAGCTTAGTAAATTCTATCGGTGATACGATACAAAGCGGAATTCCCATAAAAACAAGTGGAAGAAAAGTGCTTTTAAAACAGCCTCTTCCCGGCAAAGCGCTGGCTCCCGTTTTTAAAGACGATGCCACAGTGAATATGCGCTATTTGGATGTAAACCAGGGAATGAATTCTTCGGGAGTGTGGGCAATCACTGAAGATCATCATAGTAAACTGTGGTTTGGCACTGATGGAGGTGGCCTGAGTTGCTACGATGGAGCGTCTTTTTACCATTACACCGAAAATGAAGGTCTTGCTAATAATATGGTGATCTCGCTTTTAGCCGACAGCAAAGGGAATATCTGGATAGGAAGTTATGGAGGTGGATTATGTCGTTATGACGGGAAGTCCCTCCTTTATTTTGACGATAAAAATGGATTGATTAACAATAATATCTGGAGCATCATTGAAGATAGCAAAGGAAATATCTGGATAGGAAGTGATAAAGGAATTAGCAAATACGACGGCGAATCCATTACTAATTATACAATAAATGAAGGCTTGTCCGGATTAATGGTTCTAAGCATTGTGGAAGATAAGCAGGGTAATATCTGGTTTAGCACCTTTGGCTATGGAGTAAATAAATTTGATGGAAATTCATTTACACATTATGGTCCGCAACAAGGTTTAAATAGTAAGAATATTTTTTCTCTTTGGTGTACTGAAAACGGTAGTCTTTGGTTTGGAACTGAAAATAGCGGTGTTATTTTCTTCGATGGGGAAGCCTTTACTCAATATGGTAAAGATCAGGGACTTCCTCTTAAATTCATTTGGGCGATAGTGGAAGATAAAAAAGGGAATATGTGGTTCGCTTCCCAATACGACGGCGTCTATCGCTTTGATGGAACTTCCTTTAAACTCTTTAGTGAAAAAGAAGGTTTATCCAATAATTTCATACGTTCCTTACATGAAGACAGTAAGGGTAATATTTGGATCGGAAGTGATTTCGGCGGGGTAAATCGCTATGTTGATGATTCATTTATTCATTTTTCTGAAAAAGAAGGTTTGTCAAGTAACATTAGCTCTTCTATTATTGAGGATAATGAAGGAAATATATGGATCTCCCATTATGGCTTTGGTTTAAGTATCTATGATGGATCCCAATTTAAAAAATTAACGGAAGAGCAAGGTCTTATGGATGATTATCTGCGACAGATCATTTATGGCAGCGATGGTGTGCTTTGGCTCGCTTCCTATTTCGGCTTGAGCTCCTATGATGGGAATGATTTCACCTATTATAGATCACCTTCCGATATTCCCTTCAAGGATCTAACCTGTATTATGGAGGATCGTAATAAAAACCTTTGGATCGGAACTTATGGTGGTGGTATTTTATGTAAAACAGGAGATACTATTTTAAAGTTTGGCGCAAAAGAAGGTCTTATTAGCGATAAGGTTAATTGTTTAATGGAAGATGAAAAAGGGAAGATATGGATTGGGACTTCAAGTGGAATTGCTGTTTACTCGGATTCTAGCTTCACCTTTATCACCGAAAAGGAAGGCTTATCCAATAATATGATCAACTGTATCGCAGAAGATCAAAAGGGAGGTATTTGGATCGCTACACAAAAGGGTGGGCTAAATTATTTTGATGAGACTTCCTTTACCTACATTAGCAAAAAAGAAGGTCTTACAAATGATGCGATTCAATCCATTACGATGGATAAAGAAGGATCGATGTGGGCTGCAACTGAAAAAGGACTTAGCAGGATCACTTCCTTTCAATCCGGCGAAGGTAATAAACAGGATAGCAGTATTCCTTTGCAATTCAAGATTAAGAATTTTTTACAATCTGATGGCCTAAAGGGAACCGATTTTAAAATCAACGCCAATTTAAAAGACCGTCAGGATCGACTTTGGTTCGGGAATATCAAAGGGATTTCAATGTTAAATGAGAGCGATGTTTCACCGAAGCTAAAAGAAGCACCTCTCGTTCGACTTAACGATATAAAGATCAATGAAAAATTCATTGACTTCAGGATGTATTCAGAAAGCGATCAGGATAGTATTCGCTTTTCAGGTGTAGAATTATTTGAAAATTACCCCTTGGATCTTGAATTAGATCATCAGCTCAATCATTTGAATTTTCATTTTTCAGCCATCGACTGGGCAGCTCCTTATGCTATAAACTATAGTTACCGTTTGCTCGGACTAAACAGTTCGTGGAGTGCAGCGACTAAAGAAAATCAAGCCGATTACAGGAATATCCCGTTTGGTGAATTCACATTTCAGGTCAGGGCGATAGGCGAAGACGGCGAATGGAGTGCCCCCTTTTCCTATTCCTTTATCATTCACCCACCATGGTGGCAAAGTTGGGCGGCCAGAATCTCTTATGTATTGCTTGCTATCCTAAGTGTATTGGTCTATGTACGATGGCGAACCGCTAAACTTAAAGAACGCCAAAAAGAACTGGAGACCGAGGTAGAAAATGCGACCCATGAAATTAAAAAACAACATAAGGAGATCACCGATAGTATTGCTTATGCCCGCCGAATTCAATATGCCATGCTTCCCCATGGAAAAGTGGTTAAAGAATATTTAAAAGATTCTTTTATTCTATATAAACCTAAGGACGTGGTGGCGGGTGACTTCTATTGGATGCGGCAAGTTGAAGGAAAGATCCTTTTTGCCGCCGCCGATTGTACCGGTCATGGAGTTCCGGGAGCTATGGTAAGTGTGGTTTGTAATAATGCACTGAACCGATCGCTTAGAGAATATGGGATAACGGATCCGGGTCTTATACTGGATAAAGCACGAGAAATTGTAGTGGAAGAATTTGAGAAATCAGAAGAGGATGTTAAAGACGGTATGGACATCGCATTGTGCTGTTTGGAAGGAAATACCCTACGTTTTTCAGGTGCACATAATCCACTATGGATCGTCCGAAATAAAGAAATTCTGGAGACAAAAGCGAATAAACAACCGGTAGGAAAGTATTTACATTCCGAGCCATTTACCAGTCATTATTTCGAACTCGAAAAGGGGGATCTTATTTATATTTTCACTGACGGTTTTGTCGACCAGTTTGGAGGCGAATTAGGGAAGAAATTCAAGATCGCAGCATTCAGAAAATTGATCTTAGAGATAGAAGCATTGGAAATGGAAGCACAGAGAAAGTACCTTGATGATTTCTTCGAATCCTGGCGTGGTGAATTGGAACAAGTAGATGATGTATGTGTGATTGGTGTGAGGATGAGCTAGAAATTAGCAGCTAGTATGGAGAATTGAATAAATTGCTAGAGGGTTACGGGTAATGTGAAAAACGCGAAGCGCGAAGCAAGAATTTGGATCACGAGCTAGGTCCGAAGCCAAAATTAAAAAGTAAAAAATGTTTACCTGCGATGGATCCCTTTAGGACTATGGAATAAGTAGGAAACATGAACATTTAGCACTTATTCACTTATACATTCAAACTTCAACAAAGCCTTCCCATCCTTCCATATACTTTACAAAGGCCTCACCTAAACCCTGACTTCTCAAATAATCGCGGCTTACCGGCAGCTCAACCGCTTTAAATTTAGGGTTCGCAATCGCTTGTTCAGGAAAATTATAATGCAGTATGGCAGCGCGACCTACGGCTACAAAATCGACTCCCTGACCTAGCAAATCGCTTACATCTTTTGCAGAGTAGATCTTCCCTGCGACCGTCAATCTAACCTCATCAAACTCGAGCTCCAAAAAGTGCTGTAAAAGTGTTTTGCCTTTAAATTTTTCATCTTCAGGTTCTTTTTTACAATCCCAAAGAGAAAGATCGATAAAGTCTAATTGATTTTCAAAGATCAGTTGCTTACATAAGGTCTTCACCTCCCCTACTTGCATTCCGAATCGCTCGGGGGACAAACGAATCCCGAGCATAAATTCGGGACCACAACTTTCTCTAATTCCATTTACGATCTCAAAGATCAGTCGCGAGCGATTCTCCAATGGTCCGCCATAGATATCAGTTCGGTGATTCATCTCTACGCTTAAAAACTGCGTCAGAATATAACCATGCGCACCATGGACTTCTACCCCATCGTAACCCCAATCTTTGGCGCGTTTGGCTGCCAGAATAAAATCATTTCTTAGTGTTACAACCTCTTCCAAAGTCATTCCTTTCGCTCCATATTTCGGAAGATCAGAAGGTGCCATTGGCGCCTGACCTATCAAGGCCTTAGGGGATCGCATCCCCGCATGGTGTAATTGAATCACAGCCAAACTCCCTTCTTCTTTTATGGCTTTTGTTAACCTTCGATGTCCTGCTTCGTGGAGCTCACTAAATATTCCCAACTGTCCGGGAAAACCTTGTCCGGCCGCTTGAACATGCGATGCACAGGTCATTGTCATTCCAAACCCTCCCTTTGCACGCATCTTTAGCCAATACAATTCATCATCGGATAAGGTCCCATCGGCATTACTTTGATGATTAGTCATGGGAGAGAGCATGAAGCGGTTTTTCATATTGAGACCGCATGGAAAATGTAATTGGGAGGAAGGGTTGATTTTCATAAAAAGAAATTTTTTACAAGATAAGGAATGAGAAGCGAATTAATTCGCCACGAAGGCACAAAGGCGCTATGACGTATAAAGGTTTTAATGAAACTTAGTGGCTCAGAGACTTAGTGGCCGGAAAAATCTACTCGGCCACCTTCCCAAAGATTCGCTTAAGCTTTTTCGAATTAATCAAAAAATACACTACTGTCAGCACGATGATAAAATAACTAATGCTTGAGACTTCTTGATAGGTCATGTTCGAAAGGAACCACAGAATGGCCAGGATAGCTAATATGGGTATGGTATATCCCCCTGGAATTCTAAATGCATTCTTATCTGTATTATAACGAGGATCCCTTCTTAATTTAATTGTTGCAATACATACTCCCATTGAAATGATCAAGGAGGTGGCACTCGAAACGACCAGCAAATGTTTTAATCCACCGATCGTTGCTAGAATAAATCCTAAACTCACATAGACAATGATCGATACATAAGGGGTGTCAAATTTGGGATGGACTTTCGCTAAGGCTTTAAATGGAAGCACGTTATCGAGCGAAGCCGCATAGAGCACACGCGGCACACTAAGTACCTTAGAGCTTATGCCTCCAAACATCGAAACGCCGGCTCCAATCGTAAGTAAGGTAAATCCGATCGGACCAAAGATCTTGCTTGCCACTTCACCTAAAGGATTTTCAACAAACTGGGGTAACGCATCACCTAATACTCCTTGTGCTACCGTTTGTACGAGAATGTAGATCACGGAAATAACGATCACGCTGAGAAGGATGGCTTTGGGAATGGTTTTTTGCGGGTCGATCACTTCCCCGTTTACCGATAATGCAGATCCGGCTCCAGTGTAAGCAAAATACAAAATGAGAGAAACGCTGCCAATTTTCTCAAATGAAGGGACCTTATCCCACATCAAATTTGTAAGATCGATGTCTAAAAACCCGATAAATATGATCAATAAAAGCGGAACTACTTTAATTAATGTAATGCCTATCACCACTCCAACACCTTTTTTAAGTCCTTTAATATTGATATAACCTAAACCGGCAAAAAGCACGAAGAAA
>JAHECK010000047.1 GCA_024641785.1 Flavobacteriales bacterium | reverse complement strand
CCTTCCTGAATATCAAAAGCAGAATAAAAAGCATCTACATTCATTAGTGGAGCAAATGCTCGGTACATACCTGGTGAATGAGGATTCGTTAAGACCTGTGATCTTAGCGCTTCATCTCTAAATTTAGTTCTCCAAATGGTAGCCCAAGACATAAAGAAACGTTGGTTTGGCGTAAACCCATCTATATTTTCAGTTGATGGATGAAGAGCCAAATACATTTGAAGTCCATCATAAGCAAGGTTAATACCTCCAAGATCACCAATGTTTTCACCTAAAGTTAATTGTCCATTAATAAACAAACTATCTAATGGCTCAAAAGCATTGAATTGCTCAACTAATTTAGTTCCTCTTTCGGTAAACGATGTAAGATCTGTTTCTGACCACCAATTCACAAAATTTCCATTTTTATCAAACTGACTTCCTTTATCATCAAATCCATGAGAAATCTCATGTCCGATCACTGCACCAATACCACCATAATTAACTGCAGCATCTGCTTTGAAATCGAAAAATGGAGGTTGTAAAATAGCCGCCGGGAAAACGATCTCATTATTTAATTGACTATAATATGCGTTTACTGTTTGTGGACTCATTCCCCATTCAGAACGATCAACAGGCTTATGTAATTTAGCTAATTGATCTTCGTAATTCCAACGTCTAACTGCGATCACATTAGATGCAAAAGAAGCATCTTCAGTTCCACGCAAAACAACCAGACTTGAATAATCTTTCCATTTATCAGGATATCCGATCTTCACAGTAAAAGAATGCAATTTCTCAACCGCCTTAATCTTAGTCTCTTCAGTCATCCAATCTAATCCGTTGATTCTGTTTTCCATCGCAATTAAGATGTTATCAACCATTTCTTTAGCTGTTTCTTTAGCTTCCGGAGGGAAAACCGCATCAACATAGTCGAAATCTGCAGCAACCATCTCGTGATGAAGAACATTTGAATAATTATTCAATAAATTCCAAATAAGATAGTCTTTCCATGTTTGAACTTTTGCGTCCTTTAAAATTGCACTCATTTCAGTAATGAATAAAGGTTGCATTACAATTAAAGTATCTAAATCAGTTACATTTAGATTAGCCAAATATGCATCCCAATCTACAGAAGGAGAAAGCGCTTTAATTTGAGTCAAACTCATTGGATTATTCTGAGCATCAATATTTCTTTGCTCTGTGGCGTTCATCGAAACTTTAGCCATTCTTAATTCCAAATTATATATAGCCTCTGCTTTTTCATTTACAGTTGCCGCATCCATACCGTACAAACCTAACATTCGAGCGATATGTGCTTTATATTTCGTTTGGATATCAACCGATTTCTCATCTGTTTTAAGATAATAATCGCTATCCGGTAAGCCTAATCCATCTTGTCCGATATAAGCTGCATTTTCCATTGAACTAGATAAGTTTGGGAAAATTGAAAATCCAAAAAATGCATTTCCACCAAATTTTGTTTGGTAAGCGATATAGTCCTGAAGATCTTTACTGTTTTCTATCGCATTGATTTTAGCTACTATTTCATCTAAAGGAGCGAATTTTTTAGATTCAGCTAATAAAGAGTCCATACCAACAGCATAAAAATCGGCTGCTTTCTTTTGATCAGAACCAGCAGGATATTTATCGCTTGATGCAGCATCTTCTATCACTTTAAGCACCATCTCATTATTCGCTTCTCTTAGCTCATTAAATGAACCCCAACTTCCCTGGTCACCAGGAATTTCAGTATTATCCAACCAAGTTCCATTTACGTAACGGAAAAAGTCATCTTGTGCTCTTACACTTGTGTCCATATTGGCCATTATAAGGCCATGTTGCTCAAGATCCTGAGCTTCTTTTTGCTCTCCACCATTACTGCATGATGCAAGTAAAGCTGCAAAAGACAAAAAATAAATTGATTTATTCATGTGTCTGACTGTTAATGTATTAAATAAATTATTGTTTTAATTATTTCGAATAACATCAATAAAAAAGAAAACCGCCTCATGAGAACACAAGGCGGCTAAACATTCTTATTGAAATCTCTTCATTATTTTTTATCCCATTTAGAATAACGGTTTTTGAATTTGTCAATTCGACCTGCCGTATCCACAAGATGAACTTTCCCTGTAAAGAATGGGTGCGACTTATAAGATATCTCCATTTTTACTAATGGGTATTCATTACCATCTTCCCACTTAACTGTTTCGCTTGTTACCGCGGTTGAACGCGTCATAAACATGTATTCATTGGTCATGTCTTTAAAAACTACCAATCTATAATCTTCTGGATGAATTTCCTTTTTCATTGTATTCTATTCTTTTTCGGGCGCAAAGATAATAATTATTTTTTATTTCACACTTTTGAACAATAAGATTAATTAGAATACGTAATTCTTTAATCAAAATTAAATTCTTTTCCTTTGCAAAATGAAATATACGCTTGCATCACTTTTCCTTTTAGCACTCATTAGCTTTAATTTTCTTGCTTGTAAAAACGAAGAAACGATAAGCAGCGACCCAAATTTACGTCTTTCCTTTTCCACGGATACTGTTCATTTCGATACTATTTTCACTACTTTATCCTCTTTAACATTGAATTTTAAAGTTTATAACAGGAATGATAAAGCCATAAATATTTCGAATATAAGACTCGAGAGTGGCGATTCTTCCTTTTACAGAATAAACATTAATGGTTTTGCTCAAAATAGTTTAGATAATGAAGTGATCAATGCAAACGATAGTATTTACATCTTTGTTGAGGTTACAATTGATCCTAATAATCAAGATTCACCGCTAGCGGTTGAAGATAACATCGTTTTTAGCTCTAATGGAAATGAGCAAAAAGTCTTATTACTGGCCTATGGACAGGATGCAGTAATTTATTATCCGCAATATTTTCCTACAAACGGTCTTCCTCCTTATTCAATAATTGGCGATGATGGAAATGGGAATTGTTCCGGTGTTACATGGACCAATGAAAAACCAATTTTAATTTTCGGATATGCCGTGGTCGATGAAGGATGCTCTTTAACTATTGAAGCTGGAACAGAGGTTTATTTTCATGCTTTTGCTGGTTTGTGGGTTTATGAAGATGCAAAATTGAGTGTTTTAGGAACACCGGATGCTGTAGTGACCTTCCAGGGAGATCGTTTTGAAGAGATCTATCAGAATGAACCCGGTCAATGGGATCGAATCTGGATCAATAAAAGTGATCAGGATCATATTATACAAAATGTTGTTATTAAAAACGCATTGATCGGTTTACAGATCGAAGCCTTCCCTTTTGAATTGGACGGCGGTCAAATCTCCCCTAATAAAATTACGATAGAAAACACATTTATTTCCTATTCTTCGGCTCGCGGGATTTACATGCGAAATTACAAAGCCGATCTAAGCAATGTAGCGATTGCAAACAGCGGACAATACTCTGTCGCCATTTCAGGCGGTGGTGAATATACTTTTAACAATTGTACTTTTTCTGATTACTGGACCTTAACTACACGTGAAACAGCTTCATTTACAGTAGTTAATGAATATGTGATCGACAATGTCATCTATCAGCGTCCTATCACAAATTCACATATATATAATAGTATTATTGATGGAAATATTTCAGATGGAAATGAGTTTGTTTTAGAATTATCCGGAAGCGGAAATGATTTTTCAGGGGATTATAATTTAATAAAGACGACAAATGCGCTTCCAGCCGATTTTTCAAACACTGTCCCTTATGAACTTCCGGGACTGATCGATCCATGGAATTCTAATTTAAAGCCATCCATAAATGCATATGTACTTGGCTTAGCAAACCCTCTAAGCGCTACTCTAAGTGATCTTGAAGGAAATCCTCGTCCTGCTGCACCTGCATTAGGTGCGTATGAATATGAGCCTGAATAATCTGGAATTAATTTAATCCGATCAGAAATTCCATCGTATCAATATTATCTGCATAATCCCAAAGTTCGGGCATTTGTGCTTTACCAAAGTGAATATGATCCTTCCCTACAATACATTGAATTTCATCTTTAATGATTTGCAGCTTATTTTCTAAATCCTCTTCAGAATCATAATAATCGTAAAATAAGGTTGCCAATGGGGATGTTAATTCAGAGGTCCTTTTAAAGATCATAAAGCCATTCTCCAATATATCTTCCTGATTTAAAAGCATTACTGTCTTATTATAATCATAATTATTAGCATACTTATTATGATTAATGATTTGATTGTAATCGTAGAAAGCGGCAATTATTCTATTAAGATCCATTTCCTTCGGTAAAAATATTTTTGAAACATTTCTACAACCTAATCCGAAATAAGAAAAGACATCTTTTGCAAGTTCTTTAAGTTCTTCTTCACTTTCATCTCCTTTTAAAATAGAAATTGAATTTCTGTTTTTCCTGATAATATTAGGATACTTACCAAAATAATATTCGAAATAGCGAGCACTGTTATTTGATCCGGTCGCAATTACTGCATCAACACCTTCTAAACGAGAGACTAGTTTGATCCTTGAATTATAGCCCTCATTAATTTCAATTAATAATTGAAAGATCATTGGCCAGACACGGTCATCAGAAGAAGATAGTTTACAGATAACATTATTACCTGAAATTAATACGCACATAAAATCATGAAAGCCGACTAAAGGAATATTACCGGCCATTACAATGCCTACATTTTTTCTATCTACTTTGTCATCTTCAGAAATTGGGTAGTTTTTCAACCAGGTATCGATCGATGATTCATTTAACATATAAGCGATCCCATTTAAGGAGGATCTGATACTTCCCGGGGTGAACCAGGCATTATAATGAAAGGTATCTTCTATTCTGGATTTCAATTCTTTTATAGTAGAAGACTGAATTTTTTTATGTTGGAATACGGACTTATCCTCTTTAAGAACATCACTTAAAACTTGCCCCAGATAAATAAAATCACTTTTTCTTTGCTTTAGATTCATAAAACTGACTTTAATTCTTTTTAATGTTGCTAAGTTCTACCTATTTTTACAATGCAAATTTATAACTCTAAATTTAAAAACTATGGCAATTATAATAACTGATGATTGTATTAACTGCGGTGCTTGTGAACCAGAGTGTCCAAATAATGCGATTTACGAGGGTGGCATGGAATGGAGAATGTCTGATGGTACCGCTCTTAAAGGAAATGTGACTACAACTTCGGGTGTGGACTTAGAAGCAGATACAGAACAAGAACCTGTAAGTATGGATTTATATTACATCGTACCTGATAAATGTACCGAATGTCATGGTTTCCATGATGAACCTCAATGTGCAGCTGTATGTCCTGTTGATTGTTGCGTTGATGATGAAGACAGAAGAGAAAGTGATGATGAATTGATGACTAAAAAAATGTTCTTACACGCAGAATAATTCCAATTTGACTTTATAAAATAAAAGCTGTCGTTTGATGGCTTTTTTTTATTCCATAAAGTAGCTTGAAAAAATAGCAGCTAAATCGTCAGGGATCATTCTTGGCTTTCCTGTCTTGATATCCACAAATACAAGTGTGGTTTCTGCTTCATTTAATAAAACTTTATCTGAGTTGTAGGTTTTATATCGAAAATGTATTCGAACGCCCGGCATTTTTTCTATTATTATTTGAACGCTTAATTCGTCATCGTAAAAGGCAGGTTTATAATATTTGATCTTAAACTCCAATACGGGTAGCATTACACCATCATCTTCTAATTTTTTATAGCTTATACCCATATTACGCAGGGTTTCTACCCTTGCAACTTCAAAATAACTTGCATAATTACCATAATAAACATAGCCCATCCTATCGGTCTCGCCATATCTTACTCTTATTTTAGTTTCCTTTTCGATCATATGAATACTTAAAAACGAATAATACTTTTAATTTAGTCCAAAAATAGCCAAGCATTTATTAATTTAGGAATTAAACTAATGAAGATTCCAAAAAAGCAGCGTTTCCCTTTACATTTTGCTCTCATTATTATCCTACTGGGAATTTCTTCCTGTGCTTTAAAAAACCCATTAAAAAAGGGGGACAAAGAAAATATTCAAATAAATAATCTATCAGCAAACGATACTTCAATAAGTAAAATGATTGTTCCGTATAAAGAAGAACTTGCGATTGCAATGGGAGAAGTTCTAAATGTTTCGGAAGTAAATTTAGTGAAAGGCCGACCGGAAAGTAATTTGGGGAATTTCATTGCAGATTTGAGTTATAGCGTATGTTCTGCTATCTATTATAACAATAACAACGAAGACATTGATTTTTGTCTTCTAAATGAAGGAGGCTTAAGAGCATCCATTGCCAAAGGCCCGATCACTCTTGGAAATGTTTATGAGTTAATGCCCTTTGAAAATGAAATGGTGATTATAACATTAGATTATAAACATATTATAGAGCTATTTAATTATTTAATTACCTCAGGTGGTGAGCCTATTAGCAAAGCCAGCTTACTTATCGTAAATAATAAGATTGAATCGATTCTAATTAATGGTTCAATCCCTGAACCTGATCGGGTATACAATGTGCTTACCACGGATTATCTAGCTCGTGGAGGCGATAAAATGAACTTTTTTTTAGATCCTGTTAAGGAGGAGAAAATAGGAATCAAATTAAGGGACGCAATAATTCTTTATTTAAAAGAAGAGGCAATTAAAGGAAATACGGTTAATGCAGAAATAGAAGGAAGAATACGGTATGAATAAGAGAAGAGACTTTTTAAAAATGATGTTTACCGCATCGGCTGCAAGTTTAGCAACACCTTTATATGCAAACTCAGATAATTGGGTTAAAATCAGCATTCTTCATACCAATGACTTACATAGCCGTATTGACCCTTTCCCTTTAAATGACCCAAAATATGCTGATCTTGGAGGGTTTTCACGATTATCATCAACGATAAATTCCACAAGAAACACTGAAGAGAATGTACTCCTTTTAGATGCCGGAGATATTTTCCAGGGGACACCCTATTTCAATTTATATGGGGGTGAATTAGAATTTAAACTCATGAGCAAAATGGGATATTATGCTTCAACCATTGGAAATCATGACCTTGATAATGGCGTTGATGGATTAGTTGATCAATTAGGAAATGCTGATTTTCAATTTATCAATTGCAACTACGATGTGAGTCAAACCAGATTAAAAGAACATATCGTACCTTATAAAATCAAAGAAATTAAAGGAGTTCGAATTGGAATTCTTGGTGTAGGAATTGAATTAGAAGGCTTAGTAGAGCGATCAAACTATGGAAACATGATTTACCAGGATCCAATTTTTCATGCTAATCGAATTGCTGAATATTTGAAGTTAGAAAAAAAGTGTGATCTTATCATATGTCTATCTCATTTAGGTTATTCATATGATGATGGAAGGATCTCGGATCAGGACCTTGCTTTTGAAAATAAGTATATCGATTTAATTATCGGAGGACATACACATACCTTTTTAGAAAAACCTGTTTGGGTGAAAAGTAGATTTAAAAAACAAACATTAATAAACCAAGTTGGATGGGCGGGAATTCAATTAGGAAAAATTGACCTGCATTTCCATAAAATAAATGGCGATAAAGAAATAAGTGGAAGAAACCTGATAGTCAATTCATTAGTTTAAGATAGCTTAATGAATGCTTTAGAAGCGTTTTATTTTCTCTTTTATTTACGTAAAAAAAAGAGAATATTCAATAGCAAAAAGACTTTTTTTTAAACTTTCTTTTTTCAATATTTGCCTTGTTAAAGTTGACTCCTCTTCAATAGAAGAAAGACCTTTTTATTAAACGTGTAAAAACCTTTTACCACCAAAACCGCATGAAAGAAAAATACGAAGTCGTATGGGAAAATTGCTTGGCAATAATAAAAGATAATATACCTACAAAAGCATACAATACATGGTTCAAGCCAATTAAACCAATTAAGATTCAAGATGACATCTTAACGATTCAAGTTCCTTCACAGTTTTTCTATGAGTGGCTGGAAGAAAGATATATTGGTATTCTAAAAAGGACCATTAAAAGAGAAATGGGAGTGAATGGTAAGTTGGAGTATTCAATCATTATGGATTCTTCAAATAAGAATAATATCGCTACGATAATAACGCCTGCACAACAACCTGAGCATATTTTTAATAACCCAGTAAATGTTGGTAATAGAATGAGAGAAAAAATTCATAATCCGTTTGTAATTCCTGGAATTGAAAAAGTAAAAATTGATTCAAATTTAAATAAGTCATATACTTTCGAGAATTTTATCGAAGGAGATTGTAATCGTCTGGCACGTTCTGCAGGTTGGGCTGTTGCTGAAAATCCAGGAGGAACTTCCTTTAATCCCTTAATGGTTTACGGAAAAGTGGGTTTAGGTAAAACACATTTAGCACATGCAATTGGATTAGAATTAAAAAGACGTTTTCCGGATAAGATCGTAGTTTATGTTTCTTCTGAGAAATTTACACATCAATTTGTAGATGCGGTTAGAAACAATTCAATCAACGATTTTAGTCACTTCTATCAAATGATAGATGTATTGATTATCGATGATGTTCAATTTCTAACAGGAAAAGAACGTACTCAGGATGTATTCTTCCATATTTTCAATCATTTACATCAAAATAAAAAACAAATAATACTCACTGCAGACAAAGCACCTGTTGAAATGCAAGGGATAGAGCAACGATTATTATCTCGTTTCAAATGGGGACTTTCAGCAGATATTCAAGCACCTGATCTCGATACCAGAATTAAAATACTTCACCGTAAAATGTATAGTGATGGTATTGAACTTCCACCGGAAGTAGTAGAATATTTAGCCTATTCAATCTCTGTGAACATTCGCGAATTAGAAGGTGCATTGATCTCTTTATTAGCTCAAGCTTCTTTAAATAATAAGCAGATTACACTGGATCTTGCAAAAAGCATGATCGATAAATTTGTTAAAAATACAGCTAGAGAAGTTTCTATAGATTATATCCAAAAAGTGGTTTGCGACTATTTTGATCTTCCTATCGAATTATTGAAATCTAAAACTCGAAAAAGAGAAGTTGTTCAAGCTCGACAAATTGCGATGTTCTTTTCAAAAAAACTTACCAAATCGTCTTTAGCAAAAATTGGTCAGCATTGTGGTGGAAAAGATCATGCTACTGTACTTCATGCTTGTCGTACCGTAAATAATTTAAGCGAAACCGATAAAGGATTTAGAAAATACCTTCAAGATCTGGAAAAGAAATTTGTGATCTAAAATTAGATTATGAAAGTCCTCATGGTATGTCTTGGAAATATATGCAGATCTCCAATGGCAGAAGGCATTCTAAGAAAGAAATCAATTGAGAAAGGACTTTCAATCGAAGTAGATTCTTGTGGAACAGCTTCTTACCATGTTGGCAAGGCGCCGGACCAAAGATCAATCGAAAAATCTAAAGAGTATGGGATCGATATTTCCATGCTTCGCGCAAGACAGTTTAGCTACCAGGATTTTCAAAATTTTGATTCTATCCTGGTGATGGACAGAGATAATTTTCGAGATGTTCAAAATCTGGCGAAAACTGAATCTGAAAAAAATAAAGTGAGATTAATTCTCAATGTTTCTCATGAAACGAAAGAGAAGAATGTTCCAGATCCTTATTATGGAGGATCACAGGGTTTTGAAACCGTATATCAATTACTTGATAAATCATTAGATACTTTTATAATTACCCATTTCGATGCGAAATAAAAAAGGACAACTTTACCTGATACCCTGCACCTTAGGAAGCGAACAAGCCTTTCCTTTTTTAGCACCTAGCGTCATCGATGCTACGCTTAAACTCGATCATTTTATTGTAGAAAATGCCCGAAGTGCACGTCGCTTTCTTAAAAAAATTGGTTACGAAAAGAATTTTGATGATGTCGTATTCTTCGAATTAAATCAACGAACAAATAGTGCTGAATATTCACAAATGATCAGCCCATTAAAAAAAGGAATTGATGTCGGTCTTTTATCAGAAGCAGGAGTTCCTGCAGTTGCTGATCCCGGAAGTGAGATCGTTGCACTCGCACATTTGAATGAGATTACTGTTAGGCCGCTTATTGGCCCTTCCAGTATATTACTTGCACTAATGGCTTCGGGTTTAAACGGACAAGGATTTACTTTTAATGGCTATTTGCCTCGCAAAGAAAACGACCGGGTAAAAGAGTTGAAAAAATTAGAGTTTATTTCTAAAAAAACAGGGTATACTCAAATATTTATGGATACACCCTACAGAAACATTCCATTACTCGAAGATATTGTTGCCAATTTATCACCTTATACAAAATTGTGTATCGCGGTTAATTTGACGTTAGAAGATGAGAAAATAATGACTCAAGAAGTCTCAGAATGGAAAAAAAGCAATATCAGCCTTCATAAAAAACCGGCAATGTTCCTTATTCTTGCTTAGATCAGTAAACTTTTATAAGCTCAACCTCAAAAATGATCACTGCATTTGGTGGTATACTCCCTGATTGTGATCCGCTTGAACCATAACCAATGGCTGATGGAATAAGCAATATCCCGTCTCCGCCTTCTCTGAATTTAGGTATTCCGATTTGCCAACCTACTATTGCATTTGATAAAAAGAAATTATCAATGGTTCCTTCATCAAAAATATCGCCGTTTGTTAAATATCCTTTGTATGTCGCTTTAACTTTTGAAGCGGCTGTGCAAGGATCCCCTGTACCAGGATTATTTACAACATAATACAATCCACTTTCTCCTTCAATAGCATCTAAATTATGGTCTGCTATATATTGTAATATGATCTCTTTATCACTTTTATTCTGATCCACTTTCTTATCACAAGATGAAAATCCTATAATTAATAGCACTAATAAAATACTAATTCTCATTTTTTTATTTTCGTCAAAAATAAAAGAATTAAAAAACTATAACATATAAGTTGAAGCAACTTTATTAAAGCTCTTAATTTCCTGCTCAATCCATTTGGAATCCCGATCCAATTCAATTGCCATCATTTGAGCCACTTTAGGAGCCATTCTGACACTAGCCTTTACATTAAGGAATAAAGCTCTTAACCTTCGCGCCAATACATCTTCAACCGTTCTTGCCATTTCATTTCTCACTGCCCAGATAACCTGACCTGCTACATAATGCAGTTCCGGATCTAATTTTAAAGCATAGTCAGGATTATCATCGATCAATTTCATCAAATCCTTTTTATCGGAACCATAAACGTAAAAATGATCTTCAAAATCAGGCTCAGGCACATAACCATGAATTTTAAGCTCCTTTGTTTTGCATTCACTTTGCGGCAATCCTCCTAATAATTTAGCCTTATCGATCAAATCTTCTCCCATCTGTCTATAGGTCGTCCACTTTCCCCCAATAATGGTGATCAGACCTGATAAGGAAATAGTGATCTTATGATTTCTCGAAATTTCTTTTGTTGGCCTCCCTTCTACTTCGGGCGCAGCAAGTGGTCTTAATCCTGCAAAAACGCTTAATACATCCTCTCGACGTGGAGCTTTTGTTAAATATAATTTAGCGGTAGATAAGATAAAATCAATTTCTTCATCTAATGCTTTTGGATCCTCCAAAATCATATTTACCAATGTATCCGTTGTTCCAACAATTACCTTATCATGCCAGGGTACAGCAAACAATACTCTTCCATCCGATGTTTTAGGGATCATAATGGCATGTTTTCCTTGTAAAAAGGACTTATCCAAAACAAGATGTATTCCCTGGCTGGCTACTACTTTTTGCGGACTTTCTTTATCATCCAATTTTACAAGATGATCAACAAAAACGCCACAAGCATTAATAAATGTTTTACTTCTAACTTCATATTCATCGCCCGACTCCTTATCCTTTACGATGGCAGCAATGATCATATCCTCATCATTTTTAATAAATGAGATCAACTCGCAATAATTGATAAGACAGGCATTATGCTCTACTGCGGTTTGAGCTAAATTGATCGCTAATCTGCTATCATCAAACTGCCCGTCATGATATATAACTCCTCCTTTCAGATCTGTTTCGATCAAATTAGGAATGAGTTCCATAAGTTCTTCTTTAGATATATGTTCTGAAGGCCCCATCCCTAATCTACCTGCCATCATATCATAGACTTTAAGTCCTATGGTATAAAAAGGTCCACCCCACCATTCATAATTTGGAATAACAAAAACTTGATTTTTAACAAGGTGAGCGGCATTTTTCATCAAAAGACCGCGTTCTTCCAAGGCATCTAATACTAAAGAAATATCTCCCTGAGCTAAATAACGCACCCCTCCATGTACCAATTTAGTGCTTCTTGAAGAAGTTCCTTTTGCAAAATCAGAACGTTCTACTAAAAGCGTTCGATAACCCCTTGACGCAGATTCAACGGCAGCTCCCAGACCTGTCGCTCCACCACCGGCAATAAGCACATCCCATGGTTCTGCTTTTTTTAATCGACTGATTGCATCTTCTCTTTTAAACATGTTTTTGTTTAATTATCACTTTTATATTTTTATTTGTGAACCTTCGTGACTTTGTGCCTTGGTGGCTATTTGCTATGGCTTGCCACCAAGTCATGGAGGCTTAAAGATTCACCAAGATTTATTTTCGGTTTTCCATCTTTATTCTTCTGTCCTTTTTTCACTTCGTGCTTCGTGCTTTGTGCTTCCAACTCATTTCAATCCTCCCAGTTCATTGCTCTTTTAACCGCTTCATTCCATTTGCCCAATAAGTTTTTTCGAATCATCTTATCCATTTCAGGTTTAAAATTGTGTTTACTTTCATTAAGTTTTAATAAATTCTCTTCAGAATAGAAGCCTATTCCGATTCCAGCCATAAAAGCAACTCCAAGTGATGTAGATTCTAATTTATTTGTTCTCAATATTTCTATATCAGATATATCGCTTTGAAATTGAAGAAGGAGATTATTAGCGGATGCTCCACCATCTACGTTTATTTGATCAATATTTCCTTTATAATCTAATTTCAGTAGTCCTAAAATAGTATTTACCTGGAAGCAAATACTTTCTAAAGCAGCCCGTGTTAAATGGGCTTTACTGGTAGATCGTGTAATTCCAAAGATACTTCCTCTGGCAAAAGGATCCCAATAAGGTGCTCCCAGTCCTGCTAGTGCAGGGACGAAAAAAATACCCCCATTATCCTCTGCTGCTTCAGCAAGAGACTCACTATCAGAAGCTTCTTTAAAAAATTCCATTTCATCTCTTAACCATTGAATAACCGCTCCTCCAATAAAAACACTTCCTTCGATCGCATACTGAACCTCATCTCCCCTTTTCCAAGCGATGGTAGTTAATAGCTTACTTTTTGAAACAAGCGCTTCCTTGCCGGTATTAAGCATAATAAAACTACCTGTTCCATAGGTGCATTTCATCATCCCCTCATTCCAGCATAATTGCCCGAATAAGGCAGCTTGTTGATCTCCGGCTATTCCACTTATGGGGATCTCCTTTCCAAAAATTGATTTCTCGGTATAGCCAACAATTCCAATTGAATCAACCACTTTTGGCAGAATCGATGCTGGAATATTAAAAAGATCAAGCAGTTCTTCATCCCATTTTAGGGTATGAATATTATATAACATTGTTCTACTGGCATTGCTAGCATCGGTAATATGAAGATTGCCTTTACTCAATTTCCAGCAAAGCCAGGAATCGACAGTTCCAAAAGCCAGATTCCCTTCCAGTGCTAATGCCCTAGTTCCTTCAATATTATCAAGGATCCATGCTATTTTACTCGCAGAAAAATAGGCATCAAGAAATAATCCTGTTTTTTTAAAAATAAACTCATGTTTGCCTTCCGCTTTAAGTTTTTCACAATAACCTGCCGTTCTTCTGTCTTGCCATACAATGGCATTATAAATTGCTTTTCCCGTTTTTCGATTCCACAAAATAGTGGTCTCGCGTTGATTTGTAATTCCTATACTTTCAATAGCTTCAATGTCCCCATCAATAGACCCTATAACTGTTTTGGCAACTTTTAATTGCGAATTCCATATCGCTTCGGGTTCATGCTCTACCCATGCATTATTTGGATATATCTGATCAAACTCCTGACTTGAAACAGAACCTATATCAGCGCTTTTATCATAAGCAATAGCGCGAGAACTAGTTGTTCCCTGATCAAGAGAGAGTATATACTTTTGCATATTTTATTTAAATATAGTAAAAGAACAAATCATATTCAGCGATGAATCTTAAATCGATTGATCAAATATAAAAATAAGGCATAGCCCTTCAATCTTATTAATAAAGAGATCAATAATTTTAATGCTTGCTGCATCACATAATAATGCCTTTAAAATCTTACATTTAAGAGTTGTTTTAAAATTCATAAAATGGAAGAATGGCTTAAAATAAAATTAGAAAAGGCAGACGAATTAATTGAAAAACAAGAATATAATGAAGCGATTCGTTTATTTATTGAATCTTTGCAATTAACGGAAGCATCAGACGAATTATTACAAATTCGAAACAGTCTTGCTTACTTATATCAAACATTAGGAGATCACAAAAAAGCTATAGAACATTATACCGAAGCGCTTCAATTGATCGAGGAAGAAAATAATAAAGATCAATTTGATATTGAAAATAGCGGTCATATTCATACCAGTCTTGCCCATTCCTATATGCTGATGAATGAATTAAGTGCAGCAAAAGAGCATTTTATTCAATCCATCAAAATTTATGAAGATCAATTAGCTGAAAATGAAAGTTTAAAAGCTTTTTTAGCCCTTGGTAAATACAATCTTGCAACGGTTTATATTCTTTTAAAGAACATTTCCCAGGCAAAAAAGGAATTAAAGGAATGCCTAAAATTATATGATGAACTGATCGAGAATAATCAATTGAATTTCCTTCCATATGCTGCAAATGCGAATGTTTCGCTTGCTCAGATCTATGAAGAAGAGGATGATCTGTATACGGCTTATGTCCATAATAAAAGATCCGCTGAACTTTTTAAGATTTTAGGTGAATCAAAAAGAGAAAACTACCTCCCTTTTTTAGCTGCCTCATTAAATAATATGGCCATCAATCAGAAGCAATTGGATTATCCTGGCAAGGCAGCTCAATTTTTTGAAGAAAGCCTTGCTATTTATTCTCTTTTAAGTGAAAAGGATCCTGTTAATTATTTGCCATTTTATGCGGCAACGAATAATAGTTTGGGAGTTTTATATAACGATCTCGATAACAAGGATAAAGGAATAGATTATTATTTAAAAGCTTTGGATACCTATAGTCAATTATGCGAAACTAATCTTGATGAATACCTTCCATATAAAGCTACCTGCCTTCATAATTTAGGGGTGATTCATGATGAAAAACAAGATCATGTAAACGCTTTCGCTTACTATTCAAAAGCAATGGATTTTAGGAAGCAACTCGCTAATGCTAAGCCGAATGCTTTTACTTTGGATCTTTGCGTAACCTTAATGAACATTGTTACCTTATATCATAGTCGCCTTGAAAATGAGAAGAATATGGATCTGCGTCAGCCGGCAATGGAACTTCTAGAAGATGTTGAGCGGAGATTATTTTACATCGATGACTCTCTTCCGGTAATAAAGAGTATGAAAAGTGATGTGGAATATTTTAAAGAATTTTTTACGGAAATTTCTTACTAAGAAGGTTTGTTTTCTTTGCCCCAATTTTTAAATTCCTCATCATCGAGTTCGCCCATTTGTTTAATAAGATCAAAAGTCTTTTTAGCTTCTTCTTCATCGATCATTCCAATGGCTGCTCCAACATGAACCAATACATAATCCCCTATTTTTGCCTGTGGAACCATGCTTAGGTTTACTTCTTTCATTAGCCCATCAAATGAAACCTTTCCAATTCGAAATGTCTCATCGAGTTCAGCTGTAATTTCAATTACTTTTCCTGGAATGGATAAACACATGATCTCAGTTTTTATTTATTAAATTTTGTAAATACTGATACCATTTATCCATCCCTTCGCCGGTAGTAGCTGAAACTTCAAAAAATATCATATTTGGATTAAGCTGCTTTGCGTAATTTTTTGCTTTTTCTACATCAAAATTAACATAAGGCAACAGGTCTATTTTATTAATGATACACAATTGAGAACTGTGGAACATATCAGGATATTTTATCGGCTTATCATCTCCTTCCGTTGTACTAATTATAACAAGGCGTAATTCTTCGCCAAGATCAAACATGGAAGGACAAACCAAATTTCCTACATTTTCGATCATTAGAACGGAATTGTCTTTTGGATTGAGTTTTTTTAAAGCCCTTTGAATCATATCTCCGTCGAGATGACATCCTTTGCCGGTATTGATCTGTAGTACGGGTATATTAATCGCTTCAATTCGCTTAGCGTCATTTAATGTTTGCTGATCGCCTTCAATGACCTGGAAGTCGATTTGTTCTTTTAAATCGCTTAAAGTACGCTCTAGAAAACTGGTTTTTCCTGAACCAGGAGAACTCACTAAATTAATAGCTGTTATATTTTTCGCCTCAAAATAGCCTCGATTTCTTGCCGCTGCTAAATCATTTTGTTGAAGAATATCCCTTTCTAATTCGATTACCCGATGTTGATGTTGATCTTCGTGTTTGTGATGATGTTCGTGGTCATGGTTATGATTGTGATGATGATGGTCGTGATCGTGATGATGTTCGTGATCGTGATCGTGATGATGTTCATGAGAATGTCCATGTTCATGAGAATGCCCATGAGAATGTTCTTCTTTTAAATCGATGATCTTTGCGCCATTACCATCCGTTCCACATCCACAAGTACTACACATATAATCCTATTTTATAATTAATTATTAAACCACTTCAAGGGCAAGCACCTTAAGTTCCTGACCATGTTGAATTACTCTAAAATAACTTTTGCAATTCGGGCATTCATCGTATAAACTGTGAAGGGCAAATTGAGTATTACAATCAGTGCATAAAGCTTCGCCGGGTATATAATCGATTTTAACTTTTGCATGTTCTAATACTGTCTCTTTTACCGCCAGTGGCCACGCAAAATCTAAAGAATCCTTTTCCACTCCGGAAAGTTCACCGATAATCAATTCAATCCGTTCCACTTTTTCTGCCCTCGCTTTTTTAACTTCTTCTTCTGCGATCCTGACGATCCCAAGAGCGATTGACATTTCGTGCATCCTGAATTGCTTTACTAAGAAGTTATTTCTTTTCTCTTATTCTAAATCTATAAATTACTAAACTAACTAAACCTAAGGCAATAAGAATAGTCATATAGCTATGTGAAACCATTAAATGGATAAGATCATTTCCGGAAATACCATGACCTTCATGTGCCATCATTGTTAATGGAACCAACATCATCATTATTAAAAGAATTTTTTTCATTTTTTATCTATTAGTTATTCTTAATAAATGGTTACAACAATACACCTACTTGCTATACGAATTAAAAATACATCAAATAAATATACCATTCAAATATAAACAAAACATAAATCCCTCATACATATCTGATTTATTGATATTTAGACTATTTATAAATAAGAAAACTATTTGTTTTTATGGTTCTAATTGCTTTAATTTTGATAGAGTTGAACTGAATTATACTTCCTATGTCAAATAAAACTATTACAAGACAGGATACCTATTATGAAAGCATCATAAAACAAGGGTACTCCAGAAGGGATTTTATGAAGTTTGCCACCTTTATGGCAGCTTATATGGGTCTCGAAACAAGTGCAGTCGGCCAAATAGCTAAATCACTTGAAACCACACCTCGAATTCCGGTTATATGGGAACATTTTCAAGAGTGTACCTGCTGTAGCGAATCATTTATTCGAGCCGACCACCCTATTGTCGCTGATATTATCCTTGATAAAATATCCTTGGATTATACCTTGACATTAATGGCCGCTTCTGGTCACCAGGCAGAAGCAGCAAAGCAGGCCACGATGGAGAAATACAAAGGAGAATATATCCTTTGTGTTGAAGGATCGGTTCCACTGGGAGATGATGGTAATTATTGTGTGATCGCCGGTAGATCCTCTTTAGAAATTCTGAAAGAGTCTGCTGAAGGAGCAAAGGCGATTATTGCCTGGGGTTCTTGTGCAAGTAATGGATGTGTTCAAGCTGCTTATCCAAATCCAACAGACGCGACACCTATCCATAAAATCATTAAAAATAAACCTATAATACGAGTACCTGGTTGTCCGCCAATTGGTGAAGTAATGGCCGGTGTTATTATGCATGTGGTTGCATTCGGTAAATTACCTGAACTTGATCGTTTAGGAAGACCAAAAGCTTTCTACGGAAAACGGGTTCATGACTCTTGTTATCGAAGACCATATTACGATGCAGGTTTATTTGCAGAAACTTTCGATGACGCAAATGCGAAAGAAGGTTATTGCTTATATAAAGTAGGTTGTAGAGGTCCAATGACCTACAACTCTTGTGGAACTATTAAATGGAATAATGGGGTGAGTTATCCAATTCAATCAGGTCATGGTTGTATCGGATGTAGTGAAGAGAATTTCTGGGATAATGGTCCATTCTACGAAAGACTTCCAAATATGACCGGTTTCGGTATAGAATATACTGCTGATCAAATTGGTGGAGTCATTGCAGGTGTAGTTGGAGCAGGTATTGCTGCCCATGCTATCGGTGCAAATATTATGAAAAGAAAAGAATTAGATCTTAATATCGAACGAGGTATTGAAACTGAAAAACAAATTGATGTTTAATTATATCTCGGTCATCAAAAATTAAAGTACATGTCAGAAAGAATAGTAGTTGATCCGATCACCCGAATTGAAGGTCACCTTCGAATAGAAGCTGAAGTTAAAGACGGTGTTATCGTTGATGCATATAGCTCTTCCACAATGGTACGTGGAATAGAAGAAATCGTTAAAGGACGTGATCCAAGGGACGTATGGGCCTTTGTTCAACGTACTTGTGGTGTTTGCACCACCGTTCATGCTCTCACATCTGTTAGGGCTGTAGAAGATGCCTTAGGTATTGTAGTTCCACCTAATGCGGAGATGGTCAGGAATATTATGGAAGGTGCATTATATATGCATGACCATGTAGTCCATTTTTATCATCTTCATGCCCTTGACTGGGTAGATGTTGTAAATAGTTTGCAAGCCGACCCTGTAGCTACATCTGCACTCGCTCAAAGTATTTCTTCATGGCCAAAAAGTTCAGCCGGATATTTTTCTGATATTCAGAAACGTATTAAAAAATTCGTTGAAAGCGGACAATTAGGAATTTTTGCGAATGGATATTGGGGTCATCCTCAAATGAAGCTTCCTGCAGAAGTTAATTTATTGGCTGTAGCACATTATCTTGAGGCTTTAGAATGGCAAAAGGAAATTGTTAAAGTCCATACCATATTTGGAGGAAAAAATCCACATCCAAATTACCTTGTAGGTGGAATGGCTTGCGCCATTAATATTGAAAGTCAAGGAGGATTAAATGCGGAACGTCTTGCCTATGTTGGTCAACTTCTTCATCAAGGTCGAAATTTTGTAAATCAAGTTTATATTCCTGATCTATTAGCCATTGCCTCTTTCTACAAAGATTGGGGTGCTATTGGTGAAGGTTTTGGAAATTATATGTGCTACGGAGATTTCCCTATGAATGGATATAATGATCCTTCTTCTTTTAAATTTCCTCAAGGAGTAATCCTTAATCGTGATCTATCTAATGTTCTACCTGTTGATCATAGAAGTGAAGACGAAATACTCGAGCATGTAAACAATTCATGGTATGATTATGAAGGTGGTAATGAAGTTGGATTACACCCTTGGGTTGGAGAAACAAAAATTAATTATTCCGGCCCAAAACCTCCATACGAGCACCTAAATGTTGAAGAGAAATATAGTTTCGTTAAAACTCCTCGATGGAAAGGTATGCCAATGGAAGTTGGTCCATTAGCCCGAGTCCTTGTTGGTTATGCAAAAGGGGTTCCTGAATTTGTAAGTGCCGTCGATTATGCCTTGGCTACACTTGATGTTCCGGTCACTGCACTCTTTTCTACGCTGGGAAGAACCGCTGCAAGAGGTTTGGAAACAATGATCGTTGCTGATTGGACAATCGAATTTTATGATACCCTAATGAATAATATTAAAAATGGGGATTATAGAATGGCAAATACCGAAAAATTTGATCCAAGCACTTGGCCAAAAGAAGCCAAAGGTGTAGGTTTTATGGAAGCTCCTCGTGGAGCACTTGCCCACTGGATCGTTATAAAAGATGGTAAGACTGAAAATTACCAACAAGTGGTGCCAACAACCTGGAATGGATCTCCCCGAGATCCAAATGGAGAACGCTCAGCATACGAGTCAACTTTGATAGGAACACCAGTTGCTGATATTAACCAACCTCTTGAAATAATTAGAACTATTCACTCATTCGATCCTTGCTTAGCATGTGCTGTGCATCTTTATGATGAGCATGGAAAGCATATTTCGACGGTAACTAATATCTCTTCTTGTGAAGTTTAGCCAACATAAAATTAAATACGATGATTTTAAATAGGAGTAATTTTAAACGTGCCTATGTTTGGCAACTACCCGTAAGATTCTTTCATTGGTTGAATGCTATGTCAATCACTGTGCTTTGTATTACAGGATTTATTATTGCCGATCCACCTGCATTATTATCGAGTGCTGATGCAACAGAAATCTATAGGTTTGGAATCGTCCGATTTATCCATTTTGTTGCTGCATATACTTTTGTTATTATGATTTTAATGCGCTTTTACTGGGCTTTTGTCGGAAATAGATATGCCCGTTGGAGTGCATATTGGCCATTTACTCAAAAAGCTTTGAAAAACATTTTTCATGTTTTTAAAGTAGACGTCCTCTTATTAAACGAGAAAAATCGTGATCTTAGAAATATAAGTGTTGGTCATAATACGGTCGCTGCAATGGCATATATAGCCTTCTTCATTTTATTCTTAATAATGATCTTTACCGGTTTCGGCTTATATTCTTCGATGACAACTGCCTGGTTCCCAAAACTTTTTAGTTGGGTGGTTCCTTTATTAGGCGGTGACTTCGCTGCTCGTTTGGTGCATCATACTGTGATGTGGCCGATTATCCTTATTGTTATTATTCATGTTTACCTTGTATTATATCATGATTGGCTAGAAGGAAGAGGTGAAGTTAGTTCTATGGTTAGCGGTTATAAATTTGTAGTTACAGATCGATTTCCAAAAGAAGAAATTGAAATTATTGAAGAAAAAAAGTAAATAATAAAAGCTAACTCTTTATCAAGAAGCTTACTTACATCATAATTTAAATGAAAAACCTTGCTTAAATTTAGCAAGGTTTTTTCACTAAATAATATATCTATGGCCTACGATCTAGCAAAATCCCTTATCGGAAAATCCGTCATTAACCTAGATGAAGATAAATCCAAAAAAGTACTCATTCTTGGAGTTGGAAATTACCTTATGGGTGATGAAGGTGTCGGCGTTCATATTATTTACGAAATGGAAGAGATAAAACTTCCTGATTATGTTGATGTTTTAGACGGAGGAACCGGTGGCTTTTTCCTAATGAATTATTTTGATAAATACCCCGTAGTTATTTTTCTGGATGCAACGATGGATGGAAAACCCGCAGGAAGCATTAGTGTTATTCGCCCGAAATTTGCAGCTGATTTCCCAAGTGCTTTAAGCGTTCATGATGTTGGTTTAAAAGATATGATAGAAGCAATTTATTTACAGGATCTGCGTCCGGATATTCACCTCATCACAATTAGTATTGAGGATTTAGTGCCTATGAAAATGGAGCTTTCTGAACAAGTTGAAAAAGCAGTTCCAAAAGCTATTAAAATACTGCTCGAAACCGCCGAAAAATATCGAGTCAAATAGAATTGGTGCCGGCTTATGAACACCTACCAAATCCACATATCAGGAATCGTTCAAGGTGTTGGATTCAGACCCTTTATCTATAATCTGGCTAAAAAACAATCTTTAAAAGGATGGGTTTGCAATAGCTCCAGTGGAGTCTATATCAAAATAAATAGTACAGAAACCGCTGTACTGAATTTTATCCATTCAATTAAAAAAAATGCACCTGAAAAATCTTTGATCCTGGATCTTCAATTTAAAATGATCTCCTTCGAAAATTTTGAAAGCTTTTCAATCACTAAAAGTTTTACCGGTGATGAAGAGATCAGAGGCATTACCCCCGACTATGCAATATGTGAGGAATGTATTGAAGAACTTAATAATCCTGATGATAGAAGATATCATTATCCTTTTATTACATGCAGCCATTGCGGCCCCCGGTATTCCATCATTCATAAATTACCTTATGACAGGGAATTAACGAGTATGAATGAATTTCTCATGTGCGAGGAATGTCAAAAGGAGTACGATGATCCATCTGATAGAAGATTTTTTTCCCAAAGCAATTCGTGTAAAAAATGTGGAGTAAACTTGAGTTTATTTGATTATAAAACTCAAAGGACTCTGAAAGATCCTGAGGTCATTCTAAAAAGCCTTTGCAAAGAAATTGAAAATGGAAAAATAGCTGCTGTAAAAGGAATTGGAGGTTATATGCTAATAGCAGATGCCACAAATTTAAAAACGATAGAATTACTACGAAAACGAAAAAACCGTCCTGATAAACCCTTTGCGGTAATGGTAAAGGATATGGAGATGCTGAAGTCTTACGCGATTCCAAACCCTTTTGAAGAAAAAGCTTTTTTAAGTGACCCAGCTCCTATTGTATTGCTAAAACAAAATAAGAAAGCATTCCTTCCTTTTGAACAGATCGCTCCTGATCTAAATGAAATCGGATTACTAAGACCCTATAGTCCGCTTCATTTTTTAATTATGAATAGTCTAAACAAACCTCTTATTGCTACAAGTGCTAATCTGTCTGGTTCTCCATTGTATTTTAAAGATGATGAGATCATAGAAGGAATGAAAGGTATCGCTGATCTAATAGTGATGCACGATAGGGAAATTATCTCAGCTCAAGATGATTCCGTTGTTCGCTTTGCCAAAAATGGAGATCCTATAATTATTCGAAGAGCAAGGGGCTTAGCTCCCAACTTATTATTTGAAAGAGAAAAATCGAAGAAAAGCATCTTGGCACTTGGTGCAATGCTAAAAAGCACTGTCACTTTATTATTTAAGGGAAATACTATTGTTTCTCAATATATAGGAAATAGTAATTCCTATGAAACACAATTAAGTTATTCAACTACTTTAGATCAATTAAAGAATATTCTTGAATTCGATACTGAGATCGTTTTATGCGATAAACACCCCGGCTACTTTACAAGTGAATTAGCGCAGGAACATTCGCTTAAATATCAAATTCCAATTTATAAAGTACAACATCATGAAGCGCACTTTGCTGCAGTATTAGCTGAAAATCAATTATGGAATGAAGAAGTTCTGGGTTTTGTATGGGATGGTACTGGATTAGGTAACGACGACTCCATTTGGGGTGGCGAATGCTTTCATTACCATGATGCAAAATTGACCCGAATTCATCATCTCCCCTACCAAAAGCACATTCTCGGCGATAAAATGGTTGGAGAACCAAGAATTTCAGCCCTTTCCTTTTTTCATTCAATTGAAACATCAGAAGCTTTGCTTAAAAATAAATTCACTTCAATAGAATG
>JAHECK010000046.1 GCA_024641785.1 Flavobacteriales bacterium | reverse complement strand
GAGGAAACGAGATCATAGATATTGGAGGACAATCAATCAATTCCAGAGCCTATGTTTCGAAATTTAATTTCAATGGACCCGATCAAAATAAAAAAGTAGGTGTTTTATCGGGTGGAGAAAGAAACCGACTCCATTTAGCGCTGACATTACAAACTGAAGCCAATGTTTTATTATTGGATGAGCCAACAAACGATATCGATGTAAATACTTTACGTGCTTTAGAAGAGGGTATTTTAGACTTTGCCGGTTGCGCTGTGATCATTTCTCACGACAGATGGTTCTTGGATAGGGTTTGTACGCACATTTTAGCTTTTGAAGGAGACTCACAAGTGTATTACTTTGAAGGATCTTATTCAGAATACGAAGAAAATAAGAAAAAACGATTAGGTGATGAAGGTCCAAAACGAATTCGATACAAAAAACTTACAAAAAATGGATAGGCAAAAAGCACCCCGATTTTTAACCCTTTTATGTATTTTAAGTTTTATTGGAGGCGGTTTAAGTATTCGATCTGATGTGAAACATTTATTCTATGACTCAGATATCGATACTGATGAAGTTGCTTTTAACTTAAATATTGAAGGCGAAGGCGATATGCAATCATTTATTCAAAGAGCCTCAGAAAACGTTATTGATTTTTGGATAGAAAAACAGAATCAACCAAAGATATTAACTATTTCAACGATGCTACTTGCATTGATATCAATTGTTGGCGCTCTTTTAATGTACCGTTTGAATAAAATGGGGTTTTTAGTTTATACACTAAGCAACCTAATGATCATCCTTATTTCTTATATCTATTACTTTAATAATACCGTAGGACAAATGCTCATCGCTTTTCAGTTCTTTTTTACTGCCATGTTTATATTTATGTATGCTACGCAACTAAAATATATGATGGCCAAAATAACAGAATGAATGAGTTCAGGGGTATTTAGAAATTAATTTTATTATTACATTTAATTGAAAATAGCAACTATGAAAGCATACGTTTTTCCTGGTCAGGGATCGCAATATAGTGGTATGGGTCTCGACCTTTTTGATGGAGCCCCAATAGCGAAAGAATTATTTTTAGAAGCAAATAAAATACTCGGATTTGAAATCACTAAAACCATGTTTGAAGGTAGTGATGAAGAATTAAAACAAACAAGAATTACTCAACCAGCAATCTTTTTGCATTCTGTAATTACTGCCAAAGCGATGGGAGATCGATTTAAACCGGATATGGTCGCCGGACATTCACTAGGCGAATTTTCTGCCTTGGTTGCAAATGGAGCCTTATCATTTAGCGATGGATTGAGTTTAGTTTATAAAAGAGCGATGGCCATGCAAAAAGCATGTGAAATCACTCCTTCTACAATGGCTGCTATACTAGGGTTGGAAGATAATATAGTTGAAGAAATCTGTGCTTCTATTGATGGGGTTGTGGTGCCGGCAAATTATAATTCTCCGGGCCAACTCGTTATTTCAGGGTCTTTTGAAGCAATAAATATAGCTGTTGAAAAATTGACTACAGCCGGAGCAAAGAGAGCAATTGTATTACCTGTCGGAGGAGCTTTTCATTCTCCTTTAATGGAACCCGCAAGACAAGAATTGGAAAAAGCGATCAATGAAACTCATTTTTCTAATCCGATCTGCCCGGTTTATCAAAATGTAAATGCAAAAGCGGTTACCGATCCTAATCAAATTAAATTAAATCTTGTGGCTCAATTAACTTCACCAGTAAAATGGACGCAAACGATGCAGCAAATGATCGCAGATGGCATGACGGAATTGATAGAAGTCGGACCCGGAAAAGTATTACAAGGATTAGTGAAGAAAATCGACCGGGCCTTCCCTACTTCTCAAGGGGAATTATAATTAGGAATTTGATAAAATAAACCGTGCTATCTTTGCGGTGAAATTAATGATTTAGACAAAATGATAGAAATAGAAAACATAGAATTGACCTATTTAAGCCTTGATGATTATGATGAGCTTAAAAAAGCAATGATTCAGTCTTATACTAATTTCCCTGATTCTGTTTGGGGTAAGCCCCAGATAAAAGCCTTGATCGACCGCTTTCAGGAAGGACAAGTCGTGATCAAAGTAAATAATAAGTTTGCCGGTTGTGCCTTATCCATAATTGTTGATTATGACAGTTTTGACGATCAGCATACCTACGAGGATATTACCGGAAATTATACTTTTTCAACCCATTCGGATAGTGGTGATGTCCTTTATGGAATTGACGTTTTTATTACACCCGAATTTAGAGGTTTACGTTTAGGAAGACGATTGTATGACTACCGAAAAGACCTCTGTGAGCGACTTAATCTTAAAGGAGTAGCATTTGGTGGAAGAATTCCAAATTATCATAAATACCAAAATGAACTCACTCCAAAAGAATATATCGAAAAGGTAAAAAAGAAAGAGATCAACGATCCGGTACTTAATTTCCAATTATCGAATGACTTTCATCCTGCTAAAATTTTAAAAAGTTACCTTAAAGGAGACGCAGCCTCCAATGACTATGCGGTTTTGTTAGAATGGGATAATATCTACTATGAAAAACAAAAGAAAAAAGCCGCCATCATCAAGAAAGTAGTTCGCTTAGGTCTGATCCAATGGCAAATGCGCCCTTATAAAGATCTGGATGAATTGATGCAACATGCTGAATACTTTATTGACGCCGTTTCAGGATATCGTTCAGATTTCGCATTGTTCCCTGAGTTTTTCAATGCCCCTTTGATGGCAGAAGATAATCATTTAAGTGAATCAGAGGCCATACGGGCACTGGCAAAACATACTTCAACCATCGTACAGAAATTCTCTTCATTAGCCATTTCATATAACATTAATATCATCACAGGAAGTATGCCTGAAATACACGATGATATGCTATACAATGCAGGTTATCTATGCCGACGAGACGGAAGTGTAGAGCGTTACGAAAAATTACATGTAACTCCTGATGAAAAGAGTGTTTGGGGAATGCAAGGAGGTACTGTCTTACAATCTTTTGATACCGATTGCGGTAAAATTGGAGTATTGATCTGTTATGATGTTGAATTTCCTGAATTGAGTCGAATTTTAGCAGAAGAAGGAATGGATATTCTGTTTGTACCTTTCCTAACGGATACCCAAAACGGTTATTCGAGGGTTCGGAATTGCGCAATGGCAAGAGCGATTGAAAACGAGTGTTATGTTGCAATTGCAGGAAGCGTAGGAAACCTTCCTAAAGTGCATAATATGGATATTCAATATGCCCAGTCAATGGTATTCACTCCATGTGATTTTGCCTTTCCAGCAAGCGGAATAAAGGCTGAAGCAACTCCTAATACCGAAATGATCCTCATAGCAGATGTAGATATTGATCTTCTTCGACATTTAAATCAATTTGGTAGCGTTCGAAATTTAAAAGACCGAAGAAAGGATGTCTTCGAATTGATAAAGAAAATTTAAATTGAATAGTTCGGTCAATAAAGGCCGAACTATTATTTTCTTACTGTCATATCGGTAATTTCCATTGCAGTAGAAGCAATTTGGATATTTTCATGATCTTTAAGCTCATCTAAGATCCTACTGAAGATAATGTCTTTAGTTCCTCTTCGCTTTTTGTAATTCACCACGTATCGTAAGGTGAAAGTGATCCAGTTCTCGTCAAAGATTATGGTAACCATTGGTAATACCTGTGCTTCTTCCACTCTGAAATTATTGCTCATTTTATTCCATTTGAGCTGACTCTGTTTCGCATAATCTCCACAAACTTCATCGAGTACCTTCATGAAAATATCCCTGGCACTTTTATGATCACTATTCAGTCGAATTGGAACTGTAATCTCATCCCATAAGAAGGGGAATTCTGCAGAATAATTATGAATATTTTCTTTGAATACAAAGCTATTTGCCATGGAAGAAATACAGCCATTATAAAGATCTCCGTTTACCCACTCTCCTACTTCCATAAATGTTGTACTCATTACTCCGATATCAATAACATCTCCTTTTATCTCTCCTACTTTGATCCGTTGTCCAACACTGATCTTACCCGTAATAATAATGTTTAGCCAGCCGGCAAAACTCATGATCACTTCCTGTAAGGCAAAGGCAATACCAGCAGCGAATACTCCTAGTATGACACCGATGTTTTTAATTTTATCATTGAAAACAATTAGAATAATGATAATAAATAGAAAATAAGCGAAAAAGTTGACCGCTTTACGTGCCTTATATTTATTATCCGTATTTGATATCGACCGATTCAGCCATTTTTTAATAAGGAAATTCGCAATAAATAAAAAAACCAAACCTATAAGAATGTATGCGATTCGCCTTACTGAGGGCTCATTAAACCAATCAAGAATCGTTTTCCATAAATCATTCATCTTTCTTAGTATTTACATTAAATCCGGGAACTTTATAATTAGGCGGGTAATACTCGATTGGAATGGCCATGGTGTTTCCATCTCGTGCCGCTCGGTAGTGAGGAGATAAGATCTCAATACCTGCTTCATTGAAAGCATCCTGAATATTACTGTGCAGATCTGAGTAGATCTTAGATGATTTTCCGGCATGCTCCGTATAAGCATTGATCTGATAACTAACATAAAAATCATCCAGACTGGTTTGTAAAACAAAAGGTTTAGGGTCTTTTTTGACGAGGTCTGTTTTATTTGCAGCCTGAATAAGCATTTCATGCACTTTTTTCCATGGAACATCATAACCGATAGTTACAGTGCTGTTCAATATAAGTCCTAATTGTTTCGCGCTGGTGGTATAATTTATAGTGCTCCCATTTAGAATAGCTGAATTTGGAATTGTAACATCCTCATTTTTGACGGTTCTTACGTGTGTAACCAACATTGTTTTATCGATCACATCTCCAACTGTTTCACCGATCTTTACCCGGTCTCCATTTTTAAAAGCTCTCATGTAGGTGATCACTAAGCCTGCAATAATATTACTTATCGCTGATGAGGATCCAAGAGAAATCAACAATCCAAGAAAAACACTAACCCCTTTAAATACAGGAGAATCACTTCCAGGTAGGTAAGGGAAAATGATGATAAAAGCAAAGGCATAGATAACGATTCGGATCATAGTGAATGTAGGCCTTGCCCATTCAGGGTAAAAATCTTTGATCACTAATTTTTCAGACTCAATTTCTAAGGCAAGAAATCCAAGAAATTTAACAATATAATGAGTGATACCTCCGATGATCAACACCGTAATTAGTTCCGGTATATAGGAAATAATAGCCATGCTAAATTCCTTAATCGGATCCATTACATAACCTATCAGTGTGTTTGCTATTCCTCTGGTTGCAGGGAAAATACTAAAGATTGAGGGCAGTGCCAGATAAACAATAAAAATGATCGTTAACCATTTAATAACAACCGAAATCCATTCAACGATCTGAATTTCACGTTCCGCAGAAAGGAACTCATAGTCCTTGAATTTAATTCCGGTTAAAAAGCGCTTACCACGAATAATAATTTCCTTGTTAAGCCAGGTAAAACCCTTATTCAAATATTTTATCCCAAAAAAGAATAAGGTTAAAACAAAGAGCAATTTAATTATCCTAAAAATATTCGATAATAGACTTGTCTCTTTTTTATACTTTTCAATACTTGCTTTAATCTTCGCCAGATAATCTACAGCGATCACATCCCTATTTTTGTCAAGCCAAAAAGCATCCCGATCGGTAATGCTTAAAATAATAGTTTCTCCATGTAAAATATCATCACTTTCTTCTCCGCTATAGATTTTTAATAAGTTCTCATCGTATAAATTCTCTGATACTAAGTTCTCCAATTTTTGTTTAATACTTTTCGCCCGATCACTTGGACTGTAAGGGCCTAATCTCGAATAAATAAAGAAAAGGGTATCGTCAAATAAAATAACAGGAACACCAACTGTACTTGAACGCAAAGAATCTACCTGCGCTTTTATTTTAAGATCTTCTTCTTCTTGAAGTATTTTTAGGGAATCCAATCTTGCTTCAAGCTCTGCCTTTTTTTTCATATCGCTGGCCTTAAGGCCTTCGATCTGACTAATGATCTCTTGTTGGTAAAGGCTGTCAGTTATATGGACCGAATCTGCTTTTGAAAGTAAATTCAAACCCTGTTTGTGCTGTTCCTCAAGTATGCTATCCGTTTGAACTGTAGCTATACTATCGGTTTGGGCTAAGCCTAAGTTGTTAAATAGTGTTATTAAAATCAGTAATATGAGCAAGTTTTTTTTCATTCTAATTCCTTTTTATCTTTAAAGCGTACTCTCCAGCTTAAGCCCGCACTTATAAACCAGTCGCGATCTATTACATTATTTTGACCATAATAAGTCGTTTTATCTTGACCATAACCTGCCGACAAGTCCAACTGAAAATTATTATTCACTAAAAATGAAGCTCCTCCATCTATATTTCCATTCCAATCACCTTGATTTGTAAATGCAAAATGCTCAATAAAAACGCCCCATTTATTGTTAATATCATAAGCTAAATTAAGTACATAAAAACCTATTGGACTAGCATTATTTCCATTTAAATAGCCCCCCCAATTGGTAGTAAAGCCAAATTTATTTCCAATTCTTTGTCCGGTCATAATGGTTAATCTAGGACGGATATATAATGAATTAAAAGCTTCACTTAAATAAGGTAGACCAATACTCACTTGAAATCCAACACTTGGAATAAGCCCCTTACCCACATAAACATTGCTTCTCATCGAAATATTTAGTCCGAAAATTCCATCTGTATTTATTCCTTCATCATCTTTTTCATTTAAATAAACTATGGCTGTGCTCATTTCAAAATGTTCTGTAATTCCAAAACGAAATACTGAACCCACAGCAAAGGCTTGCTTAAGTATATAAGCATTTGAACTATTCTCATAATAATCAGTTCCTGCTTGAATCTGAAAAACCCTTGTTCCTACCGTGAAAGGACCAATCGCAGTGCCCGGTCTGCCGGTACGTATTGTTTCATTATACTGTGAATAGGCGCTATTAAAAAGAAAAAAGGTAAAGGCAACAATAAAAAATCCTTTAAGAATAAAAGTCATAGAGTTATAAATGGAAATTGAACAAAAGGTTATTTAATTAATTTATAAGGTAGCTCAAAAATATGATATAAAAAAGAACTCATACTAATAACACATTAGTAAAAGTGCATCAAAGAGAATCTCTCTAAATTTAATATATTCGCCGCGATTCATTTCAAAAAAAGATGTAATTGGATGGCAAGAATAACTATTCAAATTTTTAAAATAATGGCTCTAACTCTAGTAAGTATCATTGTGCTTCTCATAATAATTGCTGCAATATTTATCAATACCAGTCCTGAATTTGGAGGAAAACATAATAATGATGATCAAAAGAGGTATGAAGCGACAGGTCATTATGAAGATGGCAAATTCATGAACCTTATTCCAACTTCTATGGATATGAGTGCCGGTAATATGGCAAGTACATTTCGTGAATATTTTAGAGGTGGAGTGGATCGACAACCCAATTTTGATATTCCTGTAAAGCATATTGATTCGCTGGAAATAGTTGCGAATAAGGATACAACAAAGTTAATATGGTTTGGTCATTCAGCTTTTTTACTTCAAATTGACGGGAAGAATATATTAATAGACCCCATGTTTGGAAATGTTCCTGCCCCTCATCCATGGTTAGGAGGAAAAAGATACAGCAAGGATCTCCCAATTAAAATTGAGGAGATCCCTCAGATAGATGCTATACTTATATCTCATGATCATTATGACCATTTAGATTATGGATCCATTGAAAAATTAAAAGGTAAAACAAAGGAGTTCTATGTACCAATTGGAGTTGGAAATCATTTCAAACGCTGGGGTGTTCCAGAAGGAAAAATTCATGAATTGAATTGGTGGGATGAAATCGATGCAGATGGTTTAAAGTTAGCTTTAGCACCTTCGCGCCATTTTTCAGGACGAGGGCTTAGCGACCGTTCTAAAACTTTATGGGGATCATGGGTTATATTAGGCACTCAGGATAGCATATATTTTAGCGGTGATGGTGGTTATGGACCACATTTTAAAGCCATTGGTGAAAAATATGGCCCCTTTGATTTTGCTATGATCGAATGTGGCCAGTACAATGATAAATGGGCACAAATTCATATGATGCCGGAAGAAACTGCACAAGCGGCAGTGGATGTAAAAGCGAAAACCATGATGCCGATCCATTGGGGGGCATTTACCTTAGCATTGCATCCCTGGACTGAACCTGTTGAACGCGCATTGATTGCAGCAAAAGAATTAAATATGCCCATTATTTCTCCTCGAATTGGAGAAGCCATTTATTTAGATAGGCTAAATGAGACAGTAATGGAAAAATGGTGGGTTAAAAAATAGATCTTAGAAGTCATAATAGAATAAAATCCAAATTCGTGTGGCTGTTCCACTTGTGTTATCAATATTAAATCGTTCTCCAAACAGGCCTTCAACTCCCACTTTTAAACCTTCTACAACATTCCAAAAGGCATTTGCACTGATACTATAACATTTAGAAAAATCACTGTCATTTTGAAAATACCTGTTCCCAATCGTAGCATAACCCAGCGAGAAATAAGACGAAATATTATGTGGCCAATGATGAACATAAGATAAGAAGCCTCCTAAAACGCTAAGCCCTTTAAATGTATTATTCGAAGCATTATAAGCCATGTCCTGACCACTACCGGAAAATGGATTGATCATGTGTGCAATAGCATTTCCAAAAGTAGCCTGAAATAATAGTTGATCATTTTTTTTCATTTGAGTCATACCTGAAAACGTAAGCCCATAACCAAAAACGGTTTTTTTTATGGCTTCATCCTGAACTCCTGTTATAGGTGCTAAGATACCTGCTAATTGAAAGGAAGCATAATTTCCGCTTGTATTAAACCTAGCAAGTAAATTTGGAATGGTCTGAACAAATTGAACATTTATAGAATCCGGTGGGTTATAATCCGGCAATGAATACTCTATGGCAAAAGCACTGTATAATTTATCTGATAAATTGTAGCTGACCCTAAATTGAGGAGTTCTTATTGCAAGTGCTCCAACCGGGCCATCAGGATCCACACTTGCCGGTAATATCTCAACATTTGTTAATAGAGACCATGTTTGTCCAATAATGTAGTTCTTATACTTACCGTATGCATGGCGAATTCTAAAAGCATTGTCTGGACCTGAAAAGTCCATTTCAAGGCGTATAAAAAAATCGCCATTATTTGTTTTTCTGGTCACTTCAAATCCAAATCTTGAAAAATTTAAGTTGTTATAATAATTGGGGAGCTTAATATTGGCATCCCCTGTAGGTATCTCGTAATAATTGAAACTGTTTTTACTGGGAACATTTTTAAAATCGTAAAAGGCCGAATAACGAACAGAGCCTAAAATACGAAATTGCAATTTTCCTTTTTCAGTGATGATATAAATACCCCGGTCATCTTCAATATCCAAAAGACTGTTCTCTCTGTTTTGATGAACTGTATCAGATGCAATTATATTATTGTTTTCGGGTAAAGAAATAACAACATTTGGAGTATTCTTTTTGGTTGAATCAGCATCCTGACAATAGGATATAACGCTCGCAAATAGAAAGAAAATGGATAATAACTTATTAATTAAAATAAAATGTATGGTTTTACTCATAATTAATTTGGAAAATGACACAGCTTAATTTTAACCAACAATATATAGTTAATGCAATCAAATTTAAGGAAATTGGATTTTATAAATCCATTTAAATAAAGAATTTCCTACCTAATCTTAGTTTGTTTTATAGTTATTATCGACAATGATCTGAGCTTCTTCCTGAGTACCCAGAAAAATAGCAATTCCTCTTGTTTTTGGGCTTTGTTCCAGCATAATCTTTATTGCCATAGTTATAGGAACGGATAGGAACATTCCAACGGTACCAAGAATAAAACCCCAAAATAACAATGAAAAGAAAACGATGAAAGTTGATAATCCCAGTCCTTTTCCCATCATCCTAGGTTCTACAACGTTTCCAATGATCATATTAACAGCGACAAAAATAATGGCGACCCCAAGTGCACCACCTAACCCAAATTGTATTAATGCAAACAATACTGCAGGTACAGCGGCTATGATCGATCCGAAAGTGGGAATATAATTTAATAAAAAAGCGATGAGTGCCCATAAAATGGCATAGTCGACACCCATAATAAAAAGACCGATCCAAACCAATAAACCAGTAATAAAGCTTGTTAAGGTTTTAATAGAAAGGTAATGTCGAATACTACTCCCAATAACACCTAGATAAGAAATCGACTTGGCTTTGCCATTTGAAATCGCTTTAACCTTTACATCAATACTGTCTACTTCCATTAAAAGAAATAAGACTAAAAAAATAATGGTTAATGTATTCCCCATAAAACCACCTAACTGACTTAAAACACCAGCTGTAAGTCCCATTAATTTAGAAGGGTCAAAGAGTTCTGATATCTTATCAAAAGAAATAGAAATTCCCTTTTCATTAAAAAAACTTGTTACGCCCCACTCCATTTGCTTCAGGTTTTGTTCATAGGTAGGTGCGTTTTTTGAGAAGGATGACAAAGACTGACTAATTAATTCACCAAAAAAGAAGAATACCCCTATGATTCCAATGAATACTATAAAAATAGCAAGTGACTGAGGAACTTTCTTATTCTGCAACCAGTTAATAGGTCGTGCACAAATGATACTAATAAATAGCGCCAACAATAATGATGAAATGATTGGAGCAGCAGCCATTATACCTGCAAGAATAATAATGAAGGCGGCTACATTTAATGCAGTAGATGTAGGTTTAGTAATAGCATCCTTAATTTCCATAGATCTAATATTAGTTCCTTTTTATTTAAGTATTAAAAATAATTTATTTATCCATTTTAATGATCATTTATCTGAAATCGACTCTCATTTAACAATCTCCAGGGATCGGTTTCTCCTCATTTTTAAGATTTCAATGATTGATTTAGTTATTAATAGAGTGATTATCTGTTGGAATATGAGCATTCTGCCACCTTTTACCATTATCAAATCGTGATAAACGGTTAGTAATTTCCTTGATAATTCTTTTTATACATGTATTCTGCCATTCATCCACTATTTTACCAATCACAATCCTTTTCCTACCCCTTGGTCACAGATAGTACCTTTTATCACATAGTACTATAATGAATGATAAAGTTGCCATACATTTGATCTATAAATGAAAACATAATTAAAACCAAGATCATGAAAACAAATATTTTTAACATCACCGCAATCGCACTTATCATCTCAAGCAGCTTTATTTCAGGTCGAAATTTAAGCGAAGCCAAATCATTTGAATTTCCAAGTGAAACTCTAAGTGAAATAGTTGATTTAAGCACTTCAAGCTTTACAATGGTTGAAGCAAAAGTGATCGATGGAGAAGTAATTCCTTTCGTTACACTTCCTGAATTAAACATCGTTTCTGAATATAATAAAGGAACAATGGTTAAAACTAAAATGGTAAATGGAGAATTAATGCCTGTAGTTGAATTACCAGAATTAACAATTGAATCAAAATAATTGCTTTTTATAAGTTCTAGAATACCATTTACAAAAAAAATTAACCGTTGATACTAAAAAGCGATTATTCTGCAACATTCAAGCTTCAAAAAGAGTCTATTAAGAAAAGAACAGTATAAATCAAAAAACCAAACAAAATGAACACAGCAATCTTAAACATCAGCGCAATAGCAGTTATTTTTAGTACAAGCCTTTTTGTAGGAAATACAAATCAATCCAACGAGTCCATTTCAAGTCCTACTGAAATAGCATATTCATCCTTTGAGAATTCAGATCAACCTGTTTTTGTGGAAGCAAAATTCATCGATGGCGAATTAATTCCTGTGGTTAACTTACCAGAATTTAATGTTGAAGCAGATTATAATTCTTCACTTCGAGTACAAGCTACCATTAATAATAGTGAATTGATTCCGATGGTTACGCTTCCTACTTTAAATATCGTTTCAGAAATATAAAAATGACTTCATTAATATTTACATTTTGATTTCAATAGTTTCTAAAAGCATTCTAAGCTTTAGTATATTCGCAACACGTGATGCGATATCTATACAAACTAATATTTAAGCTATTTTCCTGGCGTTTCGAAGGATCAGTCCCAAAGGATCTTCCCAAATTTATTATTATAGTAGCCCCACATACTGCCAATATCGATTTTTTTGTAGGTATAATGGCAAGAAGGGTACTTCAACTTGACTCAACCAAATATTTAGGTAAAAGTCAGCTTTTCAAAGCCCCATATGGTTTTATTTTCAGATGGCTGGGTGGTTACCCGGTAGATCGAAGCAAGAACAACAATCTGGTCGATGTTGTGGTTGATATTTTCAATTCGAAAGAACGCTTTTCGATCGCATTAGCACCGGAAGGCACACGGAAAAAAGTAGATAAAATAAAAACCGGATTTTATCATATCGCTAAGCGAGCAAAAATTCCAATTATTATGATCAGCTTTGATTTTGGAACTAAAAAAATTAAGGTAAATGATCCTTTTATGACCTCCGATAATGTATTTAATGATTTTAAAAAGATCATCACTTTCTTTAGTTCCAGCGCCGGAGCTAAGCCTCAAAATGGAGTAAGTATGGATTTGTTAGAACAAATGCTACCCGAAATTGAGAAATTACAAGAAAGATATTCTTCTGAATTATCTTGATCTTAATGCGATAGCTAAGGCTTCATCGATCGCCTTCTCAACTCCATCTACATTCTTTCCTCCCGCTTGAGCGAAAAATGGCTGTCCTCCTCCCCCTCCTTGAATAGACTTTGCTGCATCCCGAATGATCTTTCCTGCATCGATTGAAGAAGAAGCTAATAGATCCGCACCTACTGCAATCGTTAATCCGGGTTTATCATTATAACGATTTCCTATAGCTATGAATAAATCTTTGTACTGGTCCTTTAATTGAAATGCCAGGTCTTTTACACTTCCGGCATCGAGTTCACAACTTGCTTTTAACACATTTAATCCATCGATCTTTTCAATCTTTCCGATCATTTCCTGCTTTACAGATTGAATTCGGAATTTATTCAATTGTTCTACTTCTTTTCTTAAGCGATGATTTTCATTAAGCAAGCCGCTTACAACTGGCACAATTTCTTCCTTTACTTTCAGCATAGTTCGAACATTTTCATATTCCATCAATGCACGGTCGATCAGCTTATCGGCTTCATAAGAAGTAACCGCTTCGATCCTTCTCACTCCTGCTGCAATTGCACTTTCAGATATAATTTTAAATCGTCCGATCTTAGCCGTATTGCTCACATGGGTTCCTCCACATAATTCGATACTATCATCGAATTTAATTACCCGGACCAGATCACCATACTTTTCTCCAAATAATGCCATCGCTCCCATATCGAGTGCCTTTTGCATTGGCACATTTCGATGTTCACTTAAACCGATATTCTGACGGATCTTATCATTTACTTCTCTTTCTATCAGTGTCAATTCTTCGTCAGATAATTTTGAAAAATGAGAAAAATCAAAGCGCAAATGGCTGGGTGAAACTAAAGAACCCTTTTGTTCAACATGATTCCCAAGTATTCTTCTTAATGATCTATGCAATAAATGTGTCGCTGAATGATTACTCTCTGAGGAATCTCTTGATTCCGTATCGACTATTCCTTTAAAAGTATCTCGGATATTTTTTGGTAAATGATCCGTAATATGAATGATCACTCCATTTTCCTTTTTAGTATCAAGAATTTTAATTCGTTCATCATCGTTTATTATAAATCCATTATCTCCAACTTGTCCTCCTCCTTCAGCATAAAAAGGAGTAAAATCAAAAACAAGATGAAAGCGCGTCTTATTTTTCTCTTTTACTTCTCGATATCTAGTAATCTTTATTTTTCCATCGGTGTAGTCATAACCAATAAATTCTTCAGGAACATCCTCCCAAACCGCTATCCAATCTCCTGCAGCAACAATGGAAGCCGCTCTTGAACGTTCTTTTTGCTCATTCAAATAATTTTCAAAACCATGAATATCGACCTTAAGTTCAAACTCCTTTGCAATAAGAGATGTAAGATCAATTGGAAAACCATAGGTATCATATAATTCAAAGGCAAATTTCCCATCAATTTCCTTTGGCTCTGACTCGAGATAGTGATCAATTCGTTTTATTCCTTGTTCCAGGGTTCTTATAAAACCTTCTTCTTCTTCTAATAAAACATTTTTTACCAGTCCGATCTGTCCATTGAGGTTTTCAAAAACATCACCTAACTGATCCGCTAATGTATCGACAAGTTTGTATAAAAAAGGCTCTTTAATTAACAGAAACTGCCAGCTAAAGCGAATAGCTCTTCTTAAAACTCTTCTAATAACATAACCTGCACCAGTATTTGATGGTAACTGACCATCGGCAATAGTAAAAGTGATCGCTCGTATATGATCTGCTATTACGCGAAAAGCTATGTCTTGTTTACTATTACTTTGGCCATATTTTTTACCAGATATGATTTCCAATTCTTTGATCAGAGGCATGAATACATCCGTATCATAATTGGATTTTTTGCCCTGAATAACCATGGCCAGTCGTTCAAATCCCATTCCGGTATCGATGTGCTTTTTAGGAAGTGGCACTAAGCTTTTATTTGCCAGACGGTTCATTTCCATAAAAACTAAATTCCATATCTCGATTACTTCAGGATGGTCATTATTTACTAATTCGGAGCCAATAATTTTTTTCTTTTCTTCATCGGAACGAATATCAATATGGATTTCGGAGCATGGTCCACAGGGTCCCGACTCTCCCATTTCCCAAAAATTGTCTTTTTTATTTCCCGGTAATATTTGAGTATCAGGTAGAAATTTTCTCCATAAAGTTCTTGCTTCCTCATCTAAAGGAAGTCCATCTTCTTTATCCCCTTCGAAATAGGTAACATATAAATTTTCTTTTGGAATCTTATAAACTTCTGTTAGAAGTTCCCATGCCCAATTGATCGCGTCGGTCTTATAATAGTCGCCAAATGACCAGTTTCCTAGCATTTCGAACATGGTATGATGATAGGTATCTACTCCAACTTCTTCTAAATCATTATGTTTTCCGGAGACCCGTAAACATTTTTGTGTATCCGCAATTCGAGACTCTTTAATAGGGGCATTTCCTAAAAAAACATCCTTAAACTGGTTCATTCCGGCATTAGTAAACATAAGGGTTGGGTCATTTTTGATGACGATTGGAGCCGATGGAACGATCGAATGATGTTTTGATTGAAAGAAATCAAGAAACGCTTGTCGAATACTTTTTGATGAATGGATAGAAGACATATATAATTTTACTATTCTTACCTAACTACTTTAATTTATAATCTAAATGGTAAAACTTGTTAAAAACACGCTTCCCCATTGGGTTATACGATTGCAAAAGTAGAATAATTAGCGTTATTTTACACCTTGTTTTTATAGTATATGGCAAAAACAAAATATAAGTACAATCCACACACATTAACTTACGAAAAAATTAAGCTGTCTTCGTGGGAGAAAATCCGCCGGGCACTTACTTATTTGAGTGTATTTATCTTTGTTTCCATAGGAATTGTGATCATCTCTTACAATATATTTTCTTCCCCAAAAGAATTGATGCAAGCCCGAGAGATCGAGTATTTAAAAGATAATTATAAGCGATTAAATAAGGAATTAGCCGAAACTGAAAAAGTTCTTCGTGATATTGAAGATCGCGATGATAATATTTACCGGGTTATTTTTGAAGCTGAACCTGTGGCATCATCAATAAGAACTGCAGGTGTGGGAGGAGTAAACAGATACAATGATCTGGAAGGTTATGTGAATGAGGACATGGTAATCAATACGAGTAAACGTTTAGATCAAATCGCGAAACAATTGTATGTACAATCGAAATCGTATGATGAAGTGATCGATCTGGCAACAAATAAAGAACTTATGCTCGCTTCGATACCTGCAATACAGCCAATCCCTAATAAAAATTTAAAAAGAATGGCGTCCGGTTTTGGTTATCGGATCCATCCGGTGTATAAAACACGAAAATTACATACCGGAATGGATTTTACTTCGCCAACAGGTACTGAGATCTACGCTACAGGAGATGGAACTGTAGTAGGAGTTAATAAGTCGAGAAGAGGGTATGGAATGCATGTGGAGATCGATCATGGTTATGGTTATGTTACTCTTTATGGTCATATGAGTAAGTTTAATGTACGCGAAGGCCAGAAAGTAAAAAGAGGAGAAGTGATAGGATATGTAGGTAATACCGGAACAAGTACGGCACCTCATCTTCATTATGAAGTTATAAAAGATGGAAAAAAGATCAATCCGATCAATTTTTACTTTAATGATCTTAGTCCGGAGGAATATGATAAAATGATAGAAATATCTTCTTCAGCGAACCAATCTTTCGACTAATTCGTTTACACTTGTAAAATAGATTCCTTTCACTTACTTTTATTCGCCTTATGTAAAGGATGCCTTACCGAGAAAAAAAAATAGAGAAACTGTATTATAGTATTAGCGAAGTCGCTGGGATGTTTGCTGTTAATACTTCGCTGATCCGTTTTTGGGAATCGGAATTCGATATTATTAAACCTAAAAAGAACAAGCGTGGAAATCGAATGTTTACTAAAAACGATATCGATAACTTTCATTTGATCTTTCATTTAGTAAAAGAACAAGGGCATACTTTAACCGGTGCAAAGGAAAAATTAAAGAATAATTCTGAAGAGATCAGTGCCAATCACGAGGTTATAAAATCACTGAATCACATCAAAGACTTTCTGCTGAAATTGCGGAATGAATTATAGAATCAATAAGGAATTAGGAGACTACGCTAAAACATCTATCTATTAAGGGTATATATCTTTTAATTTTACTGATAAGTGAAATTAATCATATGAAAAAAGATAATATCCCTCAGGAAAAAAGCTACCCGTTCGCTCTAAATGATCGTTCGATTTAGAAAATCTTATTTATAATAAAAATGAATAGCTTTATCTAAAAAAACTCCTTAAGTCTGGAACTTCTACTGGAGCAAATATTGAAGAAACAAATGGAGCTGAATCAAAAAAAGAATTTTATCATAAAATAAGCATCTCTTACAAAGAATCCATAGAAACTAGATTTAGGTGCTGTTATTATCAGATTCCGAAAACCCTTCGTAATTAATAGAATTTCCCTTCCGACAAATAATTCTTCACATAATCTTCTACCCCTTCTTCTAAGGAAGTGAAAGGTCTGTCGTAGCCTATGGAAAGTAACTTCGACATGTCGGCTTGTGTATAATATTGATACTTATCACGGATATCTTCGGGTGTATCAATAAAGCTGATATCTTCTTGGATCCCTAAAGCTTTAAAGGTATTCTTTGTGAGATCAAGAAAGGTTCGGGCCTGTCCTGTTCCCAGATTATACAAACCATTATTCTCAGGTTTCCTATTATTCATCAGGAACATACATACTTCCACCACATCTTTTACATATACAAAATCACGTAATTGTTCTCCATTTTTAAATTTTGGATTATGACTTCGGAACAATTTCATTTTCTTATTCTCTTTGATCTGACGAAAAGCATGCAGAATTACAGAAGCCATTCTTCCCTTATGGTATTCATTCGGACCATAGACATTAAAGAATTTAAGTCCTGCCCAGTAGTAAGGATGTTTTTCCTGTTTCAATGCCCAGATATCGAAATCATTTTTTGAACGACCATAAGGATTCAAAGGCTGAAGTTGATCAACATTTGCATGATCATCTTTATATCCTAATTCACCTAAACCATAAGTAGCAGCAGATGAAGCATATACCAATGGGATCCCATATTCGATGCATTTATTCCACATGGTCTTCGAATAATTAAGATTTAACTTATCGAAAATAGTGACATCAAATTCGGTGGTATCAGTACGAGCTCCTAAATGAAAAATAAATTGAACCCATTTTTCATTTTTATCCAGCCAATCAAAAAATTGCATTCGATCTACTTTTTCTGAATAACTTTTACCTTCTAAATTTTTATTTTTATCCGCTCTGGAAAAATCATCTACCACTACAATGTCCTTATATCCTTCACTATTCAAGCGCGAAACTAATGCACTGCTAATAAATCCTGCGGCTCCTGTTACTACGATCATTTTCTCAATTTAAGATACAAAGATAATAAGCTATAATGAATTAGAATGCATGAATGCATAAATGCGTAAATGCGTAAATGCGTAAATAAAATTCAGAGATTGTTTTATTAAGTGATGCTTTCACAACCATCAATCAATTATCCATCATCTTACTTAAATCACAAAGTAGTATTTAACTAATTGATTGTCTGTTTTTTATGAAAAATAACTGTTTGGATTATGTAAATCAGGAAAATGCCTGAATGAAAAGCAAGATTATGAAAGCTTATGTATATTTGTTTTATGATATACGTAACTCGAAAGGAACGATTCAATGCTGCTCACAAAATGTGGAGAGCCGAATGGTCGGAGGAAAAGAATAAAGAAGTTTTCGGAAAATGTGCAAATGTTAACTGGCACGGTCATAATTATGATCTTTTTGTCACCGTAAAAGGCGAATTGCAAGAAACAGGCTATGTAGTAGATCTTAAATTATTAAGCGATCTGATCAATGAGCGAGTGATCGATCTTCTCGATCATAAAAATATAAATCTGGATGTTGAATTCATGAAAGGAAAGATGACTTCTACTGAGAATCTGACGATCGGCATCTGGAATCTGTTGGAAGGAGCTATTAAAAATGAATTAAATTTTATTTTGCATAGTGTAAAGCTCTATGAGACCGAAAATAATTTTGCAGAATATTTCGGCTAGAAAGAAAAAAATATGGACAAAAATAAGGAAGGATTTGAACGAGAAGACCATTATCATGGTGAAGCAACCGACAAAATTGCTGCTAATTATTCTGCCATAATCAACAGTTTAGGAGAAGATATTAAACGTGAAGGATTATTAAAGACTCCGGAACGAGCAGCTAAAGCAATGCAATTTCTTACTCAGGGTTACCATCAAGATCCTGAATCCATATTAAGATCGGCACTTTTCAATGAAAATTATAATGAGTTGTTACTGGTAAAAGACATTGAAGTGTATTCTTTATGTGAGCATCATATCCTGCCTTTTTTTGGAAAAGCGCATATTGCTTATATCCCAAACGGACAAATTGTCGGATTATCTAAAATACCGCGACTTGTAGATGTTTTTGCACGAAGATTGCAAGTACAGGAACGTTTGACGATACAAATCAGAGATTGTATTCAGGAAGTATTAAAGCCATTAGGAGTTGCCGTTGTGATCGAAGCACATCATATGTGTATGCAAATGCGAGGAGTACAAAAGCAACATTCAATGACGACTACTTCTGCATTTACAGGGATTTTTATGTCGGACAAAAGAACAAGACAAGAATTTATCAACCTAATTAATAAATAAATAGAAAAATGGATTATCAAAAAGATATCGTGGAAGGCAGTATTTCAGAAAAACATGCCATTTCAAGAACATTTACAAGTAGAGTGATGTCTTACATGGCTGCAGCTATTGCCATTTCAGGTGTGATTGCTTACTTATTCGGAACCGATATGTCGTTGCTCGCATATCTTGTAAATTTCGAAACTGGAAGTTTAAAACCATTAGCTTGGATAGCTATGTTTGCCCCTTTTGGATTGGTATTATGGATGGGAATGGGAATAAATAAAATGTCGGCAAGTACGATGCTAATCGTATTTATTGCCTTTTCAGCATTAATGGGAATTAGTTTAAGCACTATCTTCCTCGTTTATAGTTTAGGTAGTATCTATCTTACCTTCTTTGTCACCTCCATTACTTTTGGTATCATGGCTTTTGTAGGTTATTACACCCAAACCGATCTATCAAAATTCGGTGGCATATTAAGAATGGCAGTGATCGGTCTTATTGTCGCTATGGTTGTGAATATGTTTATGGGAAGCGCAATGATGGATTATATCATTAGTATGTTTGGTGTATTGATCTTTACCGGATTGACCGCTTACGATATGCAAAAAATTCGTCAGATCGGGATGCAAGTTGAAACAGGAACTGAAAGCGAAAGTAAACTCGCATTGATGGGTGCACTAACGCTTTATCTTGACTTCATCAACTTATTCCTTTTCATGCTGCGATTTATGGGAAATAGAAACTAAAAGCGCTAAAATATTGAAAAGCACTGTCGAAAGCAGTGCTTTTTTGTTTTCAATAAAATGACAAAAAAAGAAAAAGCTAAGTATATTATAGATGAATTAGAGCGACTCTATCCCACTACGCCTATTCCTCTTAGTCATTACAGCAATTATACCTTGCTGGTTGCTGTTTTACTATCAGCACAAAGCACCGACAAGAAGGTAAATGAGATCAGTCCTTTTTTATTTGAACGTGCTGACAATCCTTACGATATGGCTGAGTTAGAAGTTACTGAGATCAAAGAACTCATTAAGCAAATCGGGCTTTCGAATTCGAAGGCTAAAGCAATCAAAGGGCTTTCAGAATTACTTGTTTCAAAGCATGGGGGTGAAGTTCCGGAAAGTTTCGAGGAACTTGAGGCTTTGCCGGGAGTAGGACATAAAACCGCCTCGGTTGTGATGTCACAGGCTTTTGGTCATCCTGCCTTTCCAGTAGACACTCATATTCATCGCTTAATGACTCGATGGGGTTTAACGAGTGGTAAAAATGTAGTAGAAACGGAAAAAGATGCAAAGCGTTTATTTCCCAAATCGCTTTGGAATAAGCTTCATTTGCAGATCATATTTTATGGAAGAGAATATTCTCCGGCAAGAAATCCGAAAGCTGAAGTGGATTTTATAACTAGTAAACTTAGGAAGTGAAGTGAAATCAATTGTTTTTTTTAACCACTAAGTTCTCTAAGTAGGCTCAAAGACCACTGATTAATTATCGTATAAATCAGAGTATACCTTTTATACTTTCGTTGTGAACTTTGATCATTCTCCGCACACTTTGTGGTTAATTTTCCAACTTACTAGCTACTAACTACTCTTTAACAAAACGAACCTCAAACAAACTAGGCCACCATTTTCCGGTAACGTAGAATGTATTCATTTGCGGATTGTAAGCAATTCCGTTCAGCACATCTATTCTTCCTTTTACTAACTTTTTATCTAATATCCCTTTCATATTGATCAGCGCTATTAACTTTCCGGAATGCGCATCTATTTTAGCAATGAAATCGCTTTGATAGATATTTGCATAAATGATCCCGTCGACATACTCTAGTTCATTAATATTATACATTAAGCCTTTATCATTAAAGACCTGGATACTTTTTTCTATTTCAAAAGTTCTTGGATTAAGATAAAATAAAGTTGCTGATCCATCACTCATGATCAAACTTGTTCCATCGGTAGTGAGTCCCCAACCTTCACTAGGATAAGTAAACTCGCCTAAAAGGTTAAATTCTCTATCATAATAAAACCCTTTCTTGTTCTTATAGGTCAATTGAAAAATACTATCGTGCCACATGGTAATCCCTTCTCCAAAATACTTATCAGATATTTGGATCTCTTTTTTAGCCTTTTCATCCCCTACTCTGATCTTAATTAATTTTGATTCTGCATAGTTTCCGGTGCCTTCAAACAAAAGTCCCTCCTTACTATCATAAATTAATCCCTGGGTATACGACGTTACATCATGAGGATAAGTATTTACAAGCTGATAAGTCATTTTCTCAGGTGCCTTATCCGATAGCACATTGATCTCCATTCTTCGTCGTGAGTTTGTTCCATCAGTATATTTAACGACTGCTTTTAATTTAATATTTCCCCCGCTGCCTGATGTGCTTGGATAATCAAAAAGCATCTTGTTCGCATTTTCTTCGTAGACCAATTCTCCATTAATATATAAGCCAAGCGATTCAACTATTTTTTTTGATTCTTTAATAAGTTCAACATCGAAGTGAATGGTGTCGCCATATATAAATTTTTCGCCGGAACGAGGAGAGTTGAATTTTACACTGGAAAAACTTGATCTCAGACTTCCCGGCTCTTTATCATCATTAATACATGAGGAAAGGGCGAAAGCCAAAAAGGTAAAAGCAATTAAATACAAATAAGGTCTCTTTTGCATCAGAAAAATTTAAAGCGGCAAAGTTAAATTGATCTGATAAATTTAAATGCCTTTCCTAAGGTTTTAGCAATATCGGAAGCAATTAAACTTTCATAACTCTCTTTCTCTCCAGCGATATCTCCTGCCAAACCATGAATATATACGCCAATGATCGCTGCATTTACCGGGTTTTTATATTGTCCTAGCAAACTTGTAAGAATTCCAGTAAGTACGTCTCCTGAACCGGGAGTTCCCATTCCCGGATTACCAGTAGAATTAAAAAAGACAATCCCTTTTGGAGTTGTAATACGGGTGTAGGCTCCTTTTAAAACCACGATCACTTTGTGTTCTTTTGAAAATTCAATTTGAGCCGCTAAACGGTCATAACTATTATTATACACTCCAACCAATCGCTTAAATTCACCGGCATGAGGCGTAAGAATCGATTGTGCAGGTACTTCATCCAATAATTTTTTACTTGCCGCTAAGATATTTAAGGCATCCGCATCGATCACTAAAGGATTAAATGAATCTTTTAATAGATCTTGTATAAAATCTTTGGTTTTTGATCGAGTACCAATTCCAATTCCCAAACCAATCGCTAATTTTTCCATGGTTTTAGGCAATTTGCCTTTATCCCAGGATTTAATGTAGGAATCACCACTTGGCCAACACATTAATTCCGGAATCGCTTGATGAACCGTACCAGTTATTTCTTTCGGAACCATGATCGTTACTAAGCCTGCCCCTGAGCGCAAAGCTCCTAATCCGGCTAAGATTGCAGACCCGGCTTTATCAGCATCTCCACCAATAATAAGAGAATGCCCAAATTTTCCTTTATGATCAAACTTGTTCCGTTTGATCATCACTTCTTTTACTCGTTGAGGTACAAGATAATAATAGGGAGAATCTTGTTCTTCGACATATTCTTTATCCAATCCAATATCTACAATTTCCCATATTCCCATAAATTGGCTATTTTCTTCCATAAAGAAAGCCAGCTTGGGAACTTGAAATCCAAAGGTATAATTAGCATGTATAATAAGATCACTATCAGGATTTGCCGGTCTGTCGGCATACAATCCTGAAGGAATATCGATCGATAAAACAGGAACTTTTTGTTTATTAATATGGCTGATGGTTTGAGCAGAAAGCCCCATTGGCGGGCGATTGAAACCTGTTCCGAAAATAGCATCTACAATCCAACCTTCTTTTACTATTTCAAGATCATCTTTAATATTAATTTCATTAACCTCTACATCATACCCCTTTAGTCGCTCAATATTTACTTTAAAATCATTCGATGATTTATTCGAAAAACGAACGATATTAACAATAACGCGATGATCATCTTTAGCGAACAAACGTGCGAGTACAAGACCGTCACCTCCATTATTTCCAATTCCACAATAAATATGGATTGCTTCGCCTTTGATCTTTTGACCCAATTTTTTTTGAATTGCATCGTAACATGCTTTAGAAGCCTGCTCCATCAGATCCAATGAAGT
>JAHECK010000045.1 GCA_024641785.1 Flavobacteriales bacterium | reverse complement strand
ACTTACAAACTCAATTACGAAATAAGGAATAAAAAAAAACAGGCGATTAAGTAACATACTTTAAATTTAAGCGTCAAATACATAAAGGAAACAAACAAAACCCAAAAGACAGCTCTATTTTAAGTGCTATCTCTTTTAATGAAAAGAATATTTAGCATCACCGCACTTTGCCTTATCAGTTCAACGCTGATAGGACAGGACTTCCTAAATGGAGATCTTGAAGGCACGATATTGAGTATAAGTATGGTTCCACCCGAATGGAGTGCAGTACCACATACAGATCCTAGTTGCGCAGCAAACTTTGCTCCCGGAGCAACACCGGATTTGACAAGCGTTAACGCTCCTGATGTAGATCTGGGATTGATCGGAAATCCATATTCCGGAAATACCTTTGTTTCTGCAATTGCAGCAAATTCATATGGATCTGTCTATATGGAAGGAATCAAACAAACGGTTTATGGTTTTATGCCCGACAGTATTTATGAAGTTCACTTTCATCAGGCAGTGGTGAAACAAGCCAATATGAAGGATAACTCAGGTTCTTGGGCCGTATATTTGGATAATACACTCGTAGGTATTTCCGACCCATCCAGTAGTCCTGAAGCCTATAACAGCACGAATTTTAATTGGGATAACAGAAGCATCGTTTTTACAGCTAGCGCTCCTTATCATATTTTTAAATTTTTCGCAAAAGACAATGATGATAATGGGCTAATTGATGAATGGGATGCAAGTGGGGCTTTGAGAATGGGAATCGATAGTATATTTATTACTCCTTGGTGTAATTTAAATGCTGATCTAGGTCATGACACTTTGCTTTGTGCCGGCGATTCTATTTTGCTTTCTGTTACCTCGGCAGAGGCAGATTATTTATGGCAAGATGGATCAACAAACGACGCTTTCATGGTTACACAGGAAGGAACATACAGTGTTACAGTGAGCAATGTATGTGGCGTTTTAAGCGACCAGGTCTTTATCGAATTTGATGATTCTGTTCAAGATCTTGACCTGGGAACAGATCGGGAATTTTGTGATGGAGATAGCCTCATATTAGATCTTGAAAATCCTGAATTAAATTATTTGTGGCAGGATGGTTCTATCGAAACTTCAATGATAATTAAAGAAGGTGGCTACTATTGGGTGGAAATGAGTTCTGAAAATTGTACCAATCATGATTCTCTTTTTGTACTGTTCAAACCCGTGCCGGAAGTCGTATTGCCAAGCGATACTATCTTATGCGCCGGTCAATCTATGATGCTTGAAGCCAATGTTGATAATGCAACTTATCTGTGGCAAGACAATAGCACTTCCCCTTTTATTGAAGTATTCCAAGGAGGTAATTATTGGGTAGAAGTAAATGAGAATGGATGTTTTAACCAAGCAAATGTTAGCATTCATTATTTGCCCCTTCCAAGAATTAATTTCCCAAAGGATACCCTACTTTGTTTAGGACAGGAATTGTTTTTAAATCCTCAGTTTGAATTTAGTGACTTTCTTTGGAATGATAATAACAGCACTTCAGAGACAAGAACTATTTCTGAACCGGGTAATTATGGACTCGAAGTAAGTAACATATGTGGTAGTGATAAAGATTCAATCGAGGTGAAGTTCGATGATTGCAAGTGCTTTGTGTATATTCCCAATGCCTTTACACCAAATTATGATGGCCGAAATGACGCTTTTAAAGTAGAATACGATTGCCTTTTTACTTCCTTTGATATTAAAATATTTGATCGCTGGGGAAAACTCATTTATCAAAGTTCTAATCCGGATGAAATGTGGGATGGTAGCGTTAATGGAAAAGAAACTCCAATTGGGGTTTATGCTTATCGGATTGAATATTTATCATATGGACGGGAACCTGTAATAAGAACGGGCACTATTACATTGATCCACTAATCATTAGATATTACTCCCTCACTTTTCCACTAAAAACACTCGCTTTCGAATTATACGGATTTCCTGATGATCGTCGGAATGAAACCACTTGTCCACAATGCCATAAAGCATCAGCGATCGGACCATTGATCAGATTCCAAAAAGGATATTCCGTACTATTATCTCCATTTTGGAATATTATATTCAATGAATCAAGATCAGGATTTTCCCGAAGTATCAGTGAGGATTGATAGAGCATTTCCAAGGTCTGCTTGCGAGTTTCTTCAAAACTCATTTCAACTTCTTCTACTTTAATATTTGGAATGCTATTGATCGTATTATAAATGGTTCTTGAAAGGCGATAGATATGATCCACCGTCTCTCCTGTAGTACGACCATCCTCAGAAGGTTTAAATATTAGATCTTCTTCTCTTAAACCTTCGCTCACCCAATAATATCTAAATCCTAATCCGTCAATCATTCTGGCAGCAACCCCTGCAGCAGTGTAGGTTTCCGGCGCATCCGCTATTTCATAATAAGGTAAAGTTGTTTTCATCGTGTCCTGAGCAAATAAGTTGAAAGGCAAAAAAATAAGGAAAAGAGCTATTCGTTTCATGGAATTCGTTTTTTCTTTGATTAACGATGTCAATTAATACGTCCCCCTGAGCCTGTCGAAGGGCGTTAAACTACCCTTCGACAGGCTCAGGGGGACATTCGTGTTAGTTTCCTACTTTGTGGCATTTACTAATAATTAGTTACTACTAATAATTAAACCCCAAACTGCCCTAAATGATGATCCAAATGCTTATAAAACATATTATTCCACTCTTGTTCGCTCAAAATTCCAAAAGAATGCGATTCTTTTCCGTCAAAATAAGTTCCACCTAGCTCACTTGTTTTTCTAATAAAATCGATCAATCGGCTTTTCTCTTCCTCAAAAATATGTTTATCCACTTTTACAAATTCGGGGGCTGTACGTAAATTCTTGCTGTATGCTTTTTGTCCTACAACTGCTTGCTTTACCACTGCCTTTAATAAAAAACGTTTTAACTTTCCCGGTTTTGGATGTATATCTGTAAATACAAATTCATAACTAACACAACAATGCGCCAACATCTGAGCTACATTCATTTTTCCCCATTGCGCCTTACTCTCTGGAGTTAATTTATTAATTCTATTAATGACTTCTTCTCCTACTTGCTTATCGAATATATTCTTCATGATAATTATTTGCTATAATTTATAAACAATGTAAAATTAATTTTCCATAATAAGTGCCCTATTTTATTTGAATTTGTTCAGTGTTTTTATTTCAACATCTTTATTTATGCAAATGAACTATAATGCAAGGTTCATGGACGTAAAATTTTTCTTTTCAAACATTTATTCTGTCTTACGATAACTCAATATCGCCCATGAATAAAAGACAAATGCAAATGAAATAAGAGCGATAAGTGGTCGAATCAAATCCGTTATCCCACTTCCTTTAAGATAAACCCTTCGGAATACTTCGATTAAATATTTTAAAGGACTGATATTACTTATAAGCTGTGCCCATGTTGGCATATTGGCCACAGGGGTATACAATCCACTCATTAAAATAAATGTAATCATAAAAAAGAACATCATAAACATCGCTTGTTGCACCGTTGAAGCGTAATTAGAAATGACCAATCCAAAACCTGAAAAGGCCACTATAAACAAAGTAGCAAAAAAATAAATCAATGCTATACTGCCTGCAGGTTTTAAACCCCAGTAAAAATAAGCGATAGTCATCGCAATGGTCAACACTACATAACCAATAATCCAATAAGGAATCAACTTAGATAAAATAAAGATAGATTTTTTTAACGGCGTTACATTCATTTGCTCGATGGTTCCACTTTGTTTTTCACCTACAATATTTAATGCTGGTAAAAAACCACTGATCATAGCCAATACCATAATCAACAAGGCAGGTACCATAAAAACATCATAGCGAAGGGATGGATTATAACGATACAAAGGAAGTAAGACCATTGCAGGAGCAGCAGCATTGCTTGCGTTCTGGGTCAGGTCTGCCCGAATATTTGAATTGAACTCGCTAATGATCTGAATCAAATAGGCGCTTCCCAATCCTCCTTTATTTCCGTTTACAGCATTGGCCGAAATCATTAAATTGGCCTGTTGATCCTTAACTAATTCCTTCTCAAAATTTAGCGGTATCTCGATGATAATATCCGATTTATCAACCTCAACACTCGATAAAGCCTCTTCATAACTGTCGGATATATTAGCGATTCTGAAATAACCTCCCGATTGTATTTTTTGAATCAAAGCTTGAGAATAGCTACTGCGATCGTGATCGATAACACTTAAATGAATGTCTTTTACATCAAAATTAGCCGCATAGGGAAATACAATCATGGCCATCAATGGCATCATAATAATCAATCTGGGAATAAAACCATTCCGTTTTATCTGCTTGAATTCTTTCTCTAAAAGGTAGCGTAAGACTTTCATTCTAAACGGATTTTAAATTTCTTCAAACTAATGGCAATCAAGACAACTGCCATTGTGCTAAGCACAGCAAGCTCAGGTAAAATGGAAGTAATCCCTAATCCCTTTATCATTACGTTTTTAACCGCTACTATAAACCACTTCGCTGGGATAATCTGGGCAATTCCTTGAAGTAATAACGGCATACTTTCGATGGGAAACATGAGTCCTGAGAGTAAAATAACTGGTAACATTAAGCCCATGGCCGAACCCAATAAAGCGGCAATTTGCGAATCAACCAACGAAGATATAAGCAAGCCTAGCGCAAGCGAAACAAAAATAAAAATCAATGAAACTAAAGACAATAACCAAATACTTCCCACAATAGGGACATTCAATACATACACCGATAAAAGCAATATGGTGATGTAATTAATCACCGAAATAGTGAAATAAGGAATTACTTTCGAAATAATAATAAGCAGCGGCGGCATAGGAGAAACCAAAATCACTTCCATTGTTCCAAGTTCTTTTTCTTTGGCTATAGATACAGATGTCATCATCGCACAAATCAACATTAAAATCATTCCCATCACGCCTGGAACGGTATTAAAAGCGCCTTTCATCGTTGGATTGTAAAGTAACTTCACTTCTGTTTTAATCTGGTATGGTAGAGTTCCAATTCCTTTCGATTGCTCGTGCTGAAAAGTGGCTATTATTCGTGAAGCATAAGAAACTAAAGTAGAAGCCGTATTGGGATCCGTTCCATCGGCAATGAGTTGAATTTGTGCTTCGCCACCATGCATCATACTTTCATAGAAATTCTCACTAAAAACGATCACCATTCCTGTTTCACTTTCTTTGAAAATGCTATTCATTTCGGCCGGAGTTTTTAAATAGGCTTCAAATGTAAAATACTCGCTAACACCTAGTTGATTAACAATTTTTTGGGTTGCCAGATCGTGCGAGGGGTCATAAACAGCGAATTTGGCATTTTTAATTTCAGTAGAAATCCCAAATCCAAATAATAAAATCATCAAAATGGGCAGCACTAATAAGATCATCATGGTCCATCGATCTCGTAAGATGTGATAGAATTCCTTTTGCGTAAACACCAAAAACATTTTCATCGCTTATTCTGCGTTTTTTGCACCCCGTGCTAATTGATAAAACACCTCTTCCATACTGTCCACTTCAAACTTCTTTTTAAGATTATCAGGACTGTCTAAGGCTTCAATTTTTCCATCTACCATGATGGATACTCGATTGCAGTATTCTGCCTCATCCATATAATGGGTAGTCACGAATACGGTTATTCCTCGGTCAGCGGCATCGTAAATCAGCTCCCAAAATTGCCTCCTTGTTACTGGATCAACCCCACCTGTAGGTTCATCAAGAAATACAATCTTTGGTTCATGAAAAATGGAAGAGGAAAAAGACAATTTCTGCTTCCATCCAAGAGGTAAATCACTCACCAAGGTGTTTTTCTCATTTTCAAATCCCAAGGTTCTTAAAAGCTGGTCTATTTTGGGTCCAATTTCCTTTGCCGGCATTCCGTAAATGCCACCGAACAATTTGAGATTTTCTACAACTGTCAAGTCTTCATAAAGCGCAAATTTCTGGCTCATGTAACCAATGTTCTTTTTTATTTTTTCTGGTTCTGTTGAGACATTGAATCCTGCCACTTTTCCGCTACCTGAAGTGGGTTTACTAAGTCCACATAACATACGCATAGCAGTTGTTTTACCAGCTCCATTGGCTCCTAAAAATCCAAAAATCTCTCCCTTTTCTACTTCAAAAGAAATCGCATCCACAGCGGTAAAATCGCCGAATTTTTTAGTGAGCTTTACTGTTTCTATTACTTTCATTCCAAACTACTCAATTCCATAAAACAATCTTCTATACTCGCCTTAATCTTTACCACTTTTATATCCTTATGTCCTTTTTCAATCAAATAAATGCTTAATGATTCGGGATCGAGGTCGTCCATAGTAATATGATGGGTATCGCCGAAGGCATAACAGCTCAAAATCTCTTTTTTCGCTCTCAGTTCCTTTAGCAAAACCGACATATTAGAACTGCTAACCGCCCACAACTCATGATCAAAATCCTCAATGATAGCTTTTGGAGTATCAATCTTCATAAAAGACCCATTTTGTATGAGGGCGATTCGATCACATAAACTGGCTTCATCCATATATGGTGTTGAAACCAAAATGGTAATTCCACTTTCTTTCAACTTTCCTAACATAGCCCAAAATTCCTTTCGAGAAACAGGGTCCACGCCGGTAGTAGGCTCATCTAAAAACAGCACTACCGGTTTATGAATCAGTGCACAACAAAGGGCTAACTTTTGTTTCATTCCGCCTGAAAGATCTCCAGCTCTTCGCTTTTTAAAAGGTTCTATCTGCTTATAAATATCTTCTATGAGGTAATAATTCTCCTCAATAGTTGTGTTGAAAATAGTGGCGAAAACGCGCAGGTTTTCTTCTACCGTTAAATCTAAATAGAGGGAGAATTTACCTGGCATATACCCCACCTTGCGGCGTATACTTTTATATCCTTTTACTACATCGTCACCATCTACAGTAGCCTTGCCAGAATCGGCAAGTAAAAGGGTGGTTAAAATTCTAAACAAGGTCGTTTTTCCTGCTCCATCCGGACCGATTAATCCGAATATTTCTCCTTCTTTTACTTCAAAACTTATCCCCTTTAGGGCTTCAACAGCACCATAATTACGCTTAATATTTTCGACAATTATACTGGCCATTATTCCCCTAATTGGATACTCCCGTACATTCCAATTTTTATAAACCCATCGTTTTCCAAAGCAATTTTAACAGCATAAACTAAATTAGCTCTTTCATCCTGCGTTTGTACCGTTTTAGGGGTGAACTCTGATTTATTGGAAATCCATGTAAGTACACCTTGATATTCCTTTAATCCTTCTTCTCCAAATTCAGCAAAAACCTTTACTTGTTCACCTGTACTTACTAAACTTAATTGATTAGAAGTAAGATAAGCAACTAAAATCATCCGCGACATATCGGCCACTTTAAACAAAGGTTTTCCCAATCCACTAAATTCACTTTCTTCTGCATATTTTAAAATTACGGTTCCATTTATTGGGCTCTTAATAATCGTTTTATCGAGTTGATCTTCAATGCTACTAACTTGTACATCCATGGCACTGCTCTGCGCATCAATAGCCTCGATTGCGATGAGTAAGCTTCTTTTCTTCGCATCCAAATTGGCATAGAGTACCTCCAGTCTTGCATTAATATCATCCAGCTGCTTTTGGGTTGCGACATCTCCTTTCAATAAATTTTCGATGCGTTTCTTTTCTATTTCAGCACTATCAATCTCCTTTTGAATGGTCTTTAACTGCGAATTCATATCGGGCCGATTGGATTTCACTGCTTTTTGATTTGCCAGCACTTGAAGCTTTTGTAAATGCAGTTGAGTTGAATCGATCTGACCTACTTGCTGCCCTTTTATAAGTTCATCTCCATCTTCAATGTTAAACGAGAGTAGGCTGCCTGATGCTTCAGCTGAAACAATTATTTCGGTCGCTTCAAATACACCTGAAGCTACATTCTCATTTTTTCCCGAATTACAGGAAATAAGAATCAATAAGAATAGTGTGCTTGTTATTTTTAGTATCGTTCTCATAATTAATTGCCTGATTTAGTAAGGTATTTATATGCCGTCATTAAGTATTGAATTTCGTGCATGATTCTATCTTGTTTGGCTAAATTCTCATCCATTGTTTTATCCAATAGATCCGACATTGTTGCCACACCATTATCATATTTTACATTATAGGCTTCCTTAATCTTTCCCTTTAGCGTAACAATTTCATTATCGTTTTTGAGTAATGCACCATATTTTCCCAATTCCATCTGACTTTGATTTAGCTCCAGATTGGTATTAAAAAGAAAGGTTTCCTCTTGATTTTGAATGCGTTGTAAATTAAGTTGTGTGATTTTCTTATTATTTCCATTTTTATACAAAGGAGACAAACTCCACGAAACAGAAAGCCCTGCAAGCATCATATTGTTTAATGTTGAAGCTCCAAAATCGACACCTGGTGTTAAGAAAACCCCAAACCCAAGCAATCCAACCTTAGGCATAAGAGCTGACTTATTCATTTTTGCTTGGGCTTCGATAAGCATTCGTTGGTTTTCGAATTTTGAAAGTTCAGGTCGATTTATCGATAGCGAATCGATGGTGGTGTTAAACAGGGGACGCTCAAAATTTTCAGATTTAGAGATTTCTTCACCTATCATGGCTGATAGCATTTGCACATAGGCATCTCGGTTATGAGTCATTTCAACTTTACGTTGATTTACATTGATCATTTCCACTTGTAATTCATCGATATCAGAACTAAATGCTGTTCCATTTTCGACAGCAAGCTCAACCCTTGTTTTGTTACGTTCTAAACTTTCAAGTAATAAATCGAGTTGTTTAAGCTGCTCATCGATAAGTAGAACTCCAAAATAAAGATTATTCACGCGATCTTTCAAAGCATAAAGATTTACTTGAATATCAGCCTTTTCGATATCCGAATTAGCTGAAACCATTGCTTTACTTGCTTTGGTGATTCCACCGTCCCAAATCAATTGATTCACTTGTAATACCGAGATTAAATTGGCCTTCGTCCCTGATTCTTCAGTTCCAGGTGGTGATAAATTTGGCATTCCACTAATGATACCTCCAATAAGATTCAAATCCAAATTGGGTAAATAAGCCTTATTTACATTTGAAATGGTTAATTCTTTCGATTGTTCGATTAAATCAAACTGTTGAATAAGTGGGTAATTGGCATAGGCTTTTGCCTGACAAGAATCTAAACTCAACTGTGCCTCAGTAATACTTGCAAAGAGCAGCAAAAAATTTAAAATAAGAATGCTTTTTATTTTCATGATATAGCCATGTTTTTTAATGTTGTTTTCACGATGGATCTTCGACTATCCAAAAAGGTAGTGGCTTTTTCTTCACTCCCTGTGATTTCCTTCAATAAGGGTTTTACCATAAAAGGAAAAACACTTAAGGAGACCAATGTAAATACGAAGTGAAAAATGAAATCCGGATCTTTTTCATTAGGGAAGGCATGTGATGCACTTTCGATCAGGCCTTTAACCTTATCTCCAAAACCCAATCGCTTCAAAATTCCGGAATCACGATTGATCTCGAAAATAAAAAAGACAGGAATTCGGGGGTTTTTAGATAAAAAGGAGAAGTAAGCATCAACGGCATAGTCTATTTTCTCCTCCAAACTCACTTCTTCATTATCGAATATATCTCCTATGCTTTTAAGTAAATCTGATGTTACTTTATTAAAGACCGCTGTAAATAGCTTGTCCTTTGATTTATAGTAATAATGCAAAAGTCCTTTATTCACCCCTGCCTCATCCGCTACCATTTGCATGCGCACCCCTTCCAGGCCTTCTTTCATGAAAAGCATGCGTGCGGTTTCTAATATCTTATCTTTTGTTGTCAAATTATTTACCCATTCAGGTAACAAATGTATAAAAATAATTTACCCGATTGGGTAAATATTAAAATAAATTAGAATAATTATAAAATTTTAAAGAATGATAAGATTTTCAGAAGGGGCTTATAAATCCAAATCCAAAGCAATTCTTGCCATGTCCATAAAAGAACCTTGCCGTTCTTCGGCACTGGCAAATTCTTTAGTGATCAAATGATCGCTTACAGTAAGAATAGTCAATGCTTTTACTCCAAAATGTGCCGCTAAGGTATATAAGGCACTGCTTTCCATTTCTACCGCCAACACGCCATAATCGGCCCAGGTCTTCCAGTTTTCAGCATCGTGATGATAAAACTGATCAGAGGATAAAATATTCCCAACATGAGATCGAAGCCTGGCCAGTTTAGCCAAATCTACCGCCTTTGTTAGTAATTGATAATCTGCGAGCGGAGCATAATCCATTCCTCCAAAACGATGATGATTGATCGCTGAATCGGTGCAAGCACCCATGGCGATAACGATGTCCTTTATCTTTACATTTTCTTGCAAAGAGCCACAGGTTCCGACGCGAATCAGGGTTTTAACATCATATTCATTGATTAATTCATGAGCGTAAATAGAGATCGAAGGAATCCCCATACCCGAACCTTGAACAGAGACCTTTTTACCCATATAGGATCCTGTATAACCATACATACCGCGAATACTATTGTATTCGAAAACATCTTCTAAAAATCGTTCGGCAATAGCCCTCGCCCGTAATGGATCGCCTGCTAATAAAACCTTCTCAGCAATTTGTCCTTTTTCTGCTCCAATATGTATGCTCATTGTTAGAATTTAGAATGTAGAATTCGTGTTTTTTAATCTTTCGAAGTTAGTATATAATCATCGAAAATGGAGTATTGATTGGCTGCTTTTTAATATCGTTTTTTAATATAAAAATATTTCTGAAAGCTATTTCACAGAGCTTATCTCCAATCCCCGTCTGCGGTCTTCCGTCCTTTTTTTCTTCCCTAACTTCTACATTTCACACTACCTATACACAAACCTCGCAGTATTCCGCGTCTTCTGCTCTACCAATACTTCCTTTCCTTCAATAAGTCGGTCCAACAGTTCTTCTGTAAAATGACGCACCGTAAGTAAGGAGAGCTTGTCGTTAAAACGAACTTTGTAACTCTTTCCTAAAGCTTCTAGTAATATCGGGATCTTACGCGCATCATTGTCTACACATACAGAAAAATTCAGAGCGGAATTCTGCATTAAATGGATCTTCACTTTATTTTCAGCAAAAACAGAAAAAATATGACTGAGATTCTCTTCCACCACAAAGGTCAGATCGGGAGGGGTTATTGAAATCAATACTTGATTCTCTTTTAAAATATAAGATGCAATCTCATGATCAAATGCATCATTAGAACTGATCTTACTCCCCTCTTCTGCTAAGTCTTCGAATGATTTCACAAACAAAGGAAGGTTCTTTTCTTTTAATGGTTGAAGCGTTTTTGGATGAATCACTGTTGCTCCGTAATAACTCAACTCAATCGCCTCTTTAAATGAGATCTCTTTTAATTTTATTGCATCCTCAAAAATACGCGGATCGGCATTTAACATTCCGGGAACATCTTTCCAGATCACAACCTCATCTGCATCTAAAATAAATGCTAAAATTGCAGCCGTATAATCCGAACCTTCCCTTCCTAAAGTTGTCACAAATCCCTCATCACTTTCTCCTAAAAACCCCTGGGTTACAATGACTTTATTTTTGGAAAATTGAATCTTACTAGCTGCTTTCTTACTCTTTCCCCAATCTACTCTTCCTTCGCGATAATTAGAATTTGTTTTTATGATATCTCCGGCCTTAAGCCAGTGATTTGCTAGCCCTTGTTTTTGTAAATAATGATGTATAATTCGAGTAGATAGGACTTCTCCATAAGAAACGGTCTGATCATAGAAAAAATCAAATGGTTTGGAAGAATCCTCATAAAGTAACTTTCGAAGTTGCTTTTCATATTCATTGAATTCTATGAATATTGAATGATCTGAATCAAATAGTTCTTTCGCTAAAGAGATATGAAAATTCATAAAGAGATTGAGTGCTTCTTCGTTTATCACCTTATTACGGGCTGAATAATCACAGATAGTTTCGAGCAAATTAGTGCTTTTACCCATCGCTGAAACAACCACTATAAGTGACTGATCATTGTGAAGTTTTACGATACGTTCAAGGTTTTTAACTCCTTTTGCATCTTTTATTGAAGCTCCTCCGAATTTAAATACGCGCATAATTTTATTTTCAGAACTAAAATAGAAGGTTTAGGTTTAGGATAAAAAATGTGCCTCGATCTTTTTGAACAGAAAGTCGGCTAATTTAAAATAGCTTTCATTCGTCCAGCCGGCTATATGCGGAGATAAGATCACTTTATCTGAGCTAATAAGTCGTTGATAAGTGTTATTTTCTTTTTCAATTTGTTCAAATGAAGTCCCTTCAAATTCGAGTACGTCCAAACAAGCGCCCAGCACTTTTCCGCTATCGATCGCATCCAATAGATCACTGGTATTTACATTTTTACCTCGAGCGGTATTGATCAAATAAATGGGCTTTTTGAAGTGATCAAATCGTTCTTTATTTATTAAATTTAAAGTATCATCAGCTAATGGAATATGCAAACTAAGCACATCTGCTTTTGCATAGATCTCTTTCCAGGTAGCTTCTTTCGCATACTGATCACCATAGCCCAGCTTAAATTTATCATAAGCGATCACTTCTACTTCAAAGCCTTGCAATCTTTTGGCAAAAGAACGCCCCATATTTCCATATCCGATAATAGCTATGATCTTTCCTTTTAGCTCATGGCCGCGATTTTCGGCACGCAACCAAATACCATCGCGCACTTGCTTATCCACACGGTTCAAATGATTCAACAAAGAAAGTAACATTCCCATCGCATGTTCAGCTACAGCTGTCCGATTTCCTTCGGGCGAATTAAACAACTCAACCCCTTTTTTCTTTGCATATTCTACATCGATATTTTCCATTCCTGCACCGGATCGGGCAATAAATTTCAAGGCTTTGGCTTTATCAAGAAAGGCTTTATTGACCGGAAATTTACTTCTGATCACAATTCCATCATAGGTCGGTATTCGAAGATCGACTTCTTCAGATGAAAGCTTACTAAAATCATCACATTGTATACCCTTTAATTTTAATTGATCCATTAAATGAGGATTTACCTGATCGATAAAAGCCACTTTTTTAATGATTCCTGAACTCATAAAGTATACATTATATGACCTACCATAAAATAGATAAACAAGCCAAGAACATCATTTGATGTTGTTATAAATGGGCCTGTAGCATGAGCGGGGTCAAACTTAAGATGATTTAATAGAAGAGGAAAAAAGGTTCCGAAAAGACTTGAAAAAATGATTACAATAAAAAGTGCAGTACTAACTGTATAAGCTAAAGCATATTCTTGTCCTGAAAAGAAACTATAGCCAAATAAAATAAGAGAGCATATAAATCCATTGATCACTCCAACCCCTAGCTCCTTAAACAATTTATCCTTTAAATTATTCAATTTCATTGTATTATTAGCTAAGCCCTGAACAACAATTGCTGAAGATTGCACCCCCACATTTCCACCTGTCGCTGTAATTAAGGGAATAAATAAAGCCATAGCCGGAATAAGTTGTAATTGCTCTTGATATTGTCCAATCACTTGAGAACTTAATACACCTCCAAACATTCCGATAAGGATCCATGGTAATCGCCCACGTAATTGAACGGTAATTTTATCTGTACTTTCAATATCTTCAGAAAGTCCGGACAACATTTGGTAATCCTTTTCTGCTTCTTCGGTTATAATATCCACCACGTCATCGATGGTGATCCTACCAAGCAAAACTCCTTCTGCATCAACAACCGGTAAAACCACGAGGTCATATTTTTGCATTCGTAAAGCGATGGTTTCAACATCTTCATCAACCAGCGCTGTTAGCAGATCTTCTTTCGAATAGATCTCTTCAATTCGTATTGTAGGGTCTTTTGAAAACACTAATAGTTTGCGAAGTGATAAGGTTCCGATCAGTTTATCATCTCCATCTACAACATAGACCGAATAAACTTTATCCATGTCTAATGCTTGCTTTCGGATCTGTCTAAAGGCAGTTTTGATCGTCAGATTTTTACTCACCTTTATCAATTCCTTAGCCATGATACCACCGGCAGTATCTTCGTCGTAAGTTAATAGGTCAACGATATCGCTTACTTGCTCTTCATCTTTTAAAAGAGAAATAACCTCCGACTTTTTATCACTCGATAATGAAGAAAAAAGGTCGGCCGCATCATCAGAATCAATTTTATCTTCAACAATGTCAGCAATTTCTTTTGAAGTCATCGACTCTAAAAGTTTTTCACGGACATCATCTTCTAATTCAACTAATACATCTGCTTTCTTTTGTTCACTTAGTAATTTAAAGAGATAGATCGCCTCATTCAACTTGAGTTCATCGATCAATTCTTCAATATCGGCGTGGTGAAGATCGCTTAAAAAAGCCTCTAATTTCGAATCATTCCCAGTAGAAATGTACTCTCTAATATCATCGAGTATGTCTTTGGTAAGTTCGAAACGCATGCTAAAGATTTGTGGCTAATTTAATAAATGTTGCTTTGAGTTGTTAACTTATAAATAAAAAACCACCCAGCAAAAAACGGGGTGGTTTTGCAATAAAAAACAATATCAATTAAAAATTAACCCAATAATTCAATTAAAACTTTTTAGCAGCCACCTTCAGCTGCTTTCTTTGGTTTTTGCTTTACTTCTACTTTTCTCTTTACAAGCACTTTTTTTTCAGGTATCGATTCTGCTTTCACTTTTTGAATCTTTGCATCGTTAATTACCTTAGCATAATCATAAGCTGCCACTTCTGCCTCATAACTTTCTCCCTCTTTCAATTCTCCTAAGTACATACGGTCGATATAAGAATAGCCTCCAAGCAATAAACGCGCATTCGAATAACCTAATTCATAGATCAGCATCCATGGTGCATTTGTCTGCAACTCATCATTTCCATATAAAACCACTATAAGAGAATCATTTAAACAGCGCTCAAAAAGGGTTTTATTTTCAGGATCCAAGAGATGGGGAATCGGGATATTGATCGCATTTTCAAGATGTCCTCTATCAAAATCATAGGGACTTCTTATATCTATAAATAAGGCCAATGAACTATCGTACATTAATTCCATTGCTTCATCAGGCGTGACCTGATAAATGAAACTTCGCTCTTCAGAAAACGCTTCAGGGCTGATCCGGTATTTAAAATCGCTTCCATCATTTTTATTACAAGCACTGAACGCATATAGCATCAGAGCAATAAGAAAAATCGTTTTCGGGTAACTAATACTTATTGAATTCATATTCTTCATTTTAACATCCACCTTCGCTCGCTTTTTTAACTTTTTTCTTAACTATTACCTCTTTCTTTTTCTTTTCAACCTTCTTTACGGCTGCGGTATTTTTATCGACTGCCACAGGTATTTCCTGCATACTTCCTCCAAAATACAGAGAAGCTCCTTTTCGGAAAGTATAGAGATCAAAGGCTTCATCCGGCTCCCCTTCCAAAGGTTTTTCAGGCAACATAATTGTGCTAAACCATTCGTTCAATCCCCCTTTTAAAACAAAACTATTTGAATAGCCTTTTTGATTTAATAAGACCCAGGCTTGATCAGCAAGTATCGCAGCATTAGAAAATAAGATCAACTCTCTGCCCTCTTTTTGGAAATTTTTCTGATTCTCCTCTTTTAAAAGAGCGTCCAATGAAATGTTTACTGCATTTGGTAATGAATATTGTTCATATTCATAAGGTGACCGAACATCGACCAAAAATAAACTTGGGTCATCATTGATGATCCGTTTTGCTAGGTCATCTGCAGAAATAAATCGATTTTGATCTACTATTTTAGTAAGCAAAAGCTGAGCGTCACTCGGGGGCTTCTCTGTACATCCAAAAGTAAAAAGGATCAAAAATAACAGTCCGATCAGCTTAGTTATTTTAATATTGAATTTTCTCGTCATTTGTTTTCTTTTTAATATATATACTGTGACATTTGACCGGCATCTACCATAATAAATCGGAATAATATTCCTCCAATCAATACTAATAGGACGGGAATGGCAACCGATATTCTGTATCCGAAGAGCTCAGCTATTTCGATCAAGCCCGGAACTATCAATCCTAAAAACAGGACTCCGCCAAAAAACCAGATCGTAAATTCTCCTTCAAAAAGTAATTGAGCTGCAATTAGCTGAGCTTCTGAGCTAGAAAAATAGCCCATCAGCATATGAAAAAATAAAAATAATTGTAGCCCTATAAAGCCCAGTAAGATTTTACTAAACAGCTTTCTTTCGATCTCTGATTTTGAAAAGAAAAGAACTACTGCAGAGGCTGTTGTTAATCCGGACGTCAAAAACAGGGGGCCTAAAATCGCATTATTCCAAAGGGGTCTGGCATTAAACGCCGATAATAAAATACCTGTATAAACTCCAAGAGATAGCGCTAAGGGAAGCAATAAGATGGCTATTACCTTCCTATATCTTATAGAGAAATTCTCTATCGCTACGATCCATCTGTAATTAAAAATGAAATTTGGATAGAGTTCTCTCCAGAAACTAAATACCCATAAAAAGGATAATGGAGTAATAAATAACAAGACCCATGAACCAAAAGACATTGGTGACTCTAACCTAAAGGTCATATATAATCTCCAGAAATAAAACTTATGGGTAAGGTCATAAAATAAACAAAGAAGCGCAATAACGATTCCGATTGGCGCTACAATAGGGGCGATTTTAACCGCCGCAGGCATTTCTTTCTCTTTTCCGATCAAATAAAACAAAGCGGCAATAAAAAGTAATCCTGCTGCGAGCCCTCCAAAAAACAGGTCGATTGATATTGGCCAATGCCAGGCATGAAGTGAAGGATCAATATTTGGTAAATTTCGTCCGCTGGTGAATAAATCTTCTTGCATTGTAATTGATTTAAATTAAATAGAAAACATGAGGGTTTGTCCCCGCTTCAGGAGCAAGTGTTTTAAACTTTCTCTTATTTAATAATTTGGATACTTCGCTTGATTCATCGTCAATATCTCCGAAATACAAACAAGATGTAGGGCATACCGAAACGCAAGCCGGTAAGATCCCTTCGCTACTTCGATGATGACAAAAAGTGCACTTATCCACATAGCCTTCAGGATGTTGAAAGCGGGCATCGTAAGGACAAGACTCAATACAAGCCGCACATCCAATACACTCATCATAGTTTACTAAAACCGTTCCGCCCTCCACGATATGACTTGCGCCGGTAGGACAACATCTTACACAAGGAGCATTATCACAATGATTACATCGTTCTGATCGCAATTCGATCTGAAGATCAGGATAGCTTCCATTAACGGTTTCCCTTATCCAATCTCTGCAATACCCAAGAGGCACTTTATTTTCAATTTGACAGGCGACAACACAATCGGAACATCCTACACATTTTAATGTGTCTATTATCATAGCATTTCTCATGATTCAACAAGATTTGGTTCATCAATTAAAAAAGTCACGAAATTTCCGCGCATTCCCGTCCCCCCCATGATGGGGTCAATCTTAACTGTCGTAATAAGATCAGTATCACTCATTCCTTTTTTATTCGTTCGGCTTAGTCTGTCGTCTTTATGTCCAAAACCATGAACCATGTATACTGAGTCCCATCGGATTCTTTCCGTTACTCTAATTTTTATAGGAAATGAAGAAACGATCCCATCCTGATTTTTCAAAAAGACTTCCTGTCCGGATTTTAACTTCCATTGCCGGGCCGTTTTTGGATTTACCCAAACACAATTTTCCTCCATAAGATCATAGAGATTTGGATTGTTTGCTGTTCTGCTAAATGTATGCATCGGAGCCCTTCCATAGATCAGTCTATAAAAGCCATCTTCCGGTTCAGGATGGGCTGTATACACCGGCAGGGGATCGAATCCCAGATCCTTGAAGGTAGATGAATATAATTCGATCTTTCCACTTGGAGTCCCAAAGGAAAATCCGTCGGCATTTTTAAAATACATCGAAGCACTTTTTCTGGGATAATTCTTTACTCCGATCTCCTTCATTTCTTCTAAGGAGCTACCCAGTTTTTGCAATTGCCAATCGATCACTTCCGAATAATCCTCAAAATTGAAATATTCTCCCAGATCCAAATTCTCCGCAATTTTTTTGGCAATCCACCATGAAGGTTTAGAATTATATTTTGGCTGCACAGCAGGAATTCTCACTGCTATTGAGGGATTTCGATTTGAAGTGGAACGAATTCCATCGTAGCGCTCTAAATAAGTACATTCAGGTAATACAACATCTGCATAACCTGTAATTTCCATTGGCATGGTATCACAAACCGCTAAAAATTCGATCGAATCCATCGCTTTTATTAATGTAGCCTGATCAGGAATACTTTTAGGTAAGTTCGTTCCACTGACAAACCATGCTTTTACTTTATGTTCGCCGGCTAATTCAGGTATGGATGCTCTTATTATTTCCTGAGTTAATCCCATCTGAGCCAAAGGATATTTTTTCCCTAAATCCTTCCAACCCCATGCAGGTTCCGGAAAATCCGGATGTGGGAATTTTGGAAGGCTCATCCCTTCTTTCAGGTAAAATCCGCCTCGTTTTCCCCAAGTCCCTAAAATTCCATTTAATATTGCGATGGCTCGTTCTCTTTGAGTATCATCTCCGTACCAGGTTACATGACGTCCCGGATGAACCACTACTGATGGAGCAGCATTTGCCATTTCTCTGGCTGTTTTGCGGATTTCAGATGGTTCTATTGTGCAAATTCCAAAAGCCCATTCAGGAGTAAATGAAGCAACATGTTTTTTTAACTCTTCAAATCCAACTGTAAATTTTTTAATGTATTCAGCGTCATATAATCCTTCATAAATGATCACATGAATCCATGCAAGTAATAAAGCGATATCGGTGGCAGGTTTTATAGCCAGCCAATGTTTCGATTTACCTGCAACCGTTGAAGCTCTTGGGTCGACAGTTATTATTACGGCTTCTTTTGAGATGGCTTCAGACAGATCCTGAACCTGCGAATTATGCATGTTCTCACCAATATGAGATCCGATTAAAACAAGGCATTTGGTATCTCTGATGTCGGTTGGCTCAGGAGAACCTACCCATGAACCAAAGGTTGCCTGAAAAGCAGCTTCGCGAGGTCCACGGCATTGTGCGTAAGCAGGTTCGCCTATCGTATCTGATCCATATGCCTTAAATAAATGTTCGAAATGACTCCCTGATGAACCATGTTTTAATAAGGCAAAACTCTCTGATCCGTAATTTGTTTTTATTTCGGTCATTCTAAGGGCCACTAAAGCAAGGGCTTCTTCCCAGCTCGCTTCGCGGAATGTATCAGCGACACCTTCCTTTTCTGACCTTACTCTTATTAATGGCGTTTTAAGACGATCCTCATCACTGTACATTCCTATTCCACCGGTTCCTCTAGGGCACAGTCTACCATTACAATGAAGATCATCTTCATTTCCTATCAATTTTACTATTTCACCCGAATCATTTACATGGGCCCAGGCTGCACATTTCCAAAAACAAACTTCACAATAGGTAGGGAATTTACTCAATGTTGTTCCTTCAGATCGATCTTTTGAATCGAACATCGAAAGAAATGACCCTGCAAATCCATAACCCGAGGCTGCTACTGCCAGTCCCCCGCTTCCTAAAGCTCCTATTTTAATAAATTGACGCCTACTTTTATTCATAACATATGCCTTTATGTTCTATTATTTGTATTTCAACTTGAGGTTTGTTACTGCTCACCTATCAATGAAATAATTTCATTTTATTCAACAATAAAAGTACATATACGCTCTCTGAAAGGCATGACAATTATCACTTGAGAACTTCAGATTTTATGCGTTTTTTAATGTGATATATCAAGAAAAAAATCCAACTAAATCAAATGACCACTTTTTACCATAATAGAATCCCAAATTCTATTTATAAAACACTGACATTTCCCCTTTTCTTGAGATTTTTTTCAAAGTACCTTTGAATCAATTGTAGAAATAGTGACTAAAAAAGATTTAACACAAGGCCTCGCATTAATTACTTTCCTGTTATTAATTATAGGCTTAGTGTATAAATTTAATGATGATGGAATTCGCTATTCTTTGCTTTCCGAAAATTCAGTGAATACTAATTCGAGCTGCATTCAATGTCATGGTAATTTAAAAGGGATAAGTCCCTATCATCAAGAGATTGGTTGTATTTCATGCCATAAAGGAAATAATGAAAGTTCTTTAAAAGATAGTTCCCACATCGGATTGATCTCTATTCCGGGGAATATGAGCGATGCCGACAATACTTGTGGAATTTGTCATCCACAGGCGCTGAGTGATCTAAAGAATTCATTGATGACTAGCAATAGTGGAATCATTTCCATTGATCGATTCATTTTTGGAGATACTCATTCTCCAAATATGCTTGCACATATTGATTCATTAGGCTATGGTCCCGCAGATACACACCTAAGGAATCTTTGTTCACACTGTCATATCGGAAACGAAAAAACAGCATTTGCACCAACTTCACAACTAAGTCGTGGTGGTGGATGTAATGCCTGTCATCTTAATTATTCTGCCGATGCCAGATCAGAATTAACTTTAATATTGAACGATAGTAATTCGCGAAGCTTCCATCCCTCTCTAGATCTGAATATCACAAACGATCATTGTTTTGGTTGTCATAGTCGTTCAGGTAGGATTTCCACTAACTATGAAGGCTGGCATGAAACCTTACTTTCTAAAGACAGTGTTCAAGATCCTAAAAAATATAAGGTCTTAGAAGATGATCGCGTATTCAGATATGTACAGGAAGATATTCATAACAGCAAAGGAATAGAATGCATCGATTGCCATAACTATGAAGATATTATGGGAGACGGACAATTATATGCGCATGAAGAAGAGGCTGTTAAAATAAGCTGTGAGGATTGTCATTTTGAAAATAACGCGACAATACTTGACTCTAATGATCTTAATTTTACTCATAAAAGAATTCTCTCTATCCGAAAATATGAGAATGTGAAGCAAACTTTTTTAGGCACAAAAAAGGATAGTACACCTCTATTAAACACGTATTTCGATGATAATAATTTGGCCTATTTGATCCGGAAATCAGATAGAAAAAAAATGCCCTTAAAAAGCCCTGGCGAAAGTTGTAATCGAGAGGCAGGTCATAAAGACATTTCTTGTTCTGCATGTCATAGCTCCTGGGCGCCTCAATGCATTGGTTGTCATACAGATTATGATCCGGTGGCGCAAGGCTATGATTTATTTAAAGGAGAATATATGAAAGGAAGCTGGGTCGAATACGCTGCCGAATTCTTAGCGGATGCCCCTACTTTAGGAGTGCGGAAAAACAAAGAAAAAAGGGAAATTCAAGCGGCTATACCCGGAATGATCATGACGCTTGATCAATCTCAATTTAAAGGAAGTGAGAGGGAAAAAATAGCCTTTCATCGTCTATTTGCGCCGGCTTCTCCCCACACCACAGATACCAAAGGCAGGTCCTGTACTTCCTGTCATTCAAATCCACTCGCCTTAGGATATGGGAGGGGAAATCTTGAATTTTCTTATAAAAACAAACCTCCAAAATGGACTTTTGAAGCGGAATACGAAAATCTGAAGGATGGTCTGCCGGCAGATGCCTGGATCGGATTTTTAGAGGATCCTACACGCAAACAATATTCTACGCGAATCGATTTTTTTCCTTTTTCACTTGAACAACAAAAACGAGTTTTAATTGTGGGTGCTTGCTTTTCTTGTCATAAAGAAGATTCTGAAACGATGAAGGAAAGTCTGAAAATTCCCTTTGAAGATTATAAAAAGAAAATGAGTGTGAAATGTATTTTACCAGTTTTTAATTAGACGGTTTTTCGCGAAGATTTTTTTTTGCATCTAAACCGAGACTCATCCTTTAAAGAATTACGGAAAAGAACTCTGATATAGCTTTTTTTCACTCATTTACTTTTTCACTCATTTCCTCATTTAACAATACAAAAGTTCCCTCCAAAAAAAAGGCCGGCATCGCCGACCTTTCCTATAACCCAATAACAATGATTTAGAAATTATATCCTTTCATCATCATATTCCAATACATAAATGGTAATCCATATCTTTTAAGTATCCACATCGGATAACTCGCTTTTCCCGTATCGAACATTTTACTTAAGATCGGATCTGACATCCTCACTCCATCATATCCAAATTCAGCGAGCAACATTTTATTGTGCGAAACCACCAACGGACATGAAGAATAGCCTTTATAATCTTTATGATCAGCTGACTTCCCTGATAACAGATTTAATATATTCTTAACAACCACAGGTGCTTGTTTACGAATCGCTGCGCCGGTTCTCGCCGTTGGAAGATCTGTTACGTCTCCTACTCCAAAAACATTTGGAAAAAAACGAGACTGTAAAGATTGTGCGTCTACTGCCATCCAGCCTTTGTTCGGACCATCAGGGTTTGCCAATTTAGTAGATTGGAACCAGGTTGGTGCAGACTGTGGTGGAGCAAGATGGAGCATATCATATTTAATTATATAATGCTCATTCCCATCAATACTCTCAGTTCTTTCAGCGATTTTATTAGAATCGTCATTTGCAACATATTTGCTTCCCTCCGGCAATACCCCTCTTACATAATGAGCTTCTTTTTTAATCCCGTCAATCTCTACTAATTGATAGCCATACCGCTGTTTAATATCATACTTAAGCAAGAATTTTTCTAATTCATCTTTAAAAGGTTGTACTCCAAAGATCATACTTCCATTAGTAGCAAAGACAACATTCGATTTATCCTTCAATCCTTTACTAGCCATCATATCAGCGGCTAAGTACATGATTTTTTGAGGTGCACCCGGACATTTAATCGGTGTAGTAGGCTGCGTAAATAATGCGGTTCCTCCTTTAAAGCTAGATAATACCTCGTCGGTATATTCAGGATTTACATAATTTGAACAAACCCCATTTTTACCAAAGGCTTCTTTTAATCCTTTAACTCCATCTAAATTGATTTGAATTCCGGGAGCTACAACTAAATAATCATAACTAATACTGTCATCATTTTCTAGTACTACGGTATTATTTTCAGGTTTAATATCCTTAACCTTGTTTTTTATCCAACTTACTCCACTAGGAATTAGACTTGATTCATTTTTAATTGTTTGACTCATCTTCATCAATCCTGCCCCAACAAGGGTCCATGCAGGTTGATAAGCATGCGTTTTAGTGGGATCAATAATAGCAATATCAAGATCACTCTTTGCTCTCTTTAATTGAGCAGCCGTCATGATTCCTCCGGTTCCGCCTCCAATTATTACAATTTGATGTTTTACTGTGCTCATTTATTGTGGTTTTGTGACTCCAAAATTCCAACAAAATATAAGTTCCTTCTGTGCCTTGAATTACAAAAGAATATGATAATTGTCAAGGAAGAGACAAAATTGAGAACAATTGAATCTTCTTTAATTAACCACAAAGCCCACTGAGTATGTACAAAGTTCACAATGAAAGAATAACGATTACATTTAGTTCAACAAATATTTCTTCGTGTCTTTGTGCCTACTTTGTATCATTGTGGTTAAAATTAATGGGATATGGACTGAAAACCCTAATTCTCCCAATTAAGACTTTCTTATTATGGCTATTCCGAACTTCTGAACTCCAGAACTTCTACACTTCTTTACTTCT
>JAHECK010000044.1:20207-23705 GCA_024641785.1 Flavobacteriales bacterium | reverse complement strand
GAAATTAGCTCAGTTGGTTCAGAGCACCTCGTTTACACCGAGGGGGTCGGGGGTTCGAATCCCTCATTTCCCACAAAAATCAAAAAAGCCACCTAACAGGTGGCTTTTTTGATTTTTATAAGGGAACGGGATGAGAACCCAGGTTCGAAATGAGCGACAGCGAATTCATGAGAGGCCTTCGTGAAGGCCTTGAGCGTACGAATAATCCCTCTGTTTCATTTATCAATTAAAGCTTATGGATGCATGTTTAGCCACCTAACAGGTGGCTTTTTTGATTTTTATATGGGAACGGGATGAGCCCTTCGATACTATCGTAACGTTTCTCTACAGATAATTATCGGAACTGAAGTCCGGATCATTCAAGTGATATAAGAATTTGTTGAAACATTAATTGACCCTAGCTAGTAAATCAAATTATATAAGTGTTTTATGATCATAATTAGCCTGTTGGTTAATATTCTATAATAAAAATAGAATTGTTCAATTTTTATGTAGAAATTGTCCTGTCAAAAAGGGTGAATGTAGAATGATAAAGAGATTTTCTTTAAAGTGTTGGCTATTGGTTATAGTTCTGATAAGCAATAGTTTATTTGCTTTTAGCTATCCCGAAGTTTTTAAAGATGGAAAAGTTAAAGGAATTATTATTGATAAGCAATCAAATGAGCCTGTAGAGTACGCAACCATTGCTTTGTATCAACAAAACAATAAAAAACTTATTACTGGAACCATCACTGATTTCAATGGACATTTTAAATTAGAAGATCTTGAATTGGGTTCCTACTACATCATTATTTCTTTTATTGGTTATGAAGAGCTTATAATAGATCAAATTGAAATCACTAATGTGAACAGCAGCATCAATCTTGGAAATATTTTTCTTAATTCCCTGGCTAAGGAATTAGAAGAATTTGAAGTAGTTGGGAAAAAAGCATCGATTGAATTTAAAATTGACAAGAAAGTGATCAATGTAGATAAGCAACTCACTGCTGAATCAGGTACTGCCATTGATGTTCTTGAGAATGTGCCTTCGGTTCAGGTAGATGTTGAAGGAAATGTAACCTTGCGTGGGAGCAGTGGATTTACTGTTTTAATTGATGGAAAACCGACCATATTAGACCCAAGTGATGTATTACGTCAGATCCCTTCCAGTAGTATTGAAAATATTGAGATCATCACAAATCCTTCCGTTAAATATAATCCTGATGGAGCTACAGGAATAATAAATGTTATTACTAAAAAGAATCCTTTTGAAGGAATCAGTGGAATTGTAATGGCGAATCTGGGAAATTTCGATCGATATGGCGGAGACATCCAGTTAAACTATCGGTTAAATAAAGTAAATTTTGTTTTTGCTGCGAATTATAATAAAAATACACGTCCTGGATATAGTATTAAAGAGCGGATGAATTCATCAAATGACAGTGTTTTCTATGTGAATTCTTATGGGGAATCTGATCGCTATAATATTAGTAAAAGTGTAAGAGGAGGATTTGAATACTCCATTTCAAAAAATGATTTCTTTTCTCTTTCTGGAACCTATGGAATAATGGATATGAGTCGTTCTTCTCAACTGAGATATGATGACTATACCTTACCTGAATCTATCTTTCTTTCATACAATAGTCTGGATCAGACCAAGCGAGACGGTGATTATTATAATGTAGATATTGTATATCAACATGACTTTCCGAAAAAGAAAAAAAAGGAGGCTGTCGATCCGGAAGTTAAAGGCGAAAAAGAAGCAGATAGATCCGCTAAGGGAGAAGGTAAAAAACCTAGATTCAGTAAGGCAAATCTTCACTATTTAAAACTTGAATCAGGTTATCAATATAGAAATATGAATGAAACTACTACAAGTCAAATAAGTACCTTATCCGAGATATTGATTGGGGGAAAAAAGAATGTAGAATTAGGACCTTCAGAATCTTTCAATATTAATTTAGATTACAGTTTACCAATTAAAGAAAAGGATAAATTTGAAGCGGGACTTGGATTTCGAGGCGGAACAAGCATCGACGAGACTGAATTATGGCTCTATAATGAATTCACAGGAGAAATAGAGTTTGTAGATCAATTTAGTAATTACGTAGAATATTATCGAAACATTTACTCTGTATACGGTTTATATGCAGGTGTTTATAAAAAGCTGGGTTATCAACTTGGATTAAGAACTGAATATACCGATCGTAAAATCGAAGCAAAAGATTTCCAAAATACAATATTAAAGCGATGGGATTATTTCCCGACGCTACATATATCCTATGATCTCGAAAGAGATCAGCAAGTGATGGCGAGTTATTCAAGAAGAATTGAAAGACCAAGAGGCTATTGGTTAGAACCTTTTGTTACTTGGCAGGATGCCTACAATGCAAGGCAGGGAAATCCTGATTTAGTTCCTGAATATATTGATTCTTATGAATTAGCATACATAAAGAATTTTGGAGAAAATTTTTTATCACTTGAAGGATATTATCGGGTTACGAAAAATAAAGTTGAAAGAATATCTTCGGTATACACTGATATTGCATTGTTAGCAAAATTTGAGAATGTGGGAATGGATTTTTCATTGGGAATTGAAGCGATGTTGAATTTTACGGTTACTGATTGGTGGGACATGGAATTAAGTGGAAATTTTTTCAATTATAAACTCGAAGGTGAATTGGTTTATAATCGAGGAGAGAGTGATCAGGTAGTTGAACCACTTAATAGAAGTTCTACAAATTGGAATTCGCGATTTAATAATACATTCAAATTATGGAAAGAAGTAGCTTTTCAACTCAATAGCAGGTATAATAGCTCATCTGTCTATGCGCAGGGAATCAGCTCGGGTTTTTACACTTTAGATGCCGCAATTAAAGTATCATTTTTAAACAAATCATTATCTGCTAATCTTCAGGGAAGAAATCTATTAGGAACAGCAAAACGAGAATATACTTCTGAAGGTTTGGGATTTAATTTCTACACTAATTATGAACCCAATTTTCCTCAGATCATTCTGTCCCTTTCCTATCGCTTTAATAATTATAAACAGAATCGACGTGCTTCAAGATCAGGTGATGGTTCTGAAGATGATTTTTAAAAGCGAAAGTTTGAGAGTGCCCTGATAGCTATCGAGAGTATATAAAATTACATCCGTTTAAGATTCAGTTGCCGATTTAATTAAAGATGAAGCTGTATGCCACCATGAGCCTGACGAAGGGTTGTTAAGTGATTTATTATTACCATAGTTAGCCTACTTGATTTGTATATATTTCACTGAAAAGAGATTAAGGGATTATTCGCACGCAAGTGCCTTCACGTCATAGAAATTCTCTTTATAACATAGATATTGCTCCTTTCAGTCGCAGTTCGGAGCAGTGCTCCTCATAAATTCGCTGTCGCTCATTTCGAACCTGGGTTCTCAACCCATCTCCGAATTAAAATTAAAAAGGGCTAACTGAAAATAGTTAGCCCTTTTTAATTTTAGCGGAGAGAGAGGGATTCGAACCCCCGGAGGTA
>JAHECK010000044.1:0-20107 GCA_024641785.1 Flavobacteriales bacterium | reverse complement strand
TCGCTCATTTCGAACCTGGGTTCTCAACCCATCTCCGAATTAAAATTAAAAAGGGCTAACTGAAAATAGTTAGCCCTTTTTAATTTTAGCGGAGAGAGAGGGATTCGAACCCCCGGAGGTATAACCCTCAATAGTTTTCAAGACTACCGCAATCGACCACTCTGCCATCTCTCCGTAAGCGGTCGCAAAAGTAAGTTTTTTTTTAAATTCTCAAATTCCTTTCTATAAAAAATACACTTTTTAATATTTATGCTAAGTCTACATTTTTAAATACCTTCCTTGGAATCGTTTTTTATCAAGTATTCTTTTAGAAATTTATCTTTTTGATTTTGTACCTTTGCAAAAATCCCCTTGATGAGAATTTTTTTGTTTTTATGCTCTATTGTAGTGAGTCTTAGTTCATTCGGCCAAAATCTGGAAGCATATTTTAATTTAACTCGATTTAATATCCCCAGCGATAAACCTTTTGTCGACGTGTTTATATCCTTTAATGGAAGAACGCTGGCCTATGAAGAAGGTAAAGCAAATGTTGAATCAACAATATTGATCAGATCAGGGGATCATATCATCGATTTTAGAAAAACAAAAGTAGAGAGCCCAATTTTAGGTCTCGATTCTATTCCCGTTGATTTTGTCGATGCACAACGTTTTTCTTTAAAAAATGGAAAATATTCCATTGAGGTTCTCTTACGTGATCTTAATCTTGCTAACTCCGATACCATTAAAATTTCTTATCCATTTGAGATCTATTTCAGTGGATTTCAAGTTGAGATCTCAGATATTGAATTGGTCGATAGAATGGAAAAATCCAATGAGCAAAACTTATTTACTAAATCGGGTTATCAAGTAATACCATTTGTTTCAGATTATTATCATAGTTTTTACAATGAGTTAACTTTTTATTCTGAAGTGTATAATTCAGAGAAGCGATTCGGAAAAAATGAGAAATATCTTGTTGTTGCACAAATTACTAATACAGGAGGAGATGTAATTGGGAATTATCGGAAAATGTTGAGAATTGAAGCCGCAGAGGTTAGTGTGATTTTCAATAAGTTTGATATTTCTGAATTGTACAGTGGGACCTACCAACTTGAAATTGAAGTCAGAGATAAGGAGAATAAACTGGTTAAATCGAATTCCTTTCAATTTTTTAGAAATAATCCGATGCCACTAAGTGAATTTTCGGTATCTGATAGTTTATTTGAAGGAGAAGTGCTTTTTACTCAAATGATCCCTGATAGGGAAGTGCTTTTAGAATACATTAGAAGTATGTGGCCTCTTGGTGAGTCATTGGAAAGAAATATTATTGATCATCAGATAAATTCCTCTACTACAGAAGAATTACAGCAGTTTATGTACACCTTTTGGTATAAAAGAGATCCTGAAAATCCACAAGAAGCATGGGATAAATATTATGATGTGGTGAAAATGGTCAATCAATTATATGGTACTCAAATCCGAAAAGGATATGAAACGGATAGAGGAAGAATAACCTTGCAATATGGTAAGCCGAATAAATTAGTCGATGTTCCATCTGAACCCTCTTCTTATCCCTATCAAATTTGGCAATATTATCATATCGATCGTTATACAAATATTCGTTTTGTGTTCTATAATAGAGATCTTTCTACTAATGACTATGTTCTTTTACACTCAGATATGAGAGGAGAAGTGTATAATAGAAGGTGGGAAGCAGAGCTTCATAGTAGGACAACACCAATGAATAACATTGATGAAAACAACGCTGATCCTCATATGGGAGGTAGAGCTACTGATTATTATGATAATCCTCGATAAATAAGGCTTTGATAAACTGCTTCTTCTTCTATTTTTGCATACGATAAAAAGATGCAGGGTTTGGATAAAATTGCTATTGTAATATTAAACTGGAATGGGAAGGGAATGCTTGAGAAGTTTCTTCCCTTTGTTATTGCTCATTCGAGTGAGGCTAAAATTTATGTTGCCGACAATGCTTCTAGCGATGATTCCATTTCCTTTGTAAAAAATAATTTTCCTGAAATAATTTGTATTGAGAATAAGTATAATAATGGTTATTCTTCAGGTTATAACGAAGCTTTAAAAAACATCCAATCTGAGTATTATGTCTTATTAAATTCGGATGTTGAAGTGGGTGCAAATTGGCTCGATCCTATCATCTCTATGATGGATCAAGACCAGAATATTGCAGCATGCCAGCCAAAAATTCTGTCATATCATAATAAATCCATGTTCGAATACGCCGGAGCAGCCGGAGGATTTATTGATAAAGATGGCTATATGTTTTGCAGAGGAAGGATCTTTAATCATTTTGAAAAAGATGAGGGGCAATACGATGGTGCAAAAGAAATTTTTTGGGCTAGTGGGGCCTGTCTTTTTATAAGAGCGGATCTATTTCATCAGGTAGAGGGTTTGGATGCGGATTTCTTTGCCCATATGGAAGAGATCGACTTGTGTTGGAGACTAAAAAATAGAGGATATAAGATCTGCTATAATTCTGAATCGATCGTTTATCATGTTGGTGGAGGAACTCTTTCAAAGAATAATCCGATCAAAACCTATTTGAATTTCAGGAACAATCTTTACTTATTGACTAAAAATTACTTTCAAGGTAATTATATGCTCAAGCTTTTTTATCGTTTAATACTCGATGGTTTTGCAGGAATCAAATTCTTATTTGATGGGCATCCGGATCATAGTTTAGCTGTACTGAAAGCTCATTTATCATTTTATCGAAATTTTAAAAAATTCTATAAGAAAAGAATGATAGTCAAAAAAGAGTTTAGAGAATTTAATCCGGTTGGACAGTATAAAAAAAGTATTGTTTTTGATTACTTTTTTAAAGGAATTAGAAAGTTTAGCGATTTAAAAGTTAAAGATTTCTATTGATGGAAATTATCATTATTAGAGTCACTTTTACATACTCAATGCTTACTTTTTTTTCTGGTTTTGGATTTTAGTTGCTCAGGTTTAATACTGGGAATACTAGGTAATTATTTAGGATGAGGAAAAGGAATATCATTATTTGGTTAGCTCTATTAAGTATGCACTTTGCGTGTAATGATCACCCCATTGACAAAGCTCCAGAAATTGAGATCGCAAAGGATACGATCATCACTTTCGAAAGTATTGAGGCTAAAAAAGAGGTTCCTACTCGTTTAAATAATCAAAGCATTGTTGATTTTCTTCTTAAATATGGGGACGAAAATAAAGAGAGTATCATAAAGATCATCACAGATTTTGGAGATATTAAAATTCGATTATATATGGACACTCCCTTTCATAGAGCGAATTTTATTCAATTAATTAAAAAGGGAATTTATGAAAACACACAATTTTCCAGAGTTGTTAAAGGTTTTATAATTCAGGGTGGGAGTTCAGATGAAAGCTCGATCGCAAACAAGAAGTTTTATTTGGGAGATTATACGCTACCTCAGGAGATGAGTATTAAAAATATACATAAATATGGAGCTCTAGCAATGAGCAGATCCTATGTCGGAAATGAAGAAAAACGGTCGGATCCTTTCGACTTTTATATCGTTATTGGAGAGAGGATCAGCAATCAAAGTTTATATCAACTTCAAAAAGAAAAAGGAATCACCTATTCAGAAGAACAATTACATTTGTATAAAACCATTGGAGGAACCCCTCATTTAGATTTCGAACATACTGTTTTTGGAGAAGTAATTTCAGGAATGGAAATTGTCAAGAAGATAAATGAAGTAGAAGTAGATGGCCTCGATTGGCCTAAAGAGAATGTTATTATTAATTTGGAAGTTTTGAAATAGAATGAAATTAACTTATACTATAATCGCCTTGTTAATGATGATAGGACCGCTGCATGCTCAGATCGATAGTGCAGAAGTGTATCGTCAGCTATTTGAAGAAGATGAACAACTAGAACCGGTATTGATTATTGAGGATAATAATTACCCTCCCAAAACAGCACAAGTCGAAGATGAAGATGAAGATGAAAAAGAAGGCATTCCGATCTTTGTTTCAATACAACCGGCACTCTATTTTCCAAATAATGCCAATGCGAATTATTATAACGGCTCTGTAAAAGACATTACCTATAATCAAAATTATATTATTCAAACGGTTTGGGATAATCCTAATAATAAACCGATCATTAGAGATGATCTTTTTTTAAATAATGATCAGTATAATTCGATAAAGTTTGATGAGAGTAATTTCAATTATAACATGAAATATGATATCGGATTGATGATAGGATTTCAGGCTTTTGTTGCTTTTAAACCCCGACTTTCTTTAATGTTGGATTTTAATTTTGTGTCATTAAATACGGCTAGTTATATCACTATTAGTGTCCCGGATTATGAATCACCTAATCCTGACATCAATAGCAATGTTATTAAAATGAATGTTTATGGTAAAGAGCAACGATTTATAACCGACCTTGGAATGCATTATATTATCGGTAAACAAATCTTGAAGTATTATGTTGAAGGGGGTTTAAACCTAGTAATGGCAAAAGCAACAGATAATTTTTTTACTACCGGCGAAGATGGACGACAACATACCTGGAATTTAAAACAAACCACAAATAATACAGCTCAAAGTACCATAACAAGTATTACGGTAGGAGCTTTTGCAGGAGCAGGATTTTTCTTTAAGATGAATGAAGATTTTGCTTTTGAATTAGGTACAGCAGTAGCTATGGATAATGTCAAATTCCCCGGTTATGATAAGTATTTGAGTAATATTCAGGTGAATATCCGGATTATTTACCTTTCCAAAAACAGCAAATTATAGTCCTTTTAAAGATCATCCAGCTTCTTTTTCTTTTTTCACTTTTTCTTTTTGTGGGTCTACGATCGTAAATACCCTGCTGATATTAAACCCAAAGCGAATGTCGCCGTTGCCCCATTTACCAACTGTTTCAGTAATTGCTTGATCAGCAACCATTCCAACTGCATTCGTGAATAATAATTGAAAAACATGTCCTCCGGTCTCCAGATCTAAACCGATAGAAAGAGGATTGGTATAGCTTGAGGCGAGTTGATCAGGTAAACTATAATAGTATTCAAGATTTACCGAAAGCCTGTTTGTTAATTTTATCCGACCTGCTAATCCTAATGAAAAAACGTCGTTTGATTCAGCACTTGTTTCAACAATGTTTCTGTGCACCATTGAAGGTACAAGTTGCATTGTAAGTTTCTCATTAAATTTCCGTGCCAGTAAAAATTGAAAGGTATAAGAGAATTTATCTACTTTATAAATTTCTCTAGGATCATTTTCACCATAATTTACACTCTGATAAGAAGTAACCGTATAAAAACTTAAGGATATTGGCATTATTTTAGAACCTGTACTTTGCCATAAGATCCTCCATTTAAAAGAGCCATCATAATTTTTATTTAATGTACTTCTCCCAATTCCAAACTCGATTCGATCTGTTAGTCCGTATTTAAATCCAAGTCGGGTAGTTGCTTGATCCAATCCGAAAAATTCATAAAAACCATCATTTACAGGTCCGAAACGATGCATGATCTTAAAATCGAGAACTCCTTTATGCGTATTTTCTATCGATTCCAGATTTACTACCAGCGAAGATTTAAAACTGGCAGTAGTATAGTTTACTACATCGGCTTCCCCTAAAAGATCAAGAAGATCCATTTCATCATCCTGAGCGATCATTAAACTTGAAAATAGCACCAGAAATATGGTGATTGTTTGTCTTTTTAGGCTTTTGAGAATCATGATCTAACGATTAAATGGGGCTAATACTGCTTCAAAATTTAATAACATTTCTTTAGCGATCTTATCCCTAACGACACCCGGAATTTCAATTTTATAATCTTCCGGACTCACTTTGAATTCGCTGATCATTTTCACATTTCCATCGATCACTTCTATGATCCCTTCGGAAGTAATTTCTTTTGTTACTCCGTGTATTGTCAATGATCCTTTTACACTTGAAGGATAGGCACCGTTTTTAGAAAAATTGATTTCCTTAATATTCAAAATCGTCCCGGAAAAAGTCGCTTTTGGGTATTTTTCTGATTCTACATAGTTTTCATTGAAATGCTCTTCCATCAATGCCTTTTTAAATTCAAAGGCCTTCATTAAGACGGCTATTTCTATTTTTCCTGACGTAATATCAACAATACAACTTACTTTAGAATTGTTTGCTTTTATATCTTCCATTGGAGTGGAAGAAAAAAATGAAATAAATCCATCTCGGGTAAAATATTTATCCTGAGCATTTAAACTTGTGATCAACATTAATACTAAGCTGATCGTAACTAATCCGATATAAATTATTTTCCTTTTCATGTTCTTATTTTTTTACAATTACACATCTTATTAAAACAACATCCGACAACATTCCACTGCACTCTCCTTTGATACTTACTTGTTGACCAATTACCAGATCCTGGCTTATTTCTTCTTTACTGATATTACAAGATACACCAAACATATCTGAAGCTCCCATTAGAAGTATGTTCATGTCCCCATTGCTTCCTTCTTCGATCGAATGGATCTCTCCGTTTACTTCAACCACTTTTCCTGAATATTTTTGATTTGCAACCGTTTCGTCACTCGAAAATTCATTAAACAGGTCACTTGCAGAGAGCGTTGCTGCCGGACTCTGACTCGCAATATCTGCATGTGGCTTATTAAAAAGGTAGAATCCTGCGGCAAGGGCTATAACAACTCCAAATGCAATGGCAATGCTGATCTTTGTTTTCATATTAATTAATTATTAGGTGACCCATCTGCTACCCATTTTTCAATAAGTGAAATATTACATGGATTTAACTGTGGTTGATTTTTTGGCATGTTAGAATAACCGGCTTCATGTCTAATAGCACCAAGCAAATTTCCATTATCGGCATTCATTTTTACCTGATCGTAATTATCAAGTCGTACGGTTCCGTTAGGAGTAGTAGCATTATGACATGAAATACAATACTGGCTTATAATTGGCTGAATTTGGCCTGAATAAGTATAGGATGTGGTGTCACAAATGAATCCATCATTAAGCACATCCGCCTTATCGTAATAACAGGAATTTAAAAACGAAAGCATTATTAAGCCTGAGGAAAGTATGAGAATTTTAGTATTCATAGTTTAATTGTCTAGGGCTCCATTATCAACCCAGATTTGTATTAAATTAATATAACATTCATTCAACTGATCTAATTCGAAAGGCATTGGGACGACCGTGCCCTGCCAATTTATCGCATCGATGAGGTTCCCATTTACGGCAGCGTTTCTGATATTAGAATAGTTATCAAGCAGAGTTCCACCATTTGGATCGGAACCGGAATGACAGCTTGTACAGTAAAGGGAAATAATTGGGAAGATATCCGATTGAAAAGATACATTCGTGGTATCGCATCCTTCGTTACAGGAATTATCCTGAGCACCTTGAGCGATCCATGCTGTTAATAGATCTATTTGATCATTTGTTATCGAAAAGGAAGATGTATCAGGCGGCATTTCTCCTTCGAGTATTTTCTCTATCATTTTACTATTAAAGGGGTTCCCGGGTATTACTAATTCATCCTCATCTCCATTCATTATCGACCACCAGGAACTTAGATCTATTTGTTCATTCTCGTCGCTAGGAGAATTATGACAATATACCGTCGAAGATCCACAACTGGATCCTAAAAGTGGGGCGATCGTGTTTGTATAATAGATAGAATCACTATCGCAGTCTGATTCAATAGGTGGGAGATCAGGAATGCTATCATTTGGAGTGGGAGGTGTATTATTGATAGGGCTTAAAACTTCATGCGTACAGGAAGACCCAATTAATAAAGCGAAAACCGATAATAGAAAAATATAGTGCTTTTTCATGAGTGAAATATATTTGCAGTAAGAATAGAATTAAAAAGGAATCAGGACAATTAAAAATGTTCGAATCGCCTTTTTTAGTGCTTAAAATGGAAGTAATGTTGATTAAGCTTTTCGATCTTTAAGCCAATTCTTGAAAAGAGGGCTTTTTTCCTTGCTGATAATTACTTCATCTTCGGGAAAGATAGGAGCCGTTTCTAATAATAATTTTGAGCTGGAATAGCTTTTGATCTTAATGATCGCCTTGTGATTTATAATGCACTTTCTATTGGCTCTGAAGAAAATAGTTGAATCAAGTTGGAGTTCTAATTGGTCAAGTGATTCGTCCATTGGTAATTTTCTATTATCAAATGTGCATAGTAAAACCGTTCGATCAGAGATATAGAAAAATGCAATATCGTTCGAGTTAATATCGATCAATTGATTATTAAATCGAATTAAGAAAATATTGTTTTTAGGCTGAAGCCTTTTGGCTACCAGATCAGCGAGAAAATGATAATCAATTTTCAATTCATGATCCGGGACCTTCTTGAGTTTATCTAAAACTTTAAATAAGGCTTTTTCGTCAATGGGTTTTAATAGATAGTCCTGTGCCTGAATTCGAAATGCATCAATCGCATATTGATCGTATGCAGTTGCGAAAATAATTTTACAATGTTCCGGAATGCCGAATTTAAAAAGCTCTAAACTTAAACCATCCGAAAGTTGAACATCACTGATAATAACATCCGGCCATTCATTGTTTTCTATCCATTTAAATCCTTCCTCCAAGGATTCTATTCGTCCTGTAATTTCAGCTGAGGAGTCCCATTTTAGTACCATTGATTCCAATTGCTCAATGGCTAATGGTTCATCTTCAATCAGTAAAACTTTCAACATATTTATAAATTATAGGCAATTTAACAACAAATGATTGATCATTAGAGGTGATGATAATTTCTTTATCAAAAAGTATTTTATATCTGCTTTTTATATTGGACAAACCGATCTTGGTTCCTTCACCACTCCCTTTCTTTAATTGAAGATTATTCTCAATATGTAAAAAATCGCCTTCAATAAAAATTTTAGTTATTAGTGGGTTGGTCTTAGAAATGATATTGTGTTTAATTGCATTTTCTAATAATATTTGAAGGGTCAATGGAGGAATATAACTTTCAAGGACACGTTCGTCTTCGATGTTAATCTCAAAAATAAGGTTATCTCCAAAGCGTTTCTTTTGAAGTAAAGTATAATTTTTAGCGAATTTTAATTCCTTCGTCAAGCTGATCACATGTTCCTGATTCTTGGTTAAAATAGCCCGTAAGTAGTTTGAAAGACTTAGCAGATAGTTTCGTGCTTCTTCCTCATTTTTTGCGATTAATGCATAGGCCGTGTTTAGACTATTAAATAAAAAATGAGGATTGATCTGACTTTTTAAAAGTTCAAATTGAGATAGAACCCGTTCGTATTCTAATTTTTTACTTTGAATTGTTTTTCTATCCCGGTATTTTATTAAGCCATAAATGCCTATTAAAAATAGAATAATTGAAAGCGTAAAAAACCACCATGTCGAATAAAAGACTTTGCTAATTCTAAACGAATAACTAACTATTTTGGCATCGGTTATGGACTCATTAAATCCGGAACGGAATTCAAATTTATAGTCGCCGGATTCCAATTTTGGAAAAACGATTGTTTTGTCTTTAGTTGTTTGCCATTCTTCATTTAAACCGATCAATCGATATTGATGTTGAACAATTTTTGGGTCCTGATACCATATGCTGCTCAATTGAAAAGTAAAGTGATTTTCATCAAAATTAAAATGATGAAATTGGGTGTCTAATGGAGTAGAAAAAAGTTCAACCGCTCGAATCAAACTAAGGGGAGCAAGTGGAATATCTAAAATGGATGACTCTAGTTTTACAAGATATTTTTGAGTCCCTATCCAGGTATTTCCTTCTTTATCATTACTCAAAATATTAAGAAAGTCATAGCTGAAATCGTTAAGACCGGATGAGCTTCCAAAAAGCTGATAACGACCATTATTGATGTTTAGGATTCCGATCCCTTTTTCCCAAACAAAAATAAGTTTGGAGGCATTTAATTGACATATTCCTGATATATCAATGGGTCTGTCTTTATTTATAATACTAAAGACTTTCTTTTTAACGCCATTTTCGAGTTCAATAATCCTTCCGTTCTCAACAGATAAGAAGAGATGGTCATCTCCTAAACCCGTAATATCATATACAGACTCATAAAGTTGTGTATGTATTGTTTTAAACTGCTTTTTATCAAATTGAATTAATCCTTCTCCATCTGTTGCAATGTATAATAGCTTTTCTGAAGAATAAAGTTGATAAATGTAGGCTGCATCTAAGCCTTGCTCTTTTGAGTAATTCGTAAACACTATCTCATCCTCATTCTGATCTATCCTGCAAAGACCTCCTAATGTTCCACACCAAATCGCCTTATCCCATTCATGAAGGGTCATTATATTATTATTGATCAAGCCTTCATTTTCTAAATATTGCTTTAAGTTTCCATCTTTATAACTATATAAACCCTGATCAAAAGTTCCAAACCAAATCACTCCTTTTGAATCAATAAGAAGCGAAATAACGTATTCGATTCCTTCCTTTTTCAGGTCGACTAATAGTTGAAATTTGTTATCCTTTTCTTTCTGATAGATGCCCTGATCATTAGCGAAATATAAGAGACCGTTTTTATCGGTATAAACCAGGCTAAGTTTATTAATTTCTAATCCATTTTCCTGAGTATAGATCTGTATGTTTTTATCGGCAATTAAAAATTCATTCTCACTGCTGTTTATTAGAAGATGATTTTCATTTACAAATTGAATCCCTTTAATTCCTGATATCAATTCATTTTGATCATAAGATCCTAGTTTTAGATCAGATGTATTTACTTCACCAATTCCGTTTTCCTCACAAGCGATCCAAATGGAATTATTATTCAGTTTCAGATCGATGATCTTGTCCGTTCGCCATGGAGCAAGATCGATATTTTGAATTTGATCGAGGCTGTCTATTAAAAAGAGTTTTCCGGAATAGGATCCTAGCCATATTGAACCTTCATTGTCTTGCTCAATTTTAGTGATCAAATTATCCAGAAGGCCATCATTACTCCCAAAATTTTTTATTTTCAATTTCTTATTTGTGATCGTGCAAAGACTTATTCCTCGATCAGTTGCGGCCCAAATCGCCCTTCTTTTTTGGTCATATAAAAGATCATTAACGGTGTTATCAGCCAGATCAAAATTGATGTCGATAAGGTTTATTTCATCAGAATCGAGCGTATAAATCCCGTTATCTTCAGTAGCTACCCAAATAATATTATTGTCATCTATGCACAATGAATTTATAGGGGAGGGGCTAATTTTAATTCGTTTCGTACTGGTGTTATTTTTTATTGAAAAAATCGATAAATAGCCGGTTTCGGATCCTAGGTATAATAGATCATTTTTATAATATAGGCATCGAATCGCCTCAGTTAAGCTACTATCAGAAAAATGGGATCTTAATAGTTCTTCTCCATCAGATTGTATCAAACCTTCATTAGTGGCAAGCCACAAGAAACCATTTTTGTCTTGTGTAAAATCATTAATGATAATGCCCAGTTCTTTGTCTATAATATTGGTTTTTTTGAAATACAGCTTCTGACTATAACTAGTAAGAGGAAGCATAAACAAAACGACCCATATCAGGATGGTAAAGGAGCTATTTCTTATTAAGCGTTGCATGTACTGTGATATGTATTGATTCGGCAATTTTTTTATTTACAATTCTTGGAATGTTTATTTTGTAATCTTCTAAGAGTAGATCAAATTGAGTCTCTACTTCAATTTGATCTTTTTTAGTAGTTAACAGCACATCCAACATCTGAACATGTTCGACTCCATGAATATTAAATTTCCCCTTGGCTCTTGCCACAATAATTCCGGGAGTGAATAGATCTACTTCTTCAATGATAGTACCTGAAAATGTGGCATTTTCGAATTTTTCACTCTGCATATAATTCTCATTAAAGTGTTCTCTTTGTAAAGGAGAATTAAAACCAAGGAATGACTTAATTGGAACAGAAAATGCAAAAGATTGATTTTCACTGGAAAGAATTCCAACTAACTCTGAACTTTCTGCCTCAATTAATTCCAAAGGTGCTTCCGAAACAAAGTGTATTTTCCCCTTTGAAACACTAAAGAAAAAGGGATCCTGACCCGCAGATGTGATCAATATAAACCCTACTAAAAGAGCGATAAAATGGAAGAATTTGTAAAGTCTGTTTCTCATATTAATACAGCTACATTTATTGATTCTAATCTGAAAATCAAAAATTAATTTGAAGGGAAGTTACTATTTCTACGTCCCAGACAAAGATATTCATGTTAAAATGGAATTTTTTGCTGCTAAAGCGGAAATTATCCCCATCTAAACGTTCGTAGAAATGCTAAACCTTTTCTTTTCAATATGTTAAGAATGCTAATTTTAGAAATTAAAATTAGTTGATTTAAATTGCCCGAATAGCTTATTTATCCAAACACTATTTTTAATTTAGCTTCATCTCATAGGGGTGCCTTAATATACGGGCTGAGATTATACCCATCGAACCTGTTCGGATAATGCCGGGAAGGGAAAGGGTTTAAATTAATGCGATGATGCTCCCCGCATCAACGTTTAGTTTAAATTAAATTAAAATAAAATGTTCAATATTGAAAGCTTAAAAAGGAGTTTAGTTTCGCTCGTTTTTTTACTTTTTGCCCTAGGTGGATTTTCACAATTTACCCTTAAAGGAAAAGTAACAGATCAGGATGGAAGCCCATTGGTTGGTGCTACTGTTCAAATTATTGGTAGTTATATTGCCGTAGCTACAGATGTTGATGGTAGCTATACTCTCAATAAATTGGAGGAAAAAGATTATCAAATTGAAATTCGCTTTATTGGCTATGAAAGCAAATCGGTAGATCTTCAAATAAGCGCAGATCTTACTATGGATTTTCAATTGCTTTTCAGTCCTTATTTATCAGATGAGTTTACTGTTACTGCAACACGCTTAAATCAAGAATCACCCCTTGCATTTACTACTATAGATCGAAAAAGTATTGCCGCTCAGAATCTTGGACAGGATATGCCGGAGCTTTTAAGTTTAACCCCATCCATTGTGTATACTAGCGATGCCGGAAATGGTATTGGCTATACCTATATGCGAATGAGAGGTTCTGATCAAAGTAATATCAATGTCACAATAAATGGAATTCCATTAAATGACCCTGAATCTCAACAAGTATTTTGGGTCGATCTGCCCGATTTAAGTTCTTCGACACAGGATATCCAAATTCAGCGAGGGGTTGGAACCTCTACTAACGGATCAGGAGCCTTTGGTGGATCAGTAAATTTGCAAACCGAAGATGTGTCAACTACTCCTTCGGGCGAAATTAACCTTGCTTACGGGTCGTTTAATACCATGAAAGCTACCTTGAAATTAGCTACAGGAACCCTAAATAAGCATTGGTCTATATCAGCCAGGGGATCACTCATTCAATCGGATGGTTATATGGATAGATCTGCAGCTACACTAAGTAGTTATTTTGGAAGCGTTCAATATTCAGGAAAAAGATCAAGTCTGCGCTTTATTGCCTTTGGAGGAGGCGAAGTAACGCATCAGGCATGGTATGGTGTGCCAAGATCCCGTTTAATTAACGACGAACAGGGAATGATGAACTATGCTGCTTTAAATGGCTATGGACCTGAGCATACTGCCAATTTGTTGAATTCTGATCGGCGATATAATTACTATTTGTACGAAAATGAAGTGGATGATTATAATCAATTTCATAATCAACTGCATTGGAATCAGGAACTGAACAGAAATTTGGTTTTAAGCGTTTCCGGATTCTATACAAAAGGGAAGGGCTATTTTGAGCAATATCAATATGAAGAAAACGCTTTTGATGATAATAGCTATGCTTTTTATGGAATTGACGAACCAATCATAGGAAATGATACCATTACAAATTCTGATTTTATTCGACAAAGGTGGCTGGATAATGATTATTATGGAATGGTATTTAACCTTCGTTATAATAAAAAGAAATGGGACGTGGTGATCGGTGGAGGGTATAACCAATATAAAGGAGATCATTATGGGAATGTAATTTGGTCAACTATTTCTACTACTTATAATTCTCCATTTACCTATTATCAAAATAGTTCAATAAAGAATGATGGAAATATTTATTCTAAAGCCACTTATGATTTAAATTCAATCTTTAGCTTATATGGCGACCTTCAGTATCGACATGTTTATTATGATTTTTTAGGGATCGATAATGAGGGTTCTGATTTGCAACAAAGTATTGATCTGAATTTTTTCAATCCTAAGGCGGGGATTAACGCCCAATTAGATCCACAAAATAGAATATTTGCCTCCTTTGCTGTTGGAAGTAAGGAACCGGGCAGAGACGATTACATCATTGCCCCGCCTAATGATCAGCCAAAACCACAAACTTTATATGATCTGGAATTGGGATATACATTGCAGTTAAAAAAACTAATTATGAATTTGGTTTTCTATAATATGGATTATAAAAACCAATTAATTAACAGTGGCGAATTGAATGATGTAGGAGCGGAGATCAGAACGAATGTTGAAGATTCCTATCGAAGAGGGATCGAATTAAATTTGAATTATCAGCCATTCGAATGGCTAAATTGGGTTTTTAATGCGACTGCAAGTCAAAATAAAATTAAAAACAATGTGGAGTATATCGATAATTGGGATACCTGGGGAAAAGATAGTTTAAACTTGGGTACCAGCGATATTGCTTTCTCTCCGAGCTGGATCATTTCAAGTCAAATTGCTTTTACTTTATTTGAACAAGAATACAAGATGAATAAAAAGCAGGATTTAAAGGTCACCTTTATTTCTCAATTTGTTGGAAAGCAATTTTTGGATAATACCTCTGAAGATTCGAGAAGTATCGATGCTTATTTTGTAAATGATATCAGACTAAACTATAACTTAGAACATATCGGTATCCGGAATATTTCATTTCTTTTTATCGTCAAGAATGTATTCAATGTTGATTATGTATCTAACGGATGGGTATATAAATATAAAACGGGTGATGAAATTTTAAATATGGATGGTTTATATCCACAGGCAGGTATAAACTATATGCTTGGGATAAATGTTTCTTTTTAAATCAGGACTTTTAGATCTTACTTGTAAACCCTTGCTTTGTTCAGTGCCCGTTGATATTTACGGGCATTGATATTATGTTGAGATAGATTTTCTGCAAATGCATGATAACCTGAGAAATCTGATTTAGCACACATATACAAATAATTATTATTTTCCGGATTTAATACGGCTTCAATACTTTTTTTATCAGGAGAGTAGATCGGACCTGGAGGAAGTCCAGCATATTTATAAGTATTAAAAGGAGAATTGATTTCTTTATCTTTATTTAATACCCTATTACGGCTAAAATCACCAATACCAAAAATGAGTGTTGGATCGGATTGAAGCAGCATGCCAATTCTTAATCGATTTAAATATAATCCTGCTATTCGTGGTCGTTCATCAGAAAATTGTGATTGCTCAGCATAAACTATCGATGCTAATACGACCACTTCTTTTGGGTTGAGACCAATGGTATTCGCTTTGTTCAAACGATCTTCATTCCAGAATCTATCATACTCAATCTTCATCTTTTTTAGCAGATTTTCGATAGAGATATTCCAATAGATCTCATAACTATCAGGAATAAAAAGGGTATAAAAGTCAAGTTTTGAAAAACCATAAACAGAAGCTAAACTATCTGATAAAAGAGCATTTATAATAGTTAATGAATCGAGTTCCAGTTTATTTGAAAGTTTCAATGCCAGATCTTGAGGTAATCTTGAAGGAGTGATAGCCACTTTAAGTGGAGTCTGAAGCCCGGATACAAACATTTTCGCAACCTTATGACAGGTCATACCCGGATATAAAATATATCGGCCAGACTTTACTTTTTTGATCCGGTTTAATACAGCGTAAAGTTCAAAATCATCTAAGTTTAAAATTACATCTGCTTCATCCAGGATATTAAAAAACTCGAGTAAAGTAGTGTTAGTGGGTATATATAATTCTATTTTTTCACCTTCTGGTATATCTACTATCTCTTGCACATACCATACATAATAAATGTAGGATAGTAATAAAACGATGATGATACCGAGTAATCCAAGAAGGCGAAAAAGCCTGTTCATTTACTTATATTTTTGGATTTATCAATTGATAAATGTATTCATTATGCCATAAACCACCACTAAAAATCCAATTCTTTTTAGAAGCAGTAAGTTCGAATCCCGCTTTAGAAAAGAGATTTTGACTGGCAATGTTATTGTCAATTATACATGCCCATAACTGAAATAGATTTAAATGTGAAAATGAATATTCAATGAGTAGATCTAATGCTTGTGAGGCATATCCTTTCTTCCTGTATTTTTCTTCAATGATTATTCCGGCTCCGGCACGGCGATGTACCGAATCATATTCAAAAAGATCGATCGCGCCAATGCATTCATCATTCGATGTTAAAGAAATGATCCATCTGCATTGTTTATCAGTTTGTAAGTTTCGGATGGCGTTGATATATTCCTCAATGGACTTTCGGGAAAATGGAATTAATGTACCTGAGACCAGCCAATTTTCAGGATTATTTTCCAATCGTTCAATGAAGTTAAGGTCATCAATTTCTACACCCCGAAAATAAATATGTTTTCCTTTCAGCATTTATAGTGTTATTTCCCCTTTAAAAACCAATTTAACCGGACCTTTTAAAAATACATCGCAATATCCATTATCAATTTTAGTAAATCTAACGCTTAATTGGCCACCTTTTGTTTTTACACTAACAGGAGATGTCATATTTTTTGCGGCATTGGCCGCTAAGGCAACTGCAGTTACTCCGGTCCCACACGATAGGGTCTCATTTTCGACCCCTCTTTCATAAGTGGCACAATTTAAAAGAGTTGGATCAAGTACTTCAACAAGGTTAACATTTATACCTTCTTTTGCGAATTCCTCAGAGTAACGGATCTCCTTTCCTCTTGCAATGATATCTTCTTTTGAAAGGTCATCAATAAATCGAACAAAATGAGGGGAACCTGTATTTAGGATCAAGTCTTCATTATTGAATCTGAGCTCATTTACATTTTTCATACTCACTTCAACTAATTCCTCCGATAAAATAAATCCATTATGTAGCCCATCGATGGCAGTAAAACGCATAGCTTTGTCGGCAATTCCTATTCTATATGCAAAAGCGGAGGCGCAGCGACTTCCATTCCCACAAAAACTTTGTGAAGCATCAGGATTAAAAAACTCCATATGAAAATCGGCTTTTTCACTTTTTTGAATGAGGATAAGTCCATCTGAACCAATGCCAAATTTCCGATCGCATAGCTGAATGATCAATGAGTGATCAATTGGGAAAGAGCGATTTCTATCATCAATAATGATAAAATCATTTCCAGTTCCTTGATATTTAAAAAACGCGAATTTCATAGTTCAAAAATACTCGAAAGAATTTATTTAATGGTCTCACTTAATTTTAACAAGTTCTATAATATTAGTCTTTTTTATGTTGAATAAATATAAAGTAAGCATTCATAATTGCTGTGTTAGCTTCAGGGACTCTTAATTCAAATTTATGGCATATATATTGGAACACAAGTAGCTGAATCCAATTTAGATGAATTTAAGATTTATGAAATCGATCGTTTTATGAAATTGATTTTCATCTTTTTTGAAATCAGTACTAGTAAACATTTTATTTATACAGTAAAATCAAGTAAATTTTCACCCGAATTAAATATTATCTTATGATTAAAAATGCTACTCTATTAATTTTATTACTGTGTTTAACTTTTTCTCCTCTGTATTCACAGGATGTTAATGATAAAGAAAATCTAGTCAATAATGGTGAACTAGAAGGGTATGTTGGGAAGTTAAAGAAATTGGGAAAATTTTATATGGTGGAAGATTGGGATGCTTATACCGTTATAAAGCCTGATTATTTTGAGGCCGGAAATGAAGAGCCGGAAATTGGAGTTCCTTCAAATGTTTATGGATATCAGGATGCTCATAGTGGCTCTCACTATGCAGGAATAACTGCATTTAGTTATGATCCAAAAATATACAGATCCTATATTTTCACACAATTAAGAGAGCCTCTTGAAAAGGGGAAAATGTACTGTGTAAAATTTTATGTGAGTTTATCAGAGAATTCAAAGTTTGGTGTCGCAGATCTTGCTGCTTATCTAACAAGAAAACCAAATGACGATATTGAAACAAAAATGAATATTTATGTTGACGCACAAGTTAAAAACAATCTTCAAAAAGTGTTTAAAAACACTCGTTCATGGGAACTTGTTTGTAATGTTTACACGGCTTTAGGTAAGGAAGATTTTTTAGTGATTGGAAATTTCGTTCAGGATTCAAAAACAGTAAATGAAAATGTTCCTGCCCCTCCAGGACTAAAAGAACCTCAATTTCAAATGGCATATTATTATATTGATGATGTATCGGTTGTTCCGATCGATAATTATTCACAATGTAATTGCAATGCCAAAAAAGAACGTGGACCGGATGTTATTTATAGTAAAGCATCAACGGTTGATGAAAATAGCAGTCCAAGCGACATCGCATTGAACAGCACAATTTATTTCGGATATCTTAAAACAGATCTGAATGCTTCAGCTCAAGCTGATCTTGATCGTTTAGCCGATATGTTGAATGCAAATCCGAGCTATCGCTTAAAAATAACTGGATTTACAGACAAAGAAGAAGCTGAGGAGGCAAAGGAAGATCCTAATTATGATAATGTTTCAAGAGATAGAGCTTATAAAGCGATAGATTATCTTGCGAGCAAAGGTATTTCTAAAAGTCGATTAGAGGCTTACGGTTTAGGTGACTCGAGCCCTGCAAGTTTAGGTAAAACACCTTTAGCAATGGCTAAAAACCGAAGGGTTGAATTTGTTTTGATCAAGAATTAAAACTTTTTCTTCATAAGAATAATCAAGGGACTTCCGTTACATGGGTATGCGAATCCTATTTTCATTATTTATCTTATTGCTTTCATTTGATGTGGATGCCCAAAATCTGGTTCCAAATGGGGAGTTTGATCAATTTAAATATTGTCCATATGGTTTTACCCAAGGGCAGTTAAAAATTGTAAATCATTGGACTCAACCTACAACGGGTACTGCCGACTATTTTAATGTTTGTAGTGAATCCTTTAGTGTTCCAAATAATCCAATGGGATCACAATCAGCGGTAATGGGTCCTGGATATATTGGACTGGTCGCTTTTGCTCCAAAAGAAAATAATTCGAGAGAATACATTCAGGTTAAATTAAGCGAAGCTTTAGTTGCCGGAGAAAGCTATTGTATTTCCTTTCTAGTTTCGCTTGCTGATTATTCTCAATATATGATCGATGGTTTTGGAGTGCATATTTCAAGGAATAAAATAAAAGGAAACGGTAAAAAAACATTGAGTGTGATTCCTCAGGTTCAGGTTCCAAAAGGATATTTATTGCAAGATGATACCGATTGGATGGAGATTAGTGAAATATATATTGCAAGCGGAGGTGAGCAATATTTAACCTTTGGAAACTTTAAATATGATTCTGAATTGAATGTAAAATACAGGAACATTACAGTTGAGAAACCCCGACATGCCTGGGATTATGCTTATTATTATTTAGATCATGTTTCAATGCTAAAGTTAGCAAAGGATGAGCGTTGTTTCGATGGGATATCCAGAATGAAAAAGCAGTTGATCATGGGCGAAAAACCGGATCCGCCGATCGTTACCGAAATTGCCTTAGAGCAGATCCTCTTCGACTTTGATGAGGCTCAATTGGATGATCATGCGATTGATCAATTGAATGATATTCTTGAAATTATGCTCGAAAACAAATCTTATAAACTCGAAATGATAGGTCATACCGATTCTTTTGGAAGAGAAGGTTATAATCTCGAACTTTCTCAGGAAAGGGCTACAGAAGTGATCGAATATTTGGCTGCTCGTGGTATTGACAGAAGCCGTTTAAGTATTCGATGGAAAGGAGAAGGAGAACCTGTTTCCTCTAATAGCACATCAACAGGAAGACAAAAGAACAGAAGGGTGGAGTTTAGAGTCTATGCGCTATCCTACGAAGATTTCTCAAGCCCGGAAGAAGATTAAGATTCGCCCGGTAAAACAATACCCGCATTTTTTACTTTATGATACGTCG
>JAHECK010000043.1 GCA_024641785.1 Flavobacteriales bacterium | reverse complement strand
CAAAATATAAAAGCGATAAATAGAAGGGGCAATGTTTGCGATCGGACTGACAAAATCTTTACTGAGAAAAGAAATACTTCCATCATAAATATCGACTTCCTGGTAGATCACACTCATCATAGAAGCGATCCCTTCACCATCGATCAATTCTTCGAAACCGACCGAATGTTCAGCATAGAGCACTTCTTTATGTTTTGAAGGGTTTTTCTGTTCATAAATGGTCGACATCGTTTCATTGATATAGATAGGTAAGTAAGGTTTACCATTGACTTCAGACGTATCCACATAATTAAAAATATCCGGGATATTATTAAAAACCGGATTCTTCATAAATCGTTCGGTGATATTATTGATATCGATCCCAATTTTACGATAGCGGTCGATCGAGAAGGTATCCAGACTGGATATTCGGTTCTCATCCCGATTTTCAATCACTTTTCGAATCAGCAATACAGCAGGATTTCCCTTATTTTTATATTTCCTTTTTTTCCCTTCGGCAACGATATTTACCTCATCCAGTAATATTTCATTCGACTGCATATTTATTTCCAGTCCATAATTATTACTCCCCATCTGAATTTTCAGTTCAATTCTTTCATAGCCAAGCGAGCTGATCACAATAGTATTTGAAGCAAATCCTGATTCTAAATAGAAATTTCCTGAAAAATCGGTGGTGGTTCCAATGTTCTTATCTTTAAAGCTAACGGTTGCAAATGGAATGGGTTCACCTGTATTTGCATCAAAGACTTTTCCTCTTACCCGAGTCATCTCTTGCGCTGAAAGGCTGAAGCAGAATAAAATAAAGGAAAATAATAATGTATATTTATGAGCCTTTGCGTTCAAGAATATTTTTTTTATTGAAATGCTAAAATTATAATAAATAAGCTCATTTAGCCAAGTTAAAATATGAAGATATCAGATATTATTCACTATCCTGTTAAGTCGCTTAGCGGTAATCACATTAAATCTTCAGAGATCCATGAGCGTGGATTAAAAGACGACCGTAGATTTATGCTTATTGACGATAACAATACTTTTGTAAGTCAGCGTAAATTCCCTCTGCTTAGTCAGATCGATGTTGGCATCACCGAAGAGAATATCGTATTAAGAGACCGAAGAACGAATTTTGTAATTAAACAGGAACTTCAGTTTGAATTAAAAAAGACTGAAGTAAGTATTTGGCGGACCTTATGTACTTCGCATCGTTTTTTAAAACCAGATTTGGATCAATGGATCTCGGAACAGATCGGTGAGTCGCTTCGCTTTGTATATATGGATGAAAGTGATCACCGCCCTATCAATCCCAAATATTCCAAAAGTGAGGATGAGATCGTAAGTTTTGCAGATGGTTACCCTATTTTGATCACCAATACGGCTTCTCTCAAAGATCTAAATGATCAATTAAGAGATCCGATAAGCATGGAGCATTTCAGGCCAAACCTAGTATTTGAGCATACAAAAGCGTGGGATGAAGACCATTGGAAAAAATTACGGATCGGTGAAGTCATTTTAAGAATTCCAAAACCCTGTACTCGTTGTACAGTAATAAATATCGATCCAATAACGGGAGAAAAAGGAAGTGAGGTTTTGCAGACCTTAGCTAAAATAAGAATGAATGAAGGTGGAATATACTTTGGATTAAATGCCATTGTTGAGAAAACGGGAAAGGTTCGTTTAGGTGATCAGGTGGAGATTGTTTGAAGACCGAAGACCAAAGACGGAAGACCAAAGACGGAAGACCGAAAAAACAGTGAATGACAGACGATCTTTTTAAAATACTCCGAACCTGAAAAAGGATGTACTTTCCGAATATCATTAGAAAAATCAGGAATTTTAATTAATCCAGCTATGGAGAATATTGGTTAAAGAACACCTCTCATATATTTTAGTAAAGAATGATTCGCTTTTTTCGCGCAAAAGCGCCAAGAGGCTAAGTATCTAGTTAATTATTAAATGAAAACTTGATTAGTTAAAATATTGGCTTAAAAAAACTTCTTAAGAATATTAAAACTGCGCCTTTGCGCCTTTGCGCGAAATTTTATAAAAAGTTCAACTAGTAAAATCAATTCAATCTTTTCCAAAAAATTCTTCAACTAAGTAGAAAATTCTGTAAACTTGTTCCTCGATGAACATCCCTTCAAAAATACTAGAAAACGCGGTCGACCAGATCGCTTCCTTACCCGGAATAGGTAAGAAAACAGCGTTGCGACTTGCTTTATCCTTATTAAAAAGAAGTCAGAGTGAGGTTAGTGATTTTGTTGGAGCGATCGATGAGTTAAAAAAATCAATTCGACTGTGCGATACCTGTTATAATTTATCGGACGAAAAGACCTGTAAAGTATGTTCTAATGCTGGAAGAGATCAAAATATCATTTGCATCGTTGAGGATATCAGAGATGTAATGGCAATCGAATCTACAAGTCAGTTTAAAGGTGTTTATCATGTATTGGGGGGAATCATTTCACCTATGGATGGAATCGGACCAAATGATCTTCGGATCAATGAACTTATAGTACGAATTGAGAATAATAAGGAGATCAAAGAACTAATATTAGCGCTAAGCACTACAATGGAAGGCGATACTACTGCCTTTTATTTGTATCGGAAATTAGAGACTAAAGGACTTGAAATATCTACCATTGCGCGTGGTGTATCGATCGGGGATGAATTGGAATATATCGATGAAGTTACTTTAGGAAGATCCATACTGCATCGAACACCTTATCAAAATTCGCTTCATCGCCAGTCTTAAAATTGTTTTGTACAGGGATGATCGATCTATGTTTTTTTAGTGTCTTTAAAATTAATAATAATGAGGTAGTCGTTAATTTCAATTAGTAGTCACTTATTTTTCTTTTACAACAAGTGAAAAATAAGAATCCAATAATGCTGAAAAATTCAAATTTTTATTTTTATATCATTGATTACTAGTATTTTAATTACTAAAACATAAGCTTAATGGCTTTTATGTTTATTTTTATTTTTTATTTTTGGTTGCATTGAAAAAACTGGGAGCCATAGCATTCGCGATGTTTGTATTTGCCGGATCGGTAAATATCATTATCAATCAGCATCTTTGTAATGGAGAGCTGGAAAGTTCGGCTTTATTCGTTTCTGCCACTCCTTGTGAGCATGCCACTGCACAAGATGACCTCCCACCATGTCATAAGACCGGCAATGCAAAAGGCTGTTGCGCGGTGAATCAAGTGCTTATCGGATCCTTGGTTTGGTTTAATATGCAAAAAATAGTCGACTTAAAAGTTGTTCTACAAGATACTCCTGCTCTGCTTTATTTTGAAAATAGTCTTGAATACTATTCTTCTTTAACATCCATTTATTCACCCGAAAAAGTCCCCAAGCCACCTGACGACCATGATCCTGCATATATCAGGCATCAGGCATTTCTTTTATAGTGTATTGATCTATTACACAGAAATTACTCATTAATAATCAACACAAAATAAAATGAAAAAAAACATACTTACTATCGCATTACTTGCAGTAAGCACTTTGCTAATTGCACAAACAGAAATAAGCCTTCAGATAAATCATAAGCTTGGAGCAAACGATTTTGAATTCAATACTGAAGCTGAAAACGATCTTGGAAATGCATTTGATGTAACCCGGATTGAATATTATTTATCTTCTTTCAAATTGTATCACGATGATGGAAGCATGACTGAAATAGATGATCTATATATTCTTGCTAATGGAAGCGGAACTACTTCTAATATTCTGGGGGATTTTGACATCAGCTCTATAGACAGTATTTCCTTTGCTGTAGGTATAGATGAGGCAACCAACCATTTAGACCCTTCTATTTACGGAAATGGCAATCCTCTTGGTTTTCAAAACCCAAGCATGCACTGGGGATGGGCAGCCGGATATCGATTTGTTGCTATGGAAGGAAATTGCGGCTCTAATCTGGGTGAGATCTTTCAGATCCACGCTTTAGGGGATGAAAATTATTATTCACAAACGATCGTCTTCAATGAAAGTGCAAGCAATAACGAGATCCTGCTCGAATTGGATGCCGATTATGAAAAAGCTTTAAGTAATGTTTCGGTTAGTAGCGGAGTAATAAGTCATGGTTCTATCGGAGAAGCAGCAGATCTTCTAATAAACTTCAGAGATTATGTATTTACGCCAGTTCTTATGCAGGTGGGTATCAACGAAGCCGTTAAAAGCACACTATCTATTTACCCAAATCCAGTAGAAAATAATGGGCAACTATTCTTTAATGAAGCTATTCAATTCCAATCTGTACGCCTTATCGACTTTTCTGGAAGAGTTGTTGCACAATGGAAAGATGTAAAAGGATCTTTACAACTTGACGCTCATCCAAGTGGGACCTATTTTCTTTCTTTTATCACAACTGATGGAGAAGTACTTAGTAAGAAGTTAATTATACAATAAGAGGATGAGATCAAATAAATTACTGCTCCTTTTAGGAGTCATTCTTTTATTGGCTTCATGCAAAAAAGAAGATGAACCGGCAATTGTTGTAATAGATACTACGCCCTACATTTTAAACACTTACGATCTGCCCCTTCCACAAATAGCAGAGGATAATAAACTCACGAAGACCGGAGTAGCTTTAGGACGACGATTATTTTACGATAAATTATTGTCACTGGATCAAAGTTTAAACTGTGCAAGTTGTCATCAACAACAGTTTGCCTTTAGTGATACTTCTCGATTTTCTATTGGAGTTGAGGGTATGCCCGGAGGAAGACAATCGATGGCAGTAGTGAATATGGCATGGAATAACAATGAGTTTTTCTGGGATGGACGTGCTCATTTACTCCGCGACCAGGTTGTAAAACCGATTCAGGATCCACTGGAACTGAATCTTGCTATGGCTACTTTGCTAGAACGATTGCAGAACCATCCTGAATATCCTAATTTCTTTATGGCTGCTTTTGGATCATCGACCATCACGGAAGAACTCCTTGGATTGGCTCTGGAACAATTTTGTAACAGCATTGTTTCGGGTGACAGCAAATACGATCAATTCCTTGCCGGAACTGCTTCATTGACAGAAAGTGAAGAACGAGGGCGTACATTGTTTTTTGCTGAATTCAATCCGGGCTTTCCCGATATTTCAGGAGCAGATTGCGCTCATTGTCATGCCGGAAAAAATTTCGAAAATGACCAGTATATGAATAATGCACTGGATGCGGATAGTGATATGGAAGATCTTGGAAGGGCATTAGTAACAGAAAACAGTTCAGATAACGGGAAGTTTAAAGTCCCTACTTTACGAAATGTTGCACTTACGGCACCTTATATGCACGACGGCCGTTTTCAGACTTTGGAAGAAGTTGTTCAGCATTATAATAGCGATATGGTGATGAGTTCGACCATCGATCCTGCTTTGATCTACCCACTTAATAATGGTGGACTGCAATTAAGCGATCAGGATGTTCAAGACATCATCGCTTTCCTGAATACCCTAAGCGATGAGACCTTAGTTACAAATCCTGAATATGCTTCACCATTTTAACAATCGGTTTTTATACAGACAAGGTTGGTTTTGGTTTTTTCCGATACTGATCTTGTTTGTTTTATTTTTTTCAGGTTGTAAAAAATCCGAAAGCGATAAAGCGCCTGTTTCAGTTTGGGATCCTCCCTCCTGGTTTCCTCCGATGGAAATTCCGGAAGACAATCAATTTACGCTTGAGCGATGGGAATTAGGGAAAAAATTATTTTATGAAAAGAAACTTTCCATAGATCATTCGATCGCTTGTGTAAGTTGTCATGATCCTCAACTTTCCTTTTCTGATGATCAAGCATTTTCACCCGGAGTATTTGATCGACCCGGAGTGCGAAACGCTTCGATGTTGGCAAATATCGGTTATGCTCCAAATTTTTTACGTGAAGGTGGAGTTCCAACTCTTGAAATGCAAGTGTTGGTACCGATACAGGAACACAATGAGTTTAATCATAACATACTTGATATTGTAGAAGAATTAGCTCAGGATAGCGTCTATGCCTTACTGGCACAAAAAGCTTATGGAAGTGAATTCAGTCCCTTTGTTTTGACGCGGGCACTGGCTAATTTCGAGCGCAGTTTGATCAGCGGACAAAGCAGATTTGATCTCTATACTTACAATGGCTATTATAGTTTATTAAGTGAAGATGAAATAGAAGGAAAGAACCTGTTCTATAGTTCGCGATTGAAATGCAGTGAATGTCATTCAGGAGTGTTATTCACGAGTTTTGATTTTGCGAATAATGGATTGAAAGAAGAATATGAAGATGAGGGGAGAATGCGTTTAACAGGACTGGAAACAGATAGGGCTGTATTTAAAATTCCATCCCTTCGTAATATTGAAATGAGTGGACCGTATTTGCATGATGGCAGCATTAACTCATTGGAGGAAGTGATCGATCTTTACAGCGAAGGTGGTTTTGATCATCTAAATAAGAGTCCATTATTAGAGGAGCCTATCAATTTAAACGCTTTAGAGAAGGCACAATTGCTTTCTTTTTTAAAAACGCTTACGGATCATTCATTTTTGAATGATGAACGATGGGTCGAATAATCATTCCACAGATCAGATGTAAAAAATAAATGCAACATTGATCAAAAGAATAAAAATTTCATTCTTCTTTTAAGAAAGAAGAAATATTTCAACTTATTTAGTTACTATTATAAAATAAATCACTTAGTCAATCCACTGGTACTGAATGAACAATAGAAGTTCAATTGAGAACTTATGTATCCATTTCAGAGAACATGAATAAGTGTGACTGCATAAGAGTTGAAATAAACTATTAGTATGAAAAATAATCTTAGAGCTGGTAATTCAGAGAAGCAAGCTCATCCAATTGTATTCATGTTTTTAATGGCCCCATTTGGTGTCATGAGTGGTTACGTAACAGTAACTATTGGTTTTTTGCTGACCAAAGCCGGAATCCCTCTGGCACAAGTGGCTCCAATAATTGCAATGGCACTGATACCCAATATTTTTAAATTCTTATGGGCTCCGCTTGTTGATACTACTTTAACCGTAAAAAAGTGGTATCTCATTGCAAATGTTATCACTGCCTTGGGTATTTTCTTAACTGGCATCATCCCTTTGGAAGCTGAATCTTTAGGTTTAATAACTGCGGTTGTTTTTTTCATGAGTTTAGTTAACACGAACATAGCAATGTCGACCGAAAGTTTATTAGCTCATGATACCCCAGATCATTTAAAAGGTAGAGCAGGTGGTTGGTTGCAAGCGGGGAATCTTGGTGGATTTGGGCTTGGAGGCGGAGCAGGTCTTTGGTTAGCAGAGCGACTTTCGGATCCATGGATGACTGGTACTATCATCGCATTAGCCTGTTTATTATGTAGTATTGGATTGTTCTTCTTAAAAGAACCTACCCTCTTTTTAAAAGAAAAAAATTATTTAAAGACACTTGCTAACCTCAACAAAGATATTTGGAAGTTGATCAAATCGCGTATGGGTTTTTTGGCCCTCTTTTTATGCTTTTTACCATTAGGAACAGGTGCGGCCTCAAATTTATGGTCTTCTATATCAAATGACTGGAATGCATCAGCAGATACTGTTGCACTGGTAATCGGAGTTGGAGGGGGTTTACTTTCAGCTATTGGCTGTCTTCTTGGTGGATGGATCTGTGACAAAATGGATAGAAAAAAAGCATATATACTTTTTGGATTAACACAAGCGGCAGTTACCATTGCCATGGCTTTCAGTCCTCAAACAGAAGATATGTTCATTTTATATACATCCCTCTATGCCTTTAGTTCGGGATTAGCATATGTTGGATTTAGTGCATTTGTCCTTGAAGCCATAGGAAAAGGGGCAGCGGCTACTAAATACAATGTATTTGCTTCGCTATCTAATGCTCCTATTTATTATATGATCTATATTGATGAATGGTCGCATCGGGAATGGGGTGCTTTTGGTATGCTTACAGCCGAATCGATCATGGCACTTTTAGGAGTGATCTTATTCATCACCATTTTCGTAGGGGTGAATAGAATGAAACCTGTTTCGCTTAATAAAGCGATAGAACCTTAAAGCATCTTTGATGAAATCAGCATTATAGTTGAAAATAAAATGTAAAAAGTAAATTTTTAATTTACCTTATACATCTAAATGGAACCTTTATTTTCAAAATAAAAAAATTGAAATGCTGAAATCAAACTTTAAATTGAGTAAATCATGCACTCATTAAGCTACTTAAAACACAAAGCTTTAATTTTTACTCTGCTTTTATTTAGTTTCTTTTCATGCAATAATGAAGAGAAGTTCATCTCAAATGAAGCAAAACAGAAACTTTCTTTAGTCGATTTTGTAAATCCCTTAATGGGAACGGATTCAAAATATAGTTTATCAAATGGTAATACCTACCCTGCAATTGCTACGCCTTGGGGAATGAATTTCTGGACTCCAATGACTTCAAAAATGGGCGATGGCTGGACCTATAAATACAACGAAAACAAGATCAGAGGGATAAAGCAAACACATCAGCCAAGTCCATGGATCAATGATTATGCAGCCTTTTCTTTTATGGCAGTTTGTGGAGAATTAAAATATGAAGAAGAAGATAGACAATCATGGTTCTCACATAAAGCCGAAATAGTAAAACCCTATTATTATAATGTATATCTGGCAGATTATGACGTGACAGCAGAAATTGCTCCAACTGAAAGAGCCGCACAATTTAAATTTACCTTTCCTAAATCTGATTCTTCATATATTATTCTAGATGCATTTTATAAAGGCTCCATGGTGAAAATTATTCCAGAAGAGAATAAAATAATTGGTTATTGTAGAAATAATTCAGGTGGAGTTCCTGAAAATTTTCATAATTATTTTGTAGCTGAATTCGACAAGGAATTTGAAATAATAAACACCTGGAAAGACGATTGGGAATTACAGAAAAACTCACTCTATAGCGAAGGAAAACATGTTGGAGCGATCATTGGTTTTAAAACCAAGAAGGGTGAACTTGTTCATGTAAAAGTGGCATCATCATTTATAAGTCCAGAACAAGCTCAAATAAATCTTGACCGAGAAATAGGAAAGGATTCTTTCGAAGAGACTAAAGAAAAGGCAAAACAAGCTTGGGAAACTGAGTTAAATAAAATTCAGATCGAAGATGATAATATAGAAAATTTAAAAACATTTTATTCTTGCTTCTATCGTATTTTACTTTTTCCTAGAAAATTATACGAGTACGATGATAAAAACGAAATCGTTCATTATAGTCCATATAATGGTGAAGTACTACCTGGATACATGTTTACCGACAATGGATTCTGGGATACTTTCAGAGCTGTCTACCCCTTTTTTAATATGATGTTCCCGACATTGAATGGAAATATTATGAAAGGCTTAGCAAACACCTACAAAGAATCCGGATGGCTTCCGGAATGGGCAAGTCCTGGACATAGAGATTGCATGATCGGCTCTAACTCTGCTCCTATAATAGCTGATGCTTTTTTAAAAGGAAACATTGATGATGATAGGGATATCTTATTTGAAGCGATCTTAAAAAATGCAGAAGTGGAAAATGGAAGACCAGCAAGTTCTGTAGGACGTGAAGGTCTTGATTATTATACTAGATTGGGATATATACCTTATGATATTGGTATTAACGAGAATGTTGCAAGAACCTTAGAGTATGCTTATGCCGATTTCACTATTGCTAAAATGGCCGATAAACTTGGTAAAAAAGACATTTCTGAAAAGTACTATAAAAGATCTTTTAACTATAAAAATGTATTTGATCCTTCATCTAATTTAATGAGAGGGAAAAATGAAGATGGGAGTTTTCAATCACCTTTTAATCCCTTAAAATGGGGAGACGCTTTTACAGAAGGAAATAGTTTGCATTATACCTGGTCAGTATTTCATGATGTACAAGGACTTATAGATCTAATGGGCGGAAAAGAGGCTTTTATAAAACAATTGGATACTGTTTTTACTATGCCTCCTGATTTTGATGATTCGTATTATGGCGGAACCATACACGAAATTAGAGAAATGCAAATTGTTAATATGGGAAATTATGCACATGGAAATCAACCCATCCAGCATATGATCTATTTATATAATTATGCAGGAACTCCCTATAAAACACAAGGAAAAATTAGGGATGTGCTTACTAAATTATATTCTGCAACACCAGATGGCTATTGTGGAGATGAAGATAATGGGCAAACTTCTGCTTGGTATGTTTTCAGTGCTCTAGGATTTTATCCCGTAACACCTGGAGTAGATCAATATGTAATAGGAAGTCCCCTATTTAAAAAGGCGACTTTAAACTTAGAAAACGGAAATACCTTTATAATAAATGCTAAGAATAATTCAGCTGGGAATTTTTATATTCAATCTACAAGCTTAAATAATGAAGTCTACACACATAATTATATAAGCTATGATCGCATTCAAAATGGTGGTACATTCAATTTCAATTTAGGCGATAAAGCAAATAAAAATTGGGGAGACCAATTAGAAGATCTACCCTATTCCTTAAGCAGAGAAAAAGCGAATACAGGTAATTATAAAGAGTAAAATATGAGGGACGCGAGTATCAAATCCAATTTATAAAAGGATCTTTTGAGGCTCTAGCGATCGCTGATAATATTTTAAAATTGCAGTTTGCCGGCAAGGAATCCCGTTCTTTCCGAGCAAAAAAGAAGCTACTCTAGCAATTTATATGGTATTAAAACCTATTGGACGAGTCCTTATTACAACTTGCTGTAGTATTTAAAAATGCCAATAATTTTTAATCATATTTGAAACATTTGAAGTGTCAAAACAAAAAAAAGAAATATTATGAATGATAAAAAGGTGAATCAAAACCAACTTTTAGACGGATCATCATGCGTCGTTATCGGCGGTACCCATAAAGGAAAAAGTGGAAAGCTTACAGATATAAATACAAGTAAAACAGGTCATATTACAATTACCGTCATTCAAGAAAATGGGATGAGATTTAAAACACTTGCAAAAAATGTGGAAATAGTAAAAAAATTTAATAACGCAACTCATTGATTATCAGTAGATAAATATTTTTTATTAAATTTTGTTTAGTTTTTATTTGTTTTTATTAAACAAAATATTGTATGTTTGTTTAAGATTTTAAAATTAACATTAAACAAATAATCATGAAACAATTAAATTTACTCTCAAAATTCAGGATTTTATCACTGCTAACTTTACTGGTTTTAACATCCTTTGTCATGACAGCTCAAACAAATGTTTATGACGACATTATCGCAACCAGCCCTAATCACACTTCATTGGCTGCTGCAATTTCAACTGCCGGTCTGGAAAGCGCTTTGCAAGATGACATGGCTTCTTTAACTGTATTTGCACCTGATAACGATGCATTCGATGCATTAGCTGCAGCTCTTGGAACCGATATAGATGGTTTATTAGCTTTAGATAATTTATCTGATATTCTTCTTTATCATGTTTTGGGAATCAGTGCTGCTTCTACCGATGTAAATAATGGTGATATAGTGACCCCTTTAAATGATGCAAATTCTATTAAACTTACTAAAACTTCAGAAGGAAATGTTTATGCAAACCATGCAATGGTTAACGCTGCTGACCTTTCAGCTGATAATGGTTATGTTCATTCTATAGATGCCGTTATTTTATCTTCAGAAACGGTAGTTGATATCGCTATTGACAATGGATTTACTTCTTTAGCAGCGGCTGTGATCACTGCAGAATTATTACCGGCTTTAACTGACCCTTTAGCTGATTATACTGTTTTCGCACCGGATAACGATGCTTTTGATGCTATAGCAGCAGCCTTAGGAACCGACATAGATGGTTTATTAGCTCTTGAAAACTTATCAGACATTCTTTTATATCACGTTCTTGGAGCGAGTGCACTTTCAACTGATCTTACTAATGGAGATATTGTTACCCCATTAAACGATGCTAACACTATTAAATTAACTGTAAGTTCAGAAGGAATGGTATATGCAAATCAAGCGATGGTAACTATAGCCGACCTTACTGCCAGCAATGGAGTGGTACATGCAATCGATGCTGTAATTCTACCAAATGAAACAGTAGCTGATATCGCGATCGATAATGGATTTACCTCATTAACCGCTGCGCTTATAGTTGCTGAATTGTTACCTGCTGTAACTAATCCTCTGGCTGACTTAACTGTATTTGCACCGGATAACGATGCTTTTGATGCAATTGCAGCAGCTTTAGGAACCGACATAGATGGTTTATTAGCGCTTGAGAATTTATCAGACATTCTTTTATATCACGTTCTTGGAGCGAGTGCACTTTCAACTGATCTTACCAATGGTGATATTGTTACCCCGCTAAATGATGCAAACACTATCAAATTAACAGTTACTTCAGAAGGAATGGTATATGCAAATCAAGCGATGGTAACTATAGCCGACCTTACTGCCAGCAATGGAGTGGTACATGCAATCAATGCTGTTATTCTACCGAACGAAACAGTAGTAGATGTAGCTATTGATAATGGATTTACCACTTTAACAACTGCAGTAATCACTGCTGAATTGTTACCTGCTTTAACTAATCCTTTAGCTTCTTATACTGTATTTGCACCAAGTAATGAAGCTTTTGATGATTTAGCAGCAGCTCTTGGAACTGATCTTGACGGAATACTTGCACTACCAATTTTAGAAGAAGTTTTATTATACCATGTATTAGCTGGTGAAGTATTATCAACAGATTTGGTAAACGGACCAGTTGCTACTTTAAACGGACAAAATATTGAAGTAGATCTAAGCTCAGGAGTAATGATCAATTCTGCAACCGTTGTTTTAGCGGATGTTATGGCTGATAATGGGGTAGTTCATGTAATCGACGAAGTGCTTATCCCAAGTACTACTGTTGGTGTAGATGAGATCGAATCTTTGTCAATTGATGTTTACCCTAATCCTAGTTCAGACTTCATCGTTATTCGTTCAAATGACGGAGACATCGATCAAGTGTCATTGATCAACATGGAAGGAAAAACACTTTTCGTAAGAGAAATTGAAACTAATGAAACTAGAATCGACCTTAATAACTATAACAATGGTCGTTATATCCTTAAAATTGAAGGAAACGGTACATCCACTTTTAAAAACTTAGTAAAAGTATCGGGTAATTAATTATCTGGTTTAATGCGGAGTAAATTGAGCCCTTGGCAGATATGTCAAGGGCTTTTTTGTTTCCGGAAATCGCTTAGAAACTAAACTCTTATTTATATCCTATCGATTCTATATAAAATTATTGCTCATTTTAATGAACATATCCCACCCTATTCATTACTCCTAATATGAATTTATAACAGCTATGATCCATACTTTTCTTCCCCTTATAATTTCGTATTTACGATTTCGATCCAATTAATTACACTAAAAATTGTATTGCAAAATGACGTACTTTTATATATGATTTCATTCAAAAACCAATTGATGAACTCCCTTTCTAATTGACATTTAAATAATGAATTATAACAAAAAAGAGAGCTGAAAAATGAGTCAAGAGGGAACAGTTAAAATAAAAATTGAAAAAAAAATTGTTGCCAGGGTTGTAGATGCAGGAAAAGAATACAAAAGCGGCGATACTGTGATTACTGCCTTAAAAGCAAGCAGTGTAGAATTAAAAACAGGTGAACTCGTATTGATCATAGGTCCATCCGGATCCGGTAAAACCACCCTCTTGTCATTATTTGGCTGTGTGATTTACCCCAGTTATGGCGAGGTTTGGATAGATGGTGAAAAAGTGAATGACTTGCCAGAAAATAAACTGGCAAAATTACGTCTGAATAAAGTAGGCTTCATTTTTCAACGCTTTAATTTAATTGCACCACTTAACGCACTTGAAAATGTAATGATGCCTTTAATTTTACAAGGTATTGATGAAAAAGAGTCCAAAGCAAGATCTATTCAAGCGCTCGAAAAAATTGGTTTAGGCGACCGACTTAAAAACCTTTCAAATGATTTAAGCATTGGTCAACAACAGCGGGTTGCTATTGCACGTGCATTGGTTACAAATCCTGAAATTATGCTATGTGATGAACCCACAGCTTCGCTCGATGTCGCAAGTGCGGATATCGTTATGCGGGAACTTCGAGATCTGGCCAGGCAGGGAAAAGCCGTAGCGGTTGTAACACATGATAATAGACTAAGACCTTTTGCAGATAGAATTATTTATGTATTGGACGGAGCTATTTCTGACACTCCTGTTGAAGAAGAAATAGCTACAAAATAAAATTTATATGAAAAATTATTTCCTGATTGTTCCCATTTTATTGCTTTTTTCATGCACTATTAAGGATGGTGAAAATCGAAATTCGTCAGAAAAAATAAAAGCACTTCCTTCGGTTCATCAAGTGATTGGGATTGGTGAAATCATACCTGAAAATGATATTATTGAAATATCCTCCCCGGTAAATGGAATCGTTCAAAAAATTTACAAAAATGAAAATGATACACTGAGCATAGGAAGCGTTATTTTAGAACTAGACCATCAATTAGAAGAAGCTAAAGTACTGGAACTCATTAATCGGGTCACTACCCAAAATGAGCAGATTAAAGTAGATGAAGCCAATGTAGATGATTTTGAAGGGAAATACGAAAACGCCAAAATTGAACTTAAAAGATTACAGAATTTATTAGATAAAGGCGCCGAAACTCAACAAAATGTGGATAATGCCGCTACAGATCTACATAGTTTTAAAGCTAACTTAGACAGATTAAGAGCGAGTGTTTTAGTTTCAAAAAGCAAGTTGGAAGAAACGAAAGCGTCTTTAAAAGTAGCGAAGATTGAACGCGATCAAAAAATAATCTGTTCCCCGGTCAATGGTCAACTCTTAGAATTAAACGTTCTTATCGGAAGTGCAGTAGATCTTCAAAACTCTTTTGCCAAGATCAGCCCCGAAGGAAGAACTATCTCACTTTGTGAAATTGATGAATTATATGCCGATAAGATAAAGCTTGATCAAAAAGCTTGGGTGAGAAGCGTAGGTTCACTTGATACACTTTCTACAGGAACTGTGTATTTTACTTCCAGCTTCCTCAAAAAGAAATCTTTGTTTACCGATGAATCCGGTGAAAAAGAAGACAGACTGGTTCGTACTATCAAAATAATGCTTGATCATCCCGAAAATTTATTGTTAAACCAACGGGTTGAATGTGTCGTTGAATTATCTAATCTTTAAAAAATGAAAATATGCTAAGGATTGCCTGGAGCTTTATAAAATTCGATAAAGCAAAAAGTATTGGAGTCATTGTAGGTATTCTGATCAGTACTTTTTTAATTGGCCAGCAGTTAGGAGTTTTCTTTTTTCTTACCGGTCTTATGGGTGCATTGGCCAACGATGCGAAGGCAGATGTATGGGTAGTGGATAGTAAAACAAATGATGTAAATCAATTGGGAAAACTGGATGTTCGGATTCTAAGAGCAGTGCAAGGTATCGACGGAGTTAAAGAAGCCTTTCCGCTAATTATCACCGGAGCCACCTGCAATTATAAAAACGGCACAAGTGGTAGCATAACCCTATTAGGAGTAGATCAAAATCGATTTAATGTATTATTGGATAAGGATAAGATCAAGATCGGCAATGCGAATGATCTGCAGCAAGATGGCGCCATAAGCGCAGAGTATTATGAAGAAAAAAACTTGGGCTATAATATTGCTTTAGGAACTGATTTTGAGATCAATGGCAAGCGCGCTTTTTTTGCATTACAAACAATAGGATTCAGAGGATTCGGCAATAGCTATAGTGTAACAACGATTGAAAGAGCGCGCTTTTTCTCCAACCAATCTTCCAATACCATTAGCGCTGTTCTGGTAAATCTAAATTCACCTAAAGAAATAAATGAGGTGATAAATTCAATTAATAGATCTATTTATGGTGTCCGGGCCTGGCCTTCTAAAAAACTAGCCAATTCATCGGTTAAAAAAATCCTTTCGAGCAGTGGTATCGCTTTAAGCACCGGAACCTTGATCATTTTCGCTTTAATTTCAGGATTTTTTATCATAGGCCTAACCATGTATTCTTCAGCTCTTGATCGTTTAAAAGACTATGGAACACTTAAAGCTATAGGCGCTGATAATAAATATATAAGTAGATTAATTTTAACTCAGGCCATGCTGTTTTCTGTAGTAGGTTTTTTTATAGGAATGGTTTTATTGGAAGGATTTAGAATAGGCGTAGAAAAATCGGGACTGATATTTTCATTTTCTCCACTCGTAATTTTAATCATGTTTTCTGCTATAGGCTTAATTTCATTGAGTGGAGCCTCATTCGCTCTAATGCGAATTAAAAATGTTGAACCAGCTTCTGTATTTAGATGATTAGATCAATTTCAAATAATCTGTAAATAAAAATGACCATGAACGCTACCTATTTTATTTCAGGGACAAATAAAAAAGCCATTGTAAAAAATAGTCATCTTGTTTATATTATCCTTTTAAGTATTTATTTACTTCTGTTTTCCGGGAAGTTAATAGCACAAGAAACCTATACCCTATCTCAAGCGATCAATAATGGATTAGCCAATAAGCAAAATATTAGTTCAGGGCGTGTAGATCTCAGTATAAGTAAATTACAGACTCAAGCACTTTATCGCAAGTACTGGCCGCAAGTATCGGCCGAATATTCTTATATGTATAATCCGATTTTACAAACTTCTATTTTCCCTATCGGAGCCTTTAATCCAAGTTATCCGCCGGATGCAACTCAGAATATTCAGTTTGGAACCAATTGGTCTCAAACAGCCGGATTAACGGCAATTCAGCCTTTACTGGATGTTTCAATTAACCGAAATATCGACGAGGCAAAATTAAATGAACGCATCGCTGCACTTTCGCAAGCACAAAACGAATATGAATTAGCCAATACGATTGCAGAGACTTATATTGACATTTGTCTTCAAGAATCAAATATTCAAGTAGCCATCGAAGACACTACCAGAACATTTGTGAGTTATACATTAATGAAAAACAAATTTGACCAGCAGAGCTTGCTTAAATCTGATTTGAATAGGTCAAAAGTTAACCATAATAATGCTCTTCAAAAGGTAAGGGATGCGATCACTCTATTAATTGAAGACAAAGTGTATTTATTATATTTAATGGGTATAAGCGATATTGAAAAATGGAATTTTGAAGTCGATAGCAGTTTCATTCAAAATAACTTGATTGGCGTATTTGATAGTCCGCCATCTTTTGATCAATTACCTGATCTGCAAGAACTCGAATTACAAAGCCAATTAAGTACTTTTCATTCCAAATTAGAAAAGGGAAAATATGTGCCTACTATTAGTTTAAAAGGATTTTTTGGGGCAAACCAATACACTAATAATTTTAATCCGGTGGAAGCAAATACCTGGTATGGATTAAGTTATGTTGGATTAGTTGCTAAATTTCCATTGCTTATCGGGGAAAACAAACAAAATAAATTGACTGAATACTCAATGCAATCTCAACAATATGAATTGCAAAAAGCAGATAAAACAGCGGAATACCAAAAAGATATCTATACGGCTCAACTACGTATGAGCAATATACAGAAGCAGCTTAAAATCCAGGAAGAAAATATTGCACTCATAAGGGAAACAATAGAAATCGTGCAAGAACGTGTAGCTAAGGGGCAAGAAACGGCATCGACCTTAAATCTGGAAGAAGCAGATCTTCAGGAAATGGAAGCAGAATACCAAAGTAATCGAAAAGAGCTCTGGGTATATTGGTTAAATTACCTTAATGCTTCGGGTAAATTAAATCAACTTTGGCAATAAAATACTTGTGAAAATTGATATGCTTTTTAAGTGATCTTATTTTTTTCAGAACTAAAATTAAAATCCTGTACCTATTTAAATTAATAAAGCCGGTCAATCTAATAAGACTGACCGGCTATTCAAAATTAGGATGTATTCTATTTATTTATAGATCAAGTCAAATCTATCTAGCTTCATTACTTTATCCCATGCAGCTACAAAATCCTTGATGAATTTTTCATTCGCCCCATCTTCAGCATAAATTTCAGCTAAAGCTCTCAATTCAGAATTTGATCCAAATATAAGATCAGCTCTGGAAGCGGTATATTTAACTTCACCGGTCTTTCTGTCTTTTCCTTCGAAGCTTTCCTTTGTATCCGAATTAGCTTTCCATTCGGTACTCATATCCAATAGATTTACAAAAAAATCATTGTTCAGCATATCTTTCTTATCACTAAAGATCCCTTGTTTTGAACCATCATAATTTGTGTTCAATGACCTCATTCCTCCAATCAAAACGGTCATTTCCGGAGGAGTCAAAGTAAGAAGTTGAGCTTTATCAATAAGTAATTCTTCTGTTGATATTGTATATTGTGTTTTCAAATAATTTCTGAATCCATCAGCCATAGGTTCCAGTAAATCAAAAGACGCTATATCGGTTTGTTCCTGAGTTGCATCCATACGACCCGGCACGAAGTTAAGTTCAACAGGATATCCTGCATTAGCCGCCGCTTTTTCAACTGCTGCATCACCTCCTAAAACGATCAGATCAGCAAGAGAAACTTTCTTTGAATTCGATTTTGCATTAAAATCGTTTTGGATCTTTTCCAATACAGCAAGTACTTTAGCTAATTGTTCAGGATTATTCACTTTCCAGTCTTTTTGAGGTGCTAAACGGATCCTTGCACCATTTGCTCCACCTCTTCTGTCGGATCCACGATAAGTGGAAGCCGAAGCCCAAGCAGTACTTACCAATTCACTGATAGTTAATCCTGAATTCAAGATGGTAGATTTCAGACTTGCAATGTCTTTAGCATTGATCAATTCATGATCAAGTTCCGGAATTGGATCTTGCCAGATGAGATCTTCTGTTGGAGCTTCCGGTCCTAAATAGGTAGATCGAGGTCCCATATCTCTATGTGTTAATTTAAACCAGGCACGAGCAAAAGCTTCGTTAAACTCTTCCGGATTCTCATAGAATCTTCTTGATATTTTTTCATAATCAGGATCAAACCTCAACGAAAGATCGGTTGTTAGCATCGTAGGTTTATGCATTTTTTCCGGATCAAAAGCATCGGGAACCATCATTTTTGGGTCTTTAGCTACCCATTGATTTGCTCCGGCCGGACTTTTGGTCAGTTCCCACTCATTTTCAAATAAACTGAAGAAGAATAAATGACTCCATTGTGCTGGTGTGGAAGTCCATGTTACTTCCAGACCGGAAGTGATGGCATCAGGACCTTTTCCTGATTTATAGGTACTTTTCCAACCAAATCCCTGATCTTCGATAGGGGCTGCTTCAGGTTCCGGTCCTACATTAGAAGCGGGTCCTGCACCATGCGTTTTCCCAAGAGTATGTCCTCCGGCGATCAATGCGACCGTTTCCTCATCATTCATTCCCATTCTACCAAAAGTTTCTCGGATGTCTTTTGCAGCAAGAACCGGATCTGGATTACCATTTGGACCTTCAGGATTTACATAGATCAATCCCATTTGTACAGCAGCTAATGGATCTTCAAGTTTGCGATCCCCGGAATAACGCTTGTCTTCCAGCCATTTCTTTTCCGAACCCCAATAAACATCCATATTAGGCTCATATACATCTTCTCTACCTCCGGCAAAACCAAAGGTTTTAAAACCCATATCTTCAAGAGCAACATTTCCTGTAAGGACGATCAAATCAGCCCAGGAGATCTTATCGCCATATTTTTGTTTGATAGGCCATATAAGTCTTCTTGCTTTATCCAGATTACCATTGTCGGGCCAGCTGTTTAGCGGAGCAAAACGTTGTTGACCTGAACGAGCGCCTCCACGTCCGTCACCTGTGCGATAGGTTCCGGCGCTATGCCATGCCATTCTAATAAATAACCCACCATAGTGCCCAAAGTCTGCCGGCCACCAATCCTGTGATTCTGTCAATACTTTTCGGATATCCGTTTTTAATGCCTCATAATCCAGACTATTAAATTCGTCTATGTAATTGAATTCCGGCCCCATTGGATTCGATAAAGCAGAATTTTGACGAAGAATACTAAGATTCAACTGATTGGGCCACCAATCACTATTGCCGGTTGCTCTCATATTTGAATTACTCTTCATGGTTGCTCCTGACATGCCATCTACTGTGGCCTCTTTTTCTTTTGTTTCCTGACATGCCGGCATCAGTACACTTAAGACCAGTACCCAGCAGAAAAACGTTAAATTCTTCATGTGCTTGAAATTTAGGTGAATGAAATATATTTTTCATAAAAATATTCAATTAAATACCCGATATAGCTAGAAAAACCATTGATTTTTCTTATAGCTATATCGATAAAACTGATATACGTTAATTCTCTTTTAAATTTAATTAAAAATGAGGAGAATCGAAGGGCAAGAGGCAATAAATAATTATTATAAATAAAGCAGATATGCATGCTTTCAAAGAAGTAACAAAAGGTATATTAAAAGGTTTGATCCTTAAGAGATTTTCATTGGCCTTCTAAAATCGTTTTTTACACTATTCTCGAAATTCAATCTCTTTATTTGTATTATTGATGTTAAAATGTACAGAAATATACATCGTCAATAGCTTTGTCAAAAGGCCTTTTTAAAATTGGAGTTATGTAAACTTCAATTAAACCCGAGAAATCAAATGATCCCCTTCTTTAGAAAAATCCGTAAGAAAATGGCAGATGACAATAGACCTTTAAAATATTTAAGATACGCTATAGGTGAGATCGCATTGGTAGTAATAGGGATATTGATTGCCCTTCAAATTAATAATTGGAACGAAAATCGAAAACGCCAAAATGAAGAGGTCGCTTTATTAACTGATATAAGGCTAAATTTAGAAACGATGCTTGTTAATTTCATAAGGGATACAACTGAAAATTCAATTGATATTCAAGTTTACAGTGAAATTGAATATTACCTAGAAAATGATCTGCCCTATTCTAATGAATTAGATACTGCAATTGGAAGTTTGTCTTTTTGGAATAGTCCTTCTATTAATGCGTCAGCATATAATACACTTCAAAGCAAAGGACTTGATCTGATAAAAAATGAAATGTTAAAAAATCAAATTGTAAAAATGTATGAATACGATGCTAAGCGACTTACCGAAGATTACGAAGAGGGAGAAAAAAAGCTTAATTCATTAATCGTAGATCCTTTTTTTGCAAAAAATATGAGAAGATTGCCTCAAAAGTCTTTGGTAATTGCAATACCAAATGATTTTGAAAATCTTAAAAAAAGTGATGAATTTGCCAATATTTTAAGTATGGTGATAAGACAGCGTAAAAGAGGAATAAAAATTTATAATGAGGTTATGGTTGAGATGAAATTACTGATACTTGAAATAAAAGATGAAGTGGACTTAAGAAATGAATAATATGAAAAACGAAAAACCATCGAATAAACCCTCCTTTAACGAAGCATTTTGGTTCTGGCTTAAACTAGGTTTTATAAGTTTTGGCGGACCGGCTGGTCAAATAGCTATTATGCATGAATTTCTGGTCGATAAGAAAAAATGGATCTCTGATAGTCGTTTTTTACACGCGTTAAACTACACCATGATCCTTCCAGGGCCCGAAGCACAGCAACTGGCAACCTATACAGGATGGCTATTGCATGGAACAAGAGGTGGATTGGTCGCAGGTATCTTTTTCATCCTTCCTTCTATGTTTATCTTACTCGGTCTTTCCACACTCTATGTCACTTTTGGAAATATTCCCTGGGTCTATGCCCTATTTAGTGGATTAAAGCCGGCGGTGATCGCTATTGTGATATTAGCTCTAATTAAAATCGGAAAGAAATCACTCCATTCCCTTTTTCATTTTCTTCTCGCAGGAGCCGCTTTTGTATGTATTTTCTTTTTTAATATCCCTTTTCCCCTCATTATTATTGGAGCAATTGTCATTGCTTTTTTAAGTCGGAAAGTAATGCCTTCTCTTTTTAAAAAAACAGCGGCTGCAAAAGCACAGCACGCTAAAGACGAAGAACTTTATTTCATCAATGATTCCTATATCATGCCTGATACGGGTTTTCGTTTTGCCCGTTTTTCGAAACAGCTTGGAATTGCCTTTTTAATTTGGATCATCCCCTTCGCACTCTTTTATTCATTTACAAGCGACTTTACTTTCTGGAAGGACCTTGCGTTATTTTTTACAAAAGCTGCATTTGTCACTTTTGGCGGGGCATATGCTGTATTACCTTATGTTGCTCAGGTGAGTGTAGAAAAATTACACTGGTTAACAGAATTACAAATGATCGATGGACTTGCTTTGGGAGAAACCACTCCCGGTCCGCTTGTTATGGTCCTCGTATTTGTTGGCTATATGGCAGGATTCAATCATTTTGGAGGTTCGGTATTGATGGGTTCACTCGGTCTTTTCGCTACCACGCTTTATACCTTTGTTCCCTGCTTTCTTTTCATTTTTGTTGGAGCTCCTATTATTGAAAGAACACGAGATAATGAGAAGATAAAACAAGCCCTTAGTGTCGTAACTGCTGCAGTGGTTGGGGTAATTCTAAACTTAACAATCTATTTAGGAAAAGCAGTTTTGTTTCCGGGAGAGCTTTCTCTCGAAGGATTAGATTATGTAAGTCTGGCATGGATCGTAATTTCTTTTATCGCTATGTATCGATTTAAAGTGAATATGATCACTTGGATAGGAATAAGTGCCATATTTGGCTTGGTCCATTTTTTATTGACTTAATAGACAAAAAACAAAAAAAAGTAAAATAATGAAAACTACCCTCCTTTTAAATGCCTTAATGATCTGTTTGATTTTTGGAAGCAGTGACCTTAGGGCTCAATCCTCTGAAAGCAAAGCATCCGATAATACATTAGATAATGAAAGTGCATGGTCGATCATTAGCGAACTCGATGCTAAATTTTCAGAAAATTATTTATTAGGCGATTCGCTGGCACTCGCTGCTACTTATACTTCCGATGCTCAATTTGGCTGCTTAGAAGGAGCTGAGATTGCCGCTGCATGGGGGAAATCAATTAGGAAATCAATTTTAAATAATACACGAACCTTAAAATTCACAGCACTTTCTGTTTGGCAACAAGACGAATTTTTAATTTCGGTAGGGACCTATGAAAAATTTGATTCTGAAAATAACAGGGTCAGTGATGGAAGGTATTTGATTACCTGGAAAATGGAAGATGGAGTTTGGAAAATATACCGAGATTTTGGCTTATAAAAAACGATCATAATTTTATATAAAATGATAAGAGAAGGGAATAAAACCTCATTAAATAAAGTAGCTGAAATAACCCTACTCTTTTGGCTAATGAAGATCATCGCCACTACACTGGGAGAAACATTAGGTGATTATCTTTCCATGACCTTGGATCTAGGCTATCTAGCAGGACTTCTAATCACTTTGTTGTTCTTTTTGATAGTTCTCGCAATTCAATTGATCAGTAAAAAATACATCCCCTTATTCTATTGGTTAGTTATCATAGCCACTACCACTTTGGGCACTGAGATATCCGATTTTATGGATAGGAGTTTGAATTTAGGATATACTTATGGGAGTATTGTTCTATTTACAGGATTAGTGCTCACCCTCTTTTTTTGGTATAAGAAATTTAAAGATCTTCAAGTATATCCGATCATAGATAAAACTAAAGAAGTCTACTATTGGATCGCTATCCTTTTCTCTAATAGCTTAGGTACTGCTTTTGGAGATTATTTAAGTGATGTCGTTGGACTAAGCTATCTTGATGGAGCCATTGTGACGGCAAGTATAATACTTGTAGTAGTGTTATTGCATTATTTCACAAAAATAAATCAGATCATTCTTTTCTGGATCGCCTTTGTATTTACAAGACCCTTTGGAGCAACATTCGGTGATTTTTTAACCAAGCCTATAGAAAAAGGAGGACTGGATTTGGGTACTTTAGCCTCTTCGATCGTTTCAATCATTTTAATTTCAATGCTGATCAGGCTGTCACATA
>JAHECK010000156.1 GCA_024641785.1 Flavobacteriales bacterium | reverse complement strand
ATACGAAGCCCCATTGATTTATATCCTTCATACGATTCATTAATGACTCAGTATCGATGTTTATATTGATATGAGTTTTCTGATCTTCATAAATATATCGGGCTCCAGCATCTTTAAATAACTCAGAAACCAAAGACTCTCCGCCGGGCACAAACCACGATCCCTGATAAAAACTACCAAACATCACATTTGGTTTTTCTTCTTCCTTTCGAAGGATCTCTTTCGTTTTTAAATATTCTGTCTCTATTTTTTTGAAATATTCGTCAGCTTTCTTTTCAGCATTAAAAAACAAAGCGAAGAATTTAATCCATTCTGCTCTGGCTAAGGGATTGCTTTCTAAATATTCAGTACTTAGAATAACCGGGATATCAAATTCACTTAAAGTAGAAACTGAAAGCAAATCAAAAGCATTTGCCATTAAAAAAGTAGTGTTCGATTGAAGAACCTTTTCGATATCCAATTGCCCCGCGCGTGTTATTTCCATCGTCCAACCTTGAGAGATCTGCTTAAGAAGCAGAGAATCTTTAATGCTGGAAGCATAGCCGACCCCCGAAATTTTATCACTCATTCCTAAAGCAGATAAATAGGCTACTTGAGTAGTTGACAAACATGCTACCGATGCAAGTGGAATTCGAATGAGTTGATCCTGTGCCTGCATCTCAGGTGCTCTTGTGCCTTCTTCAACAAGGAAGTAGCGTTGAATTACTTCCGTACTATCAATTAAATTAAAGACTTCCAATACCTTGTAACTCTTAAAGTAATTGACTTTAAACCCTTTGGCATAATTGATAATTGTTTTTGAGGGATAGTAGTCAAACCGATCATTTGATTGATCAGACGAAGTATTTGGCTCACAAGAAATACTTGCAAAAGCCAGGAAAAAAAAGAAAAATAAAGGTCGGAATAAACCGACCTTATAAAATGTGTAGATATTCAAGTGCTTTTTCTTTAATGACTATTCAATAAGAGGAACTTGAGAGATTATTTGGAAATCCAATAATATACTCACCTGATTATCAATTTGATATAATTTTCCTGCTTTTCGTTTTGGAAGTACTTTACTTACCTTTTTATAATAATCCTTTCTGATTTTTAACCTTTCAGTGTCTATTGCCATTGCGCGACTTACCAGCTCATCAATTTTGGTATCAGTAAGCTTATCAATATGTTCTGAATAATCTTTTAGAAGGACCATATCTTCGTCCAATAATTTACTTTTTTTATCAAAAAAAGCATTGAAAATTGGCCAGAAAACGGTGGCTTCCTGATCATTAAAAAGCATTGATTCAATAATAATGGTTTTATACTCGGTTTTTAGATCTGACTTTACCAGTTCCCACATATCTGCCTCACTTTGAGCAGAAACGAACAAACCAATCAGAAATAAATAAGCAAAAAGGAATATTTTTTTAAAAAACATACTAGATAAATTAAGATTTGCTCAAAATTAACACAAATATTTAGATCAAGGTATTCTCGATCGCAATTCGGACAAGGTCGGCAGTATTTCTTGCTTTAAGCTTCTTCATAATATTGGTTCTATGAGTGTCGACCGTTCTTGTGCTGATAAACAAATCTTCAGCAATAATTTTATTACTGTTACCATTTACGATTCCATCCAAAATTTCTGATTCCCTTTTGGTCAAAGGAATTTCTGTTTTTTTAAGACCTATTGCTCGAGGATTTTTTATTATGCTATCCGTTAAAATTCGAGTCACTTCTGCGCTGTAGTATAAATTTCCTGCCGCAATTTCTCTCACGCCTTTAATGATATCTTCGTAATCGGCGTCTTTGGGCAAGTATCCCATCACACCTGCTTCTATCGATTTTAGAATATAGGCTTCGTCGTTATACATCGACAAAATCAAAACATTTGTCTCTAGGTTAGAAGCAGCGATCCTTCTTGTAAGTTCAATGCCATTCATCTCTGGCATATTAATATCTGATATTAACACATCGGGTTTGTATTTTTTTACAAGATCCCAAGCATCCATACCATTGTTTGCTTCATTGATAACTCTAATTCCTGGTTCATTTTCGAGCAAAGATTTTACTCCATTGCGGACGATCTTATGATCATCGGCCAATACAATTTTAATTACTTTGGACATAACAATTGAGGTTAATAAGGTTAAAAGAAATAGGTTAAAATTTCTTATGTATCTCAATAATAGCCATTTTAACTAGCTGATAATAAGTGTAACATGAAATGAAATAAACAATGAAAAGTTAAAAACCGTTAGTTTCCTGTTTTAAAATCACTTTTCAGCCTTCCTGCTTTTTTAGAATTTAGATTGATTTACTTTTCATTAAAAAAATCCACAATGATATTTTTACTTAACTGAGTAAAAACGGGTAAACGAGCGGTCTAAATGTTAATAAATTAGCCAAATAAGGCGCTTTCTGTTCAAAATTAGTCAAGTAAAGTACCTTGAAAAAATGTATCTTTCAACCTTGAAATAATAGGCCATTTCAGCATTTTTTTTTAATGGTCTGAACCTGAGTTAAGGAAATGAAGCTTACTTTTTATGGACATGCTTGTTTTGGTCTTGAAATAGATGGAATATCGATTTTGTTAGATCCTTTTATTTCTCCAAATCCATTAGCGAAGCATATTGATATAAATGCAATCAAAGCAGATTATATTCTTTTAAGTCATGGGCATGAGGATCACGTTGCAGATGCGTTGTATTTAGCCCAAAAGAATGATGCGATCATTGTTTCCAATTTCGAAATTGTAAGTTGGTTTTCATCAAAAGGCCATGCAAAAGGGCATCCGATGAATATTGGGGGGAAAAAAGATTTTGGTGCTTTTAGTGTAAAATATGTAAATGCAGTCCATTCCAGTGTGCTTCCTGATGGGAGTTATGGTGGGAATCCAGGGGGATTTTTAATTAAGGCGAATGATAAGTGTATTTATTTTTCAGGTGATACTGCATTAAATTCCGATATGAGAATACTTGGGGAATTTGAAAAAATTAACCTAGCAATATTGCCAATTGGCGATAATTTTACCATGGGGATCGAAGATGCAAGCATCGCTGCAAAATTTATTAATTGCAATAAAATAATAGGAATGCACTTTAATACGTTTACTTATATTGAAATTGATACAAATTATGCGATCAATTATTTTAGAGAACGAAAACAGGAGTTAATTTTAGTAGAAATAGGAGAAAACTTGGACATTTAATATGGGAAAGATCATAACAATAGCGAATCAAAAAGGTGGAGTTGGTAAAACTACAACGGCAATTAATTTAGCTGCTGCTTTAGGCGTACTCGAATATAAAACATTATTGATCGATGCAGATCCACAAGCGAATGCGACTTCTGGTGTGGGCGTTGATCCAAAAACAATTAAGACAAGCATTTATGAGTGCATTGTTGGTGATGCTCAGATCAGAGATATTATCATCACTACCAATAATCCCGGATTAGATCTTGTTCCTGCTCATATTGATTTAGTTGGAGCCGAAATTGAAATGATCAATTTAAGCAATAGAGAAACCATTCTTAAAGGTGTTTTAGAGCCCATTAAAAATGATTACGACTTTATTATTATCGATTGTTCCCCTTCATTAGGTCTGGTGACTGTAAATGCACTTACCGCAACTGATTCTGTATTGATACCGGTTCAATGCGAGTATTTTGCGCTTGAAGGCCTTGGGAAATTATTAAATACCGTTAAGATCATTCAATCTCACCTGAATACAAATTTAACGATGGAAGGGATTCTCCTAACCATGTACGATACAAGACTCAGACTTGCAAATCAGGTAGTTGAAGAAGTGAAAACACATTTTCAGGATCTGGTATTCGATACTATTATTCATCGTAATACCCGATTGGGAGAAGCTCCAAGTTTTGGAGAAACCATTATTATGCATGATGCGGCTTCAAAAGGCTCTATTAATTATTTAAATTTGGCACGCGAAGTGCTTCAAAAAAACGGGAAGACGAAAATTCGTGATGAAGAGAAAATTATTAATTTGAGCAATGACTAAAAAAAGAGCCTTGGGAAGGGGATTGAGTGCATTACTAGAGCATGCAGAAACAGATATAACCTCGAATCTTAGAACGGAAGCTGTAATTCAAGTGGTTGGTGGGATTTCCACTATTCCTATTGATAATATTGAAGCTAATCCATTTCAACCTAGAAATCAATTTCAAAAAGAACCTTTACTCGAACTTGCAGAATCGATTAAAGAACATGGAGTAATCCAACCTGTTACTGTTCGAAAAATGGGACGTGATCGTTTTCAGCTTATTTCAGGTGAACGACGTTTCAGAGCAAGTCAAATTGCCGGTCTAATTGAAATTCCTGCTTATATAAGAATTGCAAATGATCAAGCCATGCTCGAAATGGCATTGGTCGAAAATATTCAAAGGGTCGACCTTAATTCACTTGAAGTTGCGCTTAGTTATCAACGTCTTATTGAAGAGTGTAATTTAACTCAGGAGCAGTTAAGTACTAAAGTGGGTAAAAAACGTTCTACAGTAACGAATTACCTTCGTTTATTAAAACTTTCTGCCGAAGTTCAATTAGCGATAATAAATAAAGAAATAAGCATGGGCCATGCACGTGCTATTCTATCTGTCGAAAATGAAGATCAGCAGCGAAGTATTTTAAAACGAATATTAAAAGAAGATCTTTCCGTTCGACAAACCGAAGACCTTGTTAGAGGATATAGTGAGTCAAAAATCAAAAAGACGTCCGCTACTAAAAGCACTCTTTCATTTGCTTATCAGAAATTTAAAGAAGATTTATCATTACAACTTAAACATAGTGTAAAGCTCCAAGTGAAGGATAATGGTAATGGCAAAATTGAAATTCCTTTTAAATCGCTTGAAGAACTTAATAAAATAATTGAAGCATTTGAATTTTGAATTGGATGCGTCTAATTTATACAGTTGCATTGATTTTATTACCGGCACTTTTTTTTGCTCAAGAAAGTGACCTCATAGTAGAAGGTGGAACACCTCCCGATACCCTGATGCTTAAACATCATAGTCCGGGAAAAGCAGCATTATTCTCTCTATTCCCCGGTGGTGGACAATTTTACAATAAAAAATATTGGAAAATTCCTATTATCTATACAGGTCTCTTCATTGCGGGAGGTTTTGTTTTTAGTAACAGTAAAGAATTTAAAAGTTATAAAGCGGAAGCGATCAACAGATACAATTATGGTATTACAGTTGACTATCCCGAACTTTCAGATCAACAAGTTTTAAATTATAAAGATCAGTATGAATATCAACGAAACTTGTCTTTTTTAATATTTCTTGGAGTTTACTTACTCAATATTGTGGATGCAACAGTGGACGCATATTTTTTTGAATTTGATGTGAGCGATGATGTAACATTTCGAGCAGAACCGTATTTTCACCAGTCAGAACCCTATTCAACCACTCCTATAAATGTGGGACTTACACTTAGTCTTAAATTATAATTTAGATCATTATAAAAAATGAAAATAGCATTACTTGGATACGGGAAAATGGGTAAAACCATAGAGCAAATTGCCCTAGATAGAGGACATGAGATCACTATCCGTGCTAATAACACTGAAAGTATTGATCCCGTGCTTCTAAAAAATACCGATGTTGCCATTGAGTTTAGTCATCCGCAATCAGCTGCCAGAAACATTAATTTATGTTTCGACTATAGAATTCCTGTTGTTGTTGGAACAACCGGTTGGCCTGAAGATATGATCCATATTAAAAATCGATGTCTTGACGAAGGACAAAGTTTTTTTTACGCCTCTAATTTCAGCATTGGCGTAAATATTTTTAATGAGATAAATAATCATCTTAGTCGCTTAATTGAGCATTACCCCCAATATAAAGCGAGTATTGAAGAAACCCATCATATCCATAAAGTTGATAAACCAAGTGGAACCGCCATTAAACTGGCTGAGGGAATGATAGAAAATAATCAAAACCTCAATGACTGGAAATTAGATGAAGAAGGAGTTGATATTATAAAAATACATTCCGAAAGAATCGATGATGTTCCTGGAACACATAAAATAAAATTCGAATCGGATATTGATAGTATTACTCTGATTCATGAAGCAAAGAACAGATTAGGATTTGGCTATGGAGCTGTTTTAGCCGCTGAATTTTTAATAGGCAAA
>JAHECK010000155.1 GCA_024641785.1 Flavobacteriales bacterium | reverse complement strand
CAGGAAGGACTTTGCAATTAAGGGATCTGTTATGCACTATTTCTTTTGCAAATTCAAACCAGCTGCATTGACCTGAATTTGAGAAATGAAAAACAGATGATGCTTTTTCAACTATTATTTTCTTCTTGATGAGTAAGAGAATGGCCTTTGCAAGATCACCAGCATAGGTGGGTGAACCAAGCTGATCATCAACAACATTAATTGATTCTCTTTCGGAAGCTAAGCGTAGAATAGTCTTTAAAAAATTATGTCCGAATTCCGAATACAGCCAGGAAGTTCTTATGATTATTGATCTTGAAGGAGCTAAGTCCATTAAGGCTTTTTCTCCAGCTGCTTTTGACCGGCCATAGACAGATTGAGGATCAATTGGGTCATTTTCTGTATAAGGAATATTTCCGCTCCCATTAAAAACGTAGTCAGTCGAAATATGGATTATTTTACTGTTTAATGCTGAGCTTTCCTGAATTAAATTAACTATTCCCTGTTGGTTTACTTCAAATGCCTTTGCACTGTTTTCTTCAGCTTTGTCCACCGCAGTATAAGCTGCACAATTTATAATGTATTCAGGTTTAAATGAGGATAAAACAGATCTTATAGCCTTCGTATCACATAGATCAAATTCATTACGACTAACAAAAAGGAACTCACCAATGAGGGGATCGATATTTTTATTTAAAGATCTTCCTAATTGCCCTTCTGCTCCGGTAATTAAAATTTTAATCATTAGAAATTATATTCAGAATCCTTAAATGACGGGTTTTTAAGATCTTTTTCAGAAAGGATCATTTCATCCTCTTCTATGTTCCAGTGAATATCCAATGACTTATCCATAGGATTGATACCTCGTTCATGTGCAGGGCTATAAAGTTCATCACATTTATAAAGTACAATGGCCGTTTTTGAAAGCACCGAAAATCCATGAGCAAAACCGTGAGGCACTAAAAATTGCCTTTTGTTTTCAGACGATAATTCCAGACCAAAACACTTTCCAAAGGTTTTTGATCCTTTTCTTAAGTCAAGGGCAACATCATAAATAGTTCCTTCAATCACTCGTATCAATTTGGACTGAGATTTTGGATTTAGTTGATAATGTAAACCTCTAATTACCCCTCTGCTTGATTTTGATTGATTAATCTGAACCCAATCATTTGTAATTCCAAGCTCATGGAAAACATCTTTGTTGTAAGACTCCATAAAATAGCCTCTTGAATCTTCAAAGACTTTTGGTTCAAGGATCACTAAACCTTCGAATCCTGTTTCAATCAATGTCATCCTCAATATTTATTTGTGGATCTTTAAGGAGATTTAATAAATAAGCTCCATAATCGTTCTTTGCCAAGGGTTTGGCTAAATCATATAATTGCTCCGCATTTATATAGCCATTTCTATAGGCGATTTCTTCAATACAAGCAACTTTCAATCCTTGTCGCTGCTCGATAGTAGAGATAAAATTGGAGGCTTCCATTAATGATTTGTGTGTTCCGGTATCGAGCCATGCCATTCCTCGTCCCATCAATTTCACTCGCAAACTACCTTCTTTCAAATATAATTTGTTTAGATCGGTAATTTCCAGTTCACCGCGTTTCGAAGGTTTAAGCGATTTTGCTTTTTCTATAACGCTATTATCATAAAAGTATAAACCTGTAACTGCATAATGTGATTTCGGATGTTCCGGCTTTTCAACCAGGTCGATCACTTTTCCTTTTTCATCGAATTCAACCACTCCATAGCGCTCAGGATCATTCACATAGTAGCCGAATACTTTTGCTCCCTGATTCAGTTTGGCAGCCGGAATAAGGGATTTTGAAAATTGATATCCAAAGAAAATATTATCGCCGAGAATTAAACAAACAGAATCATCACCAATAAATTCTTCACCAATTATGAATGCTTGTGCCAGTCCATCCGGTGAAGGTTGGACCGCATAGGAGAACTTCATCCCAATTTGCTCACCACTACCAAATAAACTCTCAAATCGGGGCAGATCTTCCGGAGTAGAAATGATCAGTATTTCTCTTATTCCTGCAAGCATTAACACCGATAATGGATAATAGATCATAGGTTTATCGTAGATCGGAATCAATTGTTTTGAAATACTTCTCGTTACAGGGTACAGCCTCGTTCCTGATCCACCTGCTAGAATAATACCTTTCATTATTTTTTTATTTTATTCTCAAAATAATTGATAGTGCTTATCAATCCTCTTTCCAGATCTATTGTGGGTTCCCAGGAAAGTAATTTTCTGGCCCGGTCGATATTAGGTTTACGTTGCATTGGATCATCCTGCGGTAAAGAACTGTAAACTATTTTTGATTTTGAACCGGTAAGATCTATAATTTTATCGGCAAGTTCCAGAATAGTAAATTCACCCGGATTCCCAAGATTAACAGGAAGGGGGTAGTTTTCAGGATAATTCATTAAACGAATAAATCCATCAATAAGATCGTCAACGTAGCAAAAACTACGGGTTTGATTCCCCTTGCCGTAGACGGTAATATCTTCCCCTTTTAGTGCCTGAACAATGAAATTTGAAACAACCCTTCCGTCATTCATATCCATCCTTGGTCCGTAGGTATTAAAAATACGAGCAATTCGAATTTCAAGTCCATTTTGCTCATGATAAGAAGTAAATAATGTTTCAGCACTTCTTTTACCTTCATCATAACAAGCTCTTGGTCCGATGGGATTTACATTCCCCCAATATTCCTCCGTTTGTGGATGAACATGTGGATCCCCATAAACCTCGCTAGTAGAAGCCTGGAAAACTTTGGCTTTCACTCTCTTTCCTAAGCCTAGCATATTAATGGCTCCCATTACAGAAGTCTTTATTGTTTTAATGGGGTTGTATTGGTAATGAACAGGAGAGGCGGGACATGCCAAATTATAGATCTCGTCTACTTCTGCAAAATAAGGCATAGTAACATCATGTCTTACTACTTCAAAAGCTTTGTAGTCCAATAAATGGTAAAGATTTTCTTTGTGACCCGTAAAATAATTATCGAGGGCAATGACTTCATTTCCTTCCTTTAATAAACGTTCACAAAGATGGGAGCCTAAAAATCCTGCACCTCCGGTAACTAAAATTCGTTTGCTCATTATGGCTAAATTTAAGGCGCGAAAATACCTAAAATATCAGCAGATACATAGGGATTTGCTCAATCATTTAATTTCTTTGATCCTGCTTCTGAAGTAATGATAGTCAAGTTCAAAACGAAGATTTTCATCATCATATTTTACAATACCCAATGGGAAATCTTCATATCTGCTTTTTTCGAGGAGCTCATCTTCAAATTCTTCATCCATTTGAATAATGCATTTGTAAATTGGGATGTAATAAAAATCCTCAGGAATGGAGGTGTCAAAAACCAAAGAAACAAGGTTGTTATTTTGACCGGGTAACACAAAAGTATAATAGCTGTTTAGCTTCAAAACGCATTCAAATTTTCCATTTGATTTACTTAACAGGGTGTCTATTCTTTTGTTGTTTTCGAATACGATTACGGCCTGATTTTCAACAGTTTTCCCTTTGTCCATAACACGTCCGATAATCTTTAAACTTTCACCGTCAGGATTTTGACAAAACGAATAAGTTTGAATATAAATAAGAAATGTAATGAGTAAGAAAATTTTGTTTGGCATGAGGTTTAGTAATCAAGAACAAGTTAAATTAAATTTTATGATAAATAAAAAATGGGTGATTAAAAATCACCCATTTTGGTATGTTATATAAACTAACTTACCTTACCTATTATGTAAACTTACCTAAACCGAAATAAAAATATTTCATTTTATCCAAACGGCAAAGCTAAGTCATTGATACTAGACCTATAAGCAAATGATTAAGATGAGTGATTGGAATTTAACGACTAAAATGAATAAGGGAGGTGATAACACCTCCCTTATTACTAACAACTAACCAAACTAATCAGTTATGAAAACTAACCTAAACCTGAACTCACTTATGAAAAAAGCGTGCCAGATTAATTATAAAATCTAAACACATGATAATCAGCAAATTAATATTTTCAAAATTTGAATATATATTTCAAAATGGGAATCTCATTCCCAAAATAGGAATATAATCCTATTGAAATAAAAAAGGGGCCGAATTTTGGTCCGGCCCCTTTGAGCGGTGGTGCCACCTGGATTCGAACCAGGGACACAAGGATTTTCAGTCCTTTGCTCTACCAACTGAGCTATGGCACCAGCTGTTTTGTTTTGGGAGCGCAAATGTAGAATAATTTCTTTTTATGTAAATAAATATTCAATTTATTTTTTGTCGTGCTATGAATCTTTAGTACTAATTTTGACAAATGAATTTAATTATTGACTTTGGCAACACTCAGTTAAAGATAGCAGTCTTTGAACTCAGGGAGTTAAGAGACTTTCAGTTTATTCCCTATGAGGAGTCAAATCAATTGACAACTATTTTTGATCGTTATAATTTTACAAAGATCGGGATCACTAGCGTAAGGGAAATCCCAGGAGATTTTCTAAATGTGATTGATAGAAGCCCGGCTGAAAAATATTTTTTAAAAAGTGGAGACCCATTGCCAATCACTCTCAATTATAAAACTCCGCTAACTTTAGGAAATGATCGTATTTGTAATGTGATCGGAGCCAATAGTATCTTTCCAAATAAAAATGTTCTCGTTATAGATCTTGGAACCTGCAATAAATATGATTTTATATCAAAGGAGGGTGTTTATTTAGGGGGTGCTATTTCTCCCGGGTTTAAAATGCGATTTGATTCTATGAATCATTATACGGATCAATTGCCTAAAATTCATCCCGAAGCAGCAAATGATTTCATAGGAGACTCAACAAAAAACTCAATGATATCAGGTGCTTTTTATGGAATAATAGGTGAAATAAATTATTTTATTGAACAATACAAAGATGAATTTGACGATATAGTACCTGTACTAACCGGTGGGTTTTTAACATACTTTGAAAAAGCACATCTTTGCGGACCCATATTTGACCTTAAAGGGATTGAATGAAATTTTGAATTTTCAGGTAAACAAATGAAATTGAAATACTTTTTAATAATATTCCTTTTTAGTACTGAGCTATTGATAGGTCAGACAACCTCAATTTCGCCTTATTCAGGCTTTGGTTTAGGTGAATTAGCCCCACAGGGCTATGACTATTCATTTGCAATGGGAGGAGTAGGGTTTGGATTTAATGATTCACTTTCGATAAACCCTATGAATCCTGCTTCTTATAATAACTTTAAAGAATACAATCCGATATTTCAAGTGGGTTATAAAGGGCAGTTCATGAAAATTTCTTCTGAAGTCAATTCAGAGAATTTAAATAATGGAACCATTAATAACATTTCACTTGGTTTTAAATTCGGGAAAAAAGTTGGTTGGGCCTTTGGATTTAATCCTGCCGCTACGGTCGGCTATAATCTTGTAGTGAAAAATAATTTTACCGATGCTGACGGGAAAGAATTTCCGGTGATAAATAATTTTCAGGGAGATGGTGGCTATACAAAGTTATATACGGGCTTTTCTTATCAGGTTTTCCAAAAGAAGGATACTAGCATGGGTGAATTATCTTCCTTGGCAGTAGGAATAAATATTAATTATTTTACGGGCGATAAAAGATCATTATTCGATATTATCTATGATTCCGGCGATTTTTCTTTTTACAACACAAGATATGAGCAATCTCAAATAATAGGCGATTTCGGCTTTGATTTGGGTCTGCAATACCAAACCTATCTTAAGAAAGTTTCGCCTAATGATTATATCAATTTGTCTGTTGGGATGAGTTTCAACGTAGCAAAGAATATGAAAACCAAATGGATTTCCAATTATTACACCTATAGTTATGATGCCACACAGCAAATTTTTCCGCGCGACACTATTTTTTACTCGTCTGATTTGAAAGGCACAACTTTTATCCCTTTGAGACTCGGCGTTGGGTTTATGATTGATTTCAGTAATAAATTTCAGGTAGGAATTGATTATGAAAAACAAAACTGGGACGATTATAAACAAGTGGTAAATGATCAGGAAATTCAAACTAATGCATTAACCGATTCTTGGAGAATTTCAGCGGGCATTCAATATACCAGTGTTCCGCTTGCTATACGTAAAATGAATACGCCCTATTTTAAAATGATAACCTATCGACTTGGTGCTAGATATAATCCCACCTATTTGAAATTTGAGGATTATCAAGTTGTAGATAAAGCTTTAAGTTTAGGATTTAACTTGCCCTTGTCGAG
>JAHECK010000042.1 GCA_024641785.1 Flavobacteriales bacterium | reverse complement strand
GTATCATTATTTTTGCAGCCATTCTATTTGCTTTTGCTTTATGGCTTCCAATGGGAACAAATTTAGCCTTTAACGACTTATTGGAACGATCGATCGATTTAAAATACCTAACCTCATCACTTATTATTTTATTCTTTATCGGTGTTAAAGACGATATTATTGGAGTGTCTCCAATTAAGAAACTTCTTGCTTTATTCTTTGTTGGATTTATATTGGTGATCATGGGTGATTTTAGAATTGGAAATTTCGACGGCCTTTTAGGATTATATGAGATTCCATATTGGGCCAGTGTTCTTCTCTCATTTTTCGTTTATATTGTTATTGTAAATGCATTTAACCTCATCGATGGCGTTGATGGCTTAGCGGCTTCTCAGGGGCTGATTATCTCCTTATTTTTTGCTCTTTGGTTTTATATGATGGGAAACCAAACCTTAATGCTATTGTCTGCTGTGCTATCCGGATCATTACTCGGCTTTTTATTCTTTAATTTTTCTCCTGCAAAAATATTTATGGGTGACTCAGGATCTATGACCATTGGAGTTATTCTTTCACTACTTGCAATTTGGTTAATAAATAAAGACAATAGTGAAATGCCTTTTCCCTTAGATCAAATAAGAACTCCACTTGCCGCAATGGCTTTACTGGCTTATCCCCTGACTGATACCTTACGCATTTTTACCATTAGGGCACTTCAAGGAAAATCACCTTTTACCGCAGATAAAAACCATATTCATCATAAAATGCTTGTGAATGGTTTTACTCATGCACAAATTGTTTTTTTAGTTTCGACCTATAGTGTTTTAATTGTGTTAACATTATTATTGACTTCAGGTCTAGAACCTAACCTTTCTCTAGCCATCTTACTTGCCACTGACTTTTTACTCATTTTTCTATTAATGAAAATAAAGAGAAAGCATGCCTAAATTCGCCAAACTTGTCCTTTTTACATCGCTTTTGTATTCGTTTACATTAGCAGGACAAGAAAGTATTTGGCTTGAAAATGAACTGTCTCAAAAAGCAGAATTATACACTATAAAAAATCCGAATTTCCGATTTCATTCGGCAATAAAAACCTATCAACTTACTGATTCTATTAAAAATGAGGTTTATGGTCTTGAAAAATGGCCTATTAATTTTAAAAAAGAATTCAAGAAATCATCCATAGAATTTTTACCTCTTATACGCTCCGTCGCTGGGTTTTCAATGAGTGATTCTTCCTTCGCTATTGGTCAATTAGGAGTAGGTTTAGCACTGAAAGGAAATTTTGGATCTAAATTTTATTATTCTGCAAGTGCCTATTTCGAAGACGGGAAATACCCCGGTTATATTTCAGATTACATTGAATTAAGAGGAGTGGTTCCTGGAATGGGAAGAGCCTACTCTGGTTCTTTAGGTTACAACTTCTCCCGCTTTGATCTTTTACTCTCTTATCAACCCACTAACTTTTTACATCTCGAAGCTGGAATTGGAAAACATTTTATTGGAGAAGGATATCACTCTTTCTTTGTCTCCGATGTAGCTGGTAATAATCCATTTGGACAATTAAATGTTAACATTTGGCATCTTAATTTCTCTGCTACTTATTCTTCCATGACTCATTTAGCAACGGCATCAGGACCTAACTGGCAAGAAGCAAAGAAATTTTCTGCGAGACACTATCTCAGCTGGAACGCAACTAAATTTCTACGTATTGGATTTTTTGAGTCGGTTGTATGGCAAGCTTCAGATAGCTCCAATTACAGAGGGTTTGACCCATTTTATATCAATCCTATTCAATTCTATCGCCCGGTAGAATACTCAATTGGTTCATCTGATAACTCATTATTGGGTTTTGATCTCAGTTTTAAAATAAAAGGAAATTGGATCCTCTATAGCCAGTTTATGCTCGATGAGTTTTTACTCCGTGAGATCACTGCAGGCGATGGCTGGTGGGCAAATAAATTTGCAATTCAGTTTGGCTTAAAGGTTTTTGAACCCTTTAATTCAAAGCGTCTTTTTATTCGAGCTGAATTTAATATGGCTCGTCCTTTCACCTTTTCACATGGAAGTTCGAAACAAAATTACGCACAATTAGGAGAAGCGATAGGACATCCATTAGGTTCAAATTTTTATGAAGGCCTTTTAGAAATAAATATTGATATTGGTAAATACGGTCGTTTAGAAAATTTAATTCTTGCCTATATTAAAGGTGTTGATCCTGAAGGTGAGAACTTAGGAGGAGATATTTTTAAATCTTACACCAACCCAACAAATACCTATGGCAATTATATTACGCAAGGAGATCAAAAAGTCGTAGGGATCTATCATGTGCAATACAGTTATCTTTTATCGAAAGAGAACAGGATCAAACTTATAGGTGGACTTCAAATACGTGGAGAGCGCTTTTTAGGATCAACTTCTATCTCTACTCAGATATTTGCAGGTATTTCAACCACCATTTGGAATCGCTATGCTGATTTTTAGGAGATCATTTCCTGAGTGATCCTTCTTACTTCAGCATCACTTTCGAGATGATCTGAAAGACTTGGTTTTAAAACAAAACTTGCTTTTCCCATCACCTTTTCGATCACATCGGACATTTGTAAGAATCCCACTTCATCTTTTAGAAAGGCATCGACCACAATTTCATTTGCCGCATTTAAAATACAAGGCATGTTTCCACCTTTATCCATAGCGTCATAAGCGAGTTGCAAATTTCTAAAGGCTTCTAAATCGGGTTTTTCAAAACTAAGATTTGGATAATCCATAAAATTAAAACGCTTGAAATCATTTCTTAATCTTTTAGGATAAGCCATCGCATATTGAATAGGCAATTTCATATCAGGAAGCCCCATCTGTGCCTTCATTGATCCATCTCTAAACTGGACAATTGAATGAATGATCGATTGTGGATGAACAATAACATCGATCTGTTCTTTTTTCAGTCCGAATAACCAGTAGGCTTCAATCACTTCCAAGCCCTTATTCATCATAGATGCAGAATCGATGGTAATTTTAGCTCCCATATCCCAATTTGGGTGTTTTAAGGCCTGCTCTCTCGTTACTTTTTCAAGTTCTTTTCTGCTCTTTCCTCTAAAAGGACCACCTGATGCGGTAAGATATATTTTTTCTAAAGGGTTATGAAATTCCCCTGCCCATGATTGGAAAATTGCTGAATGTTCCGAATCGACCGGAAGAATATTTACTCCTTTTTCTCTGGCTTTTCTTGTTACCAGATCACCGGCAACGACCAGTGTTTCTTTATTTGCTAAGGCGATCGTCTTCCCGGCTTCGATGGCAGCAAGTGTTGGCTTTAAGCCTGAAAATCCTACAGTTGCTGTTAATACAATATCTACATCCCCATGGCTCATTACCTGCTCAATGGCAGCATCTCCGGCATATACTTTTATGTCGTGAGCAAACATAAAATCATTGAGTTCCTTATAATGAGCCTCATTTCCAATAACAATCGTATCAGGCTTAAACTTAAGCGCTTGTTCTTTTAATAATTCAACATTGTTACCGGCAACGAGCACCGTTACTTCAAATTCATCAGGATGAGCAGCTACAACATCTAATGCCTGGGTTCCTATGGATCCTGTCGAACCTAATATTGCAATCCGTTTTTTTAGTCCTTCCATTTTAATAGTTCATCTGCAATTTTTCGATCATTCGAAAGTCTTGGAATTTTATTTTGTCCTCCTAATTTCCCAATCGACTTCATATATGAATTAAAGCCATCCTTCTTTACTTTACTTATTACAAGTTCTTGTAGGACATTACCTTGAATAAGATCATAATAATAAGTGTTTTGCTTTTGTAATTCTAGATCCAGTGCATGTTTAAATGCTAAAATATCATTTGGTTCCTTTGCGAATTCAATAAGCCACTCATGATATGGTAAACCGGATTTTGGTCTCACCTCGGGTGCTACAGTAAATTCTACAATCTTACCTCCGAATTGTTCGATGGCATTCGTCATAGCATACTCCACTTCCTTTCCAATAACATGTTCTCCGAAAGAAGATATGAAATGTTTAATTCTTCCGCTTACAATAATTCGATATGGAGCTAAGGAAACAAACATCACCGTATCTCCAATGTTATATCCCCATAAACCAGCGTTATTATTGATAATGAGAACATAATTTACATTTAATTTCACATCCTCAAGAGAGATTCGAATCGGTTCTTTTTCATAATAACTATCTGCTACAATGAACTCATAAAAAATGCCGGAATTCAAAACCAGTAATAGTCCCTTTTCGTTTTGTTTATCCTGATAAGCGATAAATCCTTCTGAAGCGGGATAAAGCTCAATACTATCTATTTTTTTTCCAATCAATTCTTCGAAATGCTCACGATAGGGTTCGAAATTGACTCCTCCATAAACAAAAAGCGAAAAATTTGGAAAGAGTTCCTTGACATTAGGCTTTTCTGATCTCTTTAATAATTTCTCGAAATACATTTGAACCCAGCTTGGAATTCCAGAAATGAGGCGCATGTCTTCGTTTCTTGTTTCTTCAACAATTCGGTCAACTTTTTCTTCCCAATCTTCAATACAATTAGTCTCAAAAGAGGGCATTCTATTTTTCTGCAGGTATTTGGGAACATAATTCGCAACAATACCCGAAAGACGGCCAGTAGCAATAATACCCTTTTTATTTAGCAGCGGACTCCCTTGTAAAAAGATCATTTTACCATCGACGAAGGAGCTGTTTCCGGAATCGACTATATAATGAAGAAGAGCATTTCTGGCGGAGTGAATATGATTTGGCATCGAGTCCTTCGTAAGTGGAATGTATTTCGTTCCGCTGGTTGTACCTGATGTTTTACAAAGATATAGAGGGCTTCCCGGCCATAAAACATCCTTTTCGCCGTTAATAATACGATCGATATAGGGTTTTAATCCTTCATAATCACGGATGGGAACACGCTCTTTAAAATCATCATAATTCGATATTGAATCAAAATGATGATCTTTTCCGAAAGCCGTGTCTTTTCCTTTTGCAATAAGTTTCTCAAAATCAGAGTTAGCGGTTTGCAAGGGATTATCTATCCACTTTTTTTGTTGTGAAATAATGCCTTTTGCAAAGAGAATACTCAATTTTGATTTAAGACCCATTTAATAAAATTAAAAGGTGATAAATTCGACAGGATTTAGTGCTTTTCCTTCGTACCATAATTCGAAATGCAGATGGGGTCCGGTACTTAATTCTCCGGTATTTCCGATAATAGCGATAGCCTCTCCAGCGGTAACTTCATCTCCAACTTCATGTAGAAGCACAGAATTATGTTTATAAACAGAAATGAGGTTGTCTTTATGCATAACCTGAATAATGTATCCTTCTTCAGAAGACCAAGTAGCTAGAATAACAGTTCCATCTAAAGTAGCAAGGATAGGTTCATTTTTATCGGCAGTAAGATCGATTCCTAAATGACCGACATCAGGGTCGAATTTACCTGAAATTTGTCCGCGTATAGGTGGAAAAAAAAGTAGAGTTTCTTTTATACGTTTTGTATTAATTCGTGGATTCAAAACAATATTGTATTGTTCTTCGCTATCAAATCGTTCTCTTAACACAGAATCTTCGGAAGAGCGAGAGAAACTAATATTTTCATAAGAATACTCTCTGCCACTATCAAGAAGAAAAGAATCTACAGGTACTTCACCAGAAAGAATAAGTATTAAATTCTGATTATACCTTCGGTATTGATTTACAACAACACTTAAAGAATCGGCCATAGTAGCCGCATGATAAGATTGCTTTCTTATTTTATCGTTAGGATAACCGGGAATCCATTCTTTAAGTGGGGTGTAGATAATGACCAAAACAGTAAGACTACTGATCAGAAATAATATTAAACCTAAAGTAGAGATAACATTTAATGGAGATAAGCGAAAAGATAAGCGTTCATCAAAAGTAGTTTCATTGATAACAAGCATTCGATACTTATTTCTCAGTCGATGGATAAATCTTGATTTTTCCTTCTGATCCTTATTTTTCGACAATCCTTTAGCCATAGTTTGGCAAATATCGACAAATTCCGCTTTGAGAATTCATCTTAACATTTTTTTTGATTATTCTAAGTTATGGTTTATTGGTATAGATCAATAATTTCTGACCTATGTCAATTCTGGTTCCCCTAAGATTATTCCATTCCTGAATATCGCTTACTCTCACACCATAACGTTGTGCAATCTTCCCTAAAACATCTCCACTTTTTACTCTATAGTAGACCAAGTTTTGATTTTTTTCGGGCATTTCAAATTCCGGATTTTCAATTTCGCTTTTAGCATAAACGCTATCTGCATTAATAATAAATACTGCTATCCGTTCTTTAGGTAAAACGATAGCATATTCTTCTTCTTTGTTAAGTGGAACTACATTTCGCTGATACATTGGATTTAAAAACCTCAGCATTTCAACATCTACACCGGTATAAGCACTCAAATATTCAAAGACCACCCGTTGATTAACATGGATGGTATCGGTATAAGTATAGTCCATCAAAACCCCTTTTTTTCTTAAATGATAATCTTCGTAATAAGCCATCACATAATTAACTGCAATAAAAGCAGGCACATAACTTCGTGTTTCTCTTGGAAGATAATTTCTTATTTCCCAGTAGGTTTTTTTACCTCCTGATCTCCGTATGGCCTTATTTACATTTCCAGGTCCTGAATTATACGCTGCAAGGGCCAGATTCCAATCCCCATAGATAGCATGTAGAAAGGAAAGATAACGACAGGCAGCTTCTGTGGCTAAATAAGGATCTCTTCTTTCGTCAATATAAGAATCCACATACAATCCATATCCTTTTCCGGTGGCATACATAAATTGCCATAATCCGGTAGCTCCAACCCTTGAACGAGCGTTTGGGTTCAAAGCTGATTCAACAACAGCTAAGTATTTTAATTCTAAAGGAATCTCATAACGATCGAGCATTTCTTCGATCATAGGAAAATAAATATCTGCCAATCCCATTACTCTTTCCGTTAATCCGCTCTTTCTTCTAGCATATAAATCGATAAATTTTCCAACGTCATCGGTATATAATAACTCAATTGGAGTTCTTTCATTTAAGATCTCAAGCTGGAGCTTAATGATAGAATCAGGGATGGAAATGCTAGGATCTGAAGGTTCAACAGGAAGCGCTAATAAATCTTGATTAAACAAAAAATCGAGGCTTGTTATACTATCATATTTTGCTATCAGATCAAAACCATCAGTATAGGCATCATTTATATCATCAGAGTTACTATCATTAATGAGAGTCTTAATCGATAAACTATCGTTCTGAGCACTTAAGCCAAAAGCAAGAAAATTCAATATTAATAAGCTTACAATCGCGTTTTTTCGATTCATCAAGACTAAACTTCGTGTTATTTTATTTTGATTTTTTTTCCTTTAGCGCTTACTTCCCATCTAAATACTTTCGAAAAAAAAATATTTAGATCAGCCTTTTCTTAAATAGCAGAATAGTATTTACTTAACATCTATGATAAGATAGATACCTAATCTCAAGATCTCTTTGAATATCAAAAAATCCTTGAAAACTACTTTAATCTAGTACTTCTTAGGATTTATTTTCAGTTTTATCTTCGGTTTTATCTTCAGAAGTAGGTTCATCTTCCTTTACAGCTTTTTTGAAATCCTTCATTCCTTGACCGAGACCTTTCATTAACTCAGGAATTTTTTTACCTCCAAAAAGTAAAAGAACGATGGCAATGATTAAAACGATTTGCCATGGTCCAACGAATCCTAAAAATAGTGCTAACAACATATATTATTGATTTTAACTAACAAATTTACTCTTAATATTAATATGCCCGTTCGTTTTTACCTTCTATGTAATTGATAAAAGCTTTATTTACGACTTTATTCCCTCCGGGTGTTGGATAATCTCCTGTAAAATACCAGTCTCCAAGATCATTTGGACATGCATCATGCAATCCTTCAATGCTTTGAAAAATAATCTGAACATCTGTCTTCATATCAACAGGTGTAAGGAGTTCTGCAATTTTTTTTGAAATTTGCTCAGCGCTAAAAGGAGCAAATATTTCGGTAACATAATTTTTTATACTATTCCTATTTCCCTCTTCCTGTTCTTTCGATTTTTTATAAACCTGATCGAGTATATAGGTTTTATTTGTCTCCTTAAGTAACTCCACTGCTGCTTGAAAAGCAATAAAATCTCCCATTTTCGCCATATCGATTCCATAGCAATCCGGATATCTAATTTGGGGAGCTGATGAAACAACGATAATCTTCTTAGGTTCAAGTCGATCAAGAATTCTAAGAATACTCTTTTTTAAAGTGGTTCCCCGAACGATCGAGTCATCGAGAATAACCAGTTTATCAACTTTTTTTCGAATCGTTCCATAGGTAATGTCGTAGACATGGGCTACCATATCATCACGTGCATCATCCTGGGTAATAAAAGTTCTTAATTTTGCATCTTTAATGGCGATCTTCTCCGTCCTTACCTTCCAATGAAGAATTTCTTCAAGTTTAACAGGATCGGGTTTATCTCCAAGAGCGATAATTTTTTCTTTTTTAATTTTATTCAAACGCTCATTCATCCCTTCTACCATTCCATAAAACGCAGTTTCAGCCGTATTTGGAATAAATGAGAATACCGTATCCTGAAGCTTTCCATCAATTGCTTCCCAGATCTTTTCAGTTAAATTATTTCCGAGTTTCTTACGTTCTAAATAAATATCCTTATCACTTCCTCTCGAAAAATAAATTCGCTCGAATGAACAGGATTTTTTCTCGAGTGGTTCTTTTATCATTTTCACACTAACATGACCTTCTTTTTTGATGATCACTGCATGACCGGGATCCAGTTCCTTTATATTTTCAATAGCTACATTAAAAGCGGTTTGAATAACGGGCCTTTCTGAGGCAACTACAAATACCTCATCATCATCATAAAAATAAACCGGGCGAATACCTGAAGGATCTCTTAAAACAAATGCATCCCCGTGTCCTAGTAAACCAGCCATTGCATAACCTCCATCCCAATCGGTAGAAGCGCGTTGCAAAATTTTCTGAATATCTAAATTAGAAGCAATAAGACTTGAGATCTGAGTATTACTATAGCCTTGTTTTTTAAACTGACTAAATAGCATTTCATTTTCTACATCCAGAAAATGACCAATTTTTTCAAGAATGGTAACGGTGTCTGATTTTTCTTTAGGATGCTGTCCTAAACTCACAAGCAGATCAAATAACTCATCTACATTGGTTAGATTGAAATTACCCGCAACAACTAAATTTCTTGTTTTCCAATTATTTTGTCGAAGAAAAGGGTGTACTGTTTCGATACTATTTTTACCAAAAGTTCCATAACGGACATGCCCTAAAAATAGCTCACCGGTAAAAGGTAAATTATTTTTCAGCCAAACGGGATCCTTTAATTTCTTAGGATCTTCTTTTTCTAAAGCAATAAATCGCTTATTGATATTTTCAAATACTTCTTGTATCGGGTTTTGATTATTTGAGCGCGATCGGCTAATATATCGAGTTCCGGGAGGCGTGTCTATTTTCACATTAACCACTCCTGCTCCATCTTGCCCTCTATTATGCTGCTTTTCCATTAAGAGATATAGCTTGGTCACTCCATAAAAGGAAGTACCATATTTCTTCTGGTAAAATGAAAGAGGTTTTTTTAATCGAAGTAGTGCAATACCGCACTCGTGCTTAATATTATCGCTCATTTGAAATTCCTGAAAATTCGCTGCAAAGGTACATATTTATAAATGGTAAAATAGCATTTAAATTACATTCTGGTCTTATTCAATAAATAAAAATCTTATGCGAAGAATTCCTTAAAAATCATTTTAATCTAACTTCACATCTTTCGTCATTAAGGAGGGTCAACAACTCGTTTAAATCATTTTTCTTCACTTCTTTCATTTGCTCACGATAGTATTTTTTTAGCTTTTTTCTATAGAGCGCTTCAGCAAAACGACGAACTTCTTCCATTGTATTTAATAATAATGGTGGTACAGTTACGAGTTGATCATCTTCTTTTGCGACCATAGTAAAATAGGAAGTGTTGGTGTGTTTTACATGTCGTTTTTTTACATTCTCGGCTGTAACTTTAATTCCCACGACTAAAGAGGTATTTCCAACATAATTTACCCTTGCCATCATTGAAACCAAGTCTCCTACTTCAACAGCTTGAAGAAAATCCACTTCTTCTACCGAAACGGTTACACAGTAATTTCCCGCATGTTTTGTAGCACAAGCAAAAGCCACTTTATCCATCAGTGATAAGAGGATCCCTCCATGTATTTTTCCTCCAAAATTTGCATAGGAAGGGATCATAAGTTCGGTGATCGTAGTATCGGAATCTGTGGGTGCTTTGCTTTGAAGTTCTGACATTGGAGAATGTATGAATGTATGAATGTATGAATGTATGAAAATTATAAAATAAAAAGCGCCATACTGATGAATCAGCATAGCGCTTTTTTGAGTTTAATAAATCGAACGGAATTTAACGAACGATTTGAAATTTTTCTGTTAGTACCACTTCATTGGCTCTTTCTAGAGAGATAAAATAATTCCCTTCAGAAAAGTGATTAAGGTCGATTCTAATTGAATTTTTCCCTAAGAGGCTACTGTATTCTTCTGAATACATAAGTTTACCAATGCTCGAAATGATGTTTAAAGTATAGTTCCCACTCACTTTTTCATCAAAAGAAAGTGTGATCTGATCATTTGCCGGATTTGGGTAGATGTTCAAGTTTGTAACAAGCATTTCATTTACTCCATCTACAGTCGGTAACTTTCGTAGAATAGTTCCTCCCGTGGCGCCAGATCCACACACAAAACCGGTTCCATTACTTGTAAATTTCACTTTATAGTATGATGGGTCAAAATCCTGAGGGTTATCTGAAGTCCAGGTTGTTCCGCCATTAGTAGATAAAAATACTTCTCCTGGAGTCGCACATACATAAATCGTGTTTGCGTCCAACATCCAAGCACCATGCATTAAACCATATTGGCCTGCTATTGTACTTAAGGTCCATGAATCACCTCCATCAGTCGTAATAAAAGTTTGACCTTCTTCCGAAGTTACCACTCCATTATCGGCATCAAGAAAAAATACTCCAAAATTATACCACAGCATATTCGCATTTGGACCTGAATAGCTATATATCCAGGTATCTCCTCCATCAGTTGATTTATAAATTTTTTGTTCTCCTCCTACAACAAATAATGTAGTTGCATCCGCATAGGCAAGATCCTGACCTCCAAAATAATTTGTACTCGCTTGAGTCCATGAATCTCCTCCGTCTGCAGTCGTATAAATACCATTCCATTGACTTATCAATGCTCCATTATCTGAATCATAAAAATCCATGTCCGTTATTTCTCCCTGATCTTGATCTGCATCAATATCCGAAACCGTCCAATTAATTCCACCATCGATCGTTTTCATTACATCACCACCCATGGTACCTGCAAAACCAATAAGTTCTGTTTCAAAATAAATACTGGTAACTCCGGTTCCGTTTACTTCACTTTCCCATACTACCTCCCATGTTTCTCCTCCATCTTCCGTTTTCAAAATTTTTCCTTTCCCATTATAGGTTACATTCGACCCGCCTGTAAATCCTATTGTTTCCTGTCCCCACGGAAAAGAAATATCATATAGAATTAAATTCGTTGTAACAGGAGTGTCAAAACTCTCCCATGTTTGTGCATTAGCTGAAAGTGCAAAAAGCAATGTGATCAAACTGAATACTGAATAAAAGCGTAATTTTTTCATCATATTTTATTTTTAGATGACGCAAGTAAACAACTTAATAATTAGTTAAAAAATAATTTAACAAATCGAACTAAAAACCATAAGCCAGTTATAATTTAATCAAAACTTTATTCAAAAAGTATGGATATCTCGTTGAAAGCTTCTTTACTAAAGTGATAAATATACCTTTTGAAAACAGTAAATTTCTTTTTTCACGAAACCTCAATAAAATGATCTTAAAAATTAAAAATTTCGTATTTATTCTTTCCCTTTCATTTATGGTATTCGTCTCATGCAGCGAAGCTCCAATAAAATCTGCTGAGAAAAGAGAGAAACTTAAACTTGAAGAGATGAGCGTCGTGCAACTTCAGGAGGGTTATGTAAATGGAGATTTTACAAGTGTTGAAGTGGTTCAATATTACATCGATCGGATCGAAGAAATTGATCGAAACGGACCAACATTAAATTCAGTTATTGTTATAAATCCTGATGCATTATCTATTGCAGCAAAATTAGATGAAGAGAGAGAAAACGGAGAGATCAGAGGTCCTTTGCATGGTGTTCCAATGTTATTAAAAGACAATATCGATACTCATGATGCAATGGAAACCACCGCTGGATCGAGGGCAATGATTGGATCTCATCCTATAAAGGATAGTTGGGTTGCAGAAAAATTAAGATCGGCGGGCGCAATTATTTTAGGTAAAACCAATTTAAGTGAATGGGCGAATTTCAGAGGGGATCTTTCTTCCAGTGGATGGAGTGGCATCGGCGGACAGACCAATAATCCATACATTTTAGATAGGAATCCGTGTGGTAGTAGTTCCGGTTCTGGAGTAGCTGTTTCGGCAAACCTGTGTATGATCGCTATCGGGACCGAAACCAATGGATCGATCGTTTGCCCGTCAACTGCAAATGGAATTGTTGGAATTAAACCAACCGTTGGATTGATCAGTCGCTCAGGGATCATTCCTATTTCCTTTACCCAAGATACTCCAGGCCCGATGGCACGTAGTGTTAGCGACGCTGTTATCTGTTTGGGAACCATGGTGGGAGTGGATGAAAATGACAGTAAAACATTAGATAATGTCGGAAATTCGACCACTGATTATACTTCTTATTTGAATGCAAATGGACTAAAAGGAAAACGAATTGGACATTATACGAAGTACAGAAAAAGCAATTTCAAAGTGGATGAAATGATGAACAAAGCGATCGAAGATCTTAAAAAACAAGGTGCTGAGATCATTGAAATTGAGAATTTATACGACCCGGTTGTTCATGAATATTCGTTTCAAGTAATGCTCTATGAATATAAAGATGGATTGAATAAGTACTTTGCTTCCTTAGGAGAAAATGCTCCGATCAAAAATCTGGATGAATTAATTGCTTTTAATGAGGGTGATTCCATTGAAATGGGTTTTTACCGTCAGGAATACCTTACAATGGCAAATGAAAAAGGAGATCTTAATAGTCTGGAATATACCGAAGCCCTCGAAAAAGCACGAAAAGGGATGCAAGACGATGGTATTGATAGGGTAATGGATGAACTTAATTTAGATGCTATTGTTGGTCCTACAGGCTCGCCGGCATGGAAAACGGACTGGGTAAATGGAGATTTTTACAGTATAAGCAGCTCATCTCCCGCGGCTATTTCAGGTTATCCTAATATTACTGTTCCAATGGGTTTTATTCAGGAACTCCCAATAGGAATTTCTTTTTTCGGTCGGAAATGGAGTGAAGGTAAACTTATTGAGATCGCTTATTCCTATGAGCAAAGTACGATGCACAGACAGGCTCCTAAATTTCTAGCCCCTTAACAAAGAGATGAAAAAGCATAATGGCCTCTTTCTTATTCTTTTTATCCTTTTTCAAGCTTCTGCTTTTGGACAATACGATAGTATTTATTTTGACGGAATGTACCGCACTTATAATTTGCACATCCCAGTAGATTATAATATTGACCAAAATTCATCGCTTATCGTGGCGCTGCATGGCGGATTTGGAAGTGGAACCCAATTAGAGAATCAATCTCAATTAAGTGTTAAAGCAGACGAAGAAAATTTTATTGTTGTTTATCCTGAAGGGGTTGAGAGTTTATTAAATATTCGGACCTGGAATGCGGGGGGATGCTGTGGCTATGCAGTCGCTAATGATATAGATGATGTTGGATTTATCAATGCATTGTTGGATACATTGATTGCTAATTACTCGATCGATACTTTGCGGATCTACGCTACAGGTATGTCGAATGGTGCTTTTATGACCTATAGATTAGCATGTGAACTGTCGCATAGAATTGCCGCGATCGCTCCTGTTGCCGGCTCAATGAATGTAATGGAGTGTTCTCCGGAAAACAAACTTCCTGTAATTCATTTTCATTCTTATTTAGATAGCAGTGTTCCATATTTGGGCGGAATTGGAGATGGGGTCTCCAATCACTATAATCCTCCACTTGATTCGGTTCTAAATGTATGGGCAACAACTGATAATTGCCAAAATTTAGGCGATACTATTCTCGATAATGAAGAATACACCCATGTTGTTTGGAATAATTGTGATTGCTTTTATTCGATCGAATACTATATAACTCACGATGGAGGTCATTCATGGCCGGGCGGTATACAAAGCCAAATAGGAGATTCACCTTCTGAATTTATTAATGCCAACGATCTGATGTGGGACTTTTTCCAACAATTTACCCTTTCCTGTGATCAAACGATCAGCATAAAAGAAACACCCTCTGAAAAGCAACATATTAAAGTTTATCCTAACCCAACAAGCGGGACCTTCATAATTATTGGTGAAAAACTACATCACGTGTCGGTCTATTCAAGCGGAGGTATACTTGTAATGGATTTTGACCTTCATCCCAGCGATATGCTTAATATCGATCTATCGGGAGAAGCGCTGGGATTTTATTACGTGAGAGTGAGGTTTAAAGAAAATAGTGAGGAGATTATTAAGGTGCTTTTAAAGTAGTCGGAAGTTTGTGATTAGCTGCTACTTTTTAGTGACTAATCGTTCATATTTAACACTCCTTAAATAGTAGATTGTAATGAGATTTAAATCCTAAAAAATGAGAACTGCACTTTTACTTTCTTTATTCATCCTGCTTTTTATCAAACAGCAAAGTTTTTCACAAGTGATTCCTTTTCATCCTGAAATACTCAGTGATTATATTTCAGTTCGGGATCTTGCGATTAATGAGAATGAAATCTATTTCAGCATGCAAAGCTTGATGAATGAATTGTCGGCAATCGTTGTCATTAAAAAAGAAAAGGGCAAGTGGAGCAAAGCCAAAGTTGCCTCTTTTTCAGGTCAGCACATGGATCTGGAACCTTCTTTATCTCCTGATCAATTACGATTATATTTTGCATCTAATCGACCGATTAACGCTGACTCGACCACCGTTAAAGATTTTGATATCTGGTATGTCGAAAGAAAAGAAATAAATAGCCCTTGGTCAGAAGCTAAAAATTTAGGTCCGCCTGTAAATTCCGATTACAATGAATTCTACCCCTCTTTAAGTTCATCTGCTACTATCTATTTTACCAGCGATCGGAGCATAACTTTAGGAGCAGATGACCTTTTTATGTCGAATTGGGATGGGACGAACTATCAGGAAGTGACCAATCTTGGAGAAGCGATCAATTCAGCTGGTTATGAATTTAACGCCTACATTTCTCCTGATGAAAAACTCATCATCTATACCGCTTACAATCGTCCGGATGGTTTTGGAAGTGGAGATCTTTTTTATGCAATAAAAAATGATGATGGAAAATGGAGTCAGGCGAAAAATTTAGGCCCTGAAATCAACTCCGACAAAATGGATTACTGTCCTTATTACGATTCTGAAAGTTCAATCCTATATTTTACAAGTCGAAGAAGCTCAGTAGTTCTTGATGGATCAAAAAAACATTCGATCGAAGCATTTGAAAAAGAAATTAATAAATATGAGAATGGCTTAAGTCGAATATATCAGGTAAATATTAATCTTGAAGAATAGCATTATGTGGAAAGAAGAAAACAATAAATTAAAACGAGACTTCACTTTTAAAAATTTTATTGAAGCCTGGGGATTTATGACGAAAGTGGCACTGATCGCCGAAAAACAAAATCACCATCCTGAATGGAGTAATGTTTATAATAGCTTGAGTATTTCATTATCCAGCCATGATGCCGGAAATACCGTTACAGAAAAAGACCATCGATTAGCGAAGGCAATAGATGAATTATTAGACTAAAATTGGCTAACTTTATTGCTTGTTGAAACAAGCTTTATTATGAGTCAAAATACAATTCTTAAAGTCCAAAAACTGGGCTTTCAATGGCAAACACAAGATCCTTTCTTATTCTGCGTTCATCACGAAGATTTTTATCCTAAAGGAAATGCGGAAATGGGACCCGATGCTTCATTAGCCGGAAGGGCGATCGGTGGTGATTTCGAAGAAAAAAATGGATGGAGAATGTATCATGGTATAAAAATACCCGGCTTCCCTGCCCATCCTCATCGTGGTTTTGAAACGGTTACGATCGTAAGAAAGGGACTTGTTGATCACTCAGATTCATTAGGTGCAGCCGGGCGATTTGGAAATGGAGATGTTCAATGGATGACTGCCGGAAAAGGGGTTCAGCATTCGGAAATGTTTCCTTTATTGAACACAGAGAAAGAAAATCCCTTTGAACTTTTTCAAATATGGTTAAATCTGCCAAAAGCAAAAAAAATGGTAGATCCTCATTTCGCGATGCTTTGGCATGAAGAAATACCGACCTATATTCATAAAGATTCTGAAAACAGGAAGACTACTATTAAATTAATCGCTGGTGATCTGGCCGGACTTAAAGCTTCATCTCCTGCACCTAATTCATGGGCAGCTGACCCGGAGAATGAAGTAGCGATCTGGACCATCACTATGGAGGCAAATGCAGAATGGAAATTACCTGCAAGTAAAAAAAAGGTAAATCGTTCACTGTATTTCTTTAAGGGTACTTCGGCAACATTAAATGAAGAAAATGTTGATGTATCTCATGGAGTTGATCTCAATTCTGAGCTGGAAGTTCAAATAAAAAATGGAGAAAGTGAAGGTCAATTTCTATTATTACAAGGAAAAGCCATCGCCGAACCGGTGGTACAGCATGGCCCTTTTGTAATGAATTCGAATCAGGAGATCCAGGAAACGATGATGGAATATCAGCGAACACAATTTGGAGGTTGGCCATGGGGAAGTTATGATCATGTTCATCCGAAATCGAAAGGTCGTTTTGCTAAATATGCGGATGGGAGAGAAGAAAATAAATAGTGGGAAGTTGGAAGCTCGAAGTAAAAAAAAACCGTGTTACTTTGAGCCTTGGTGGCCACTTAATATACTTATGCACTTGGTCACTTAAACACTTAGCCACTTAGCCACTTAGCCACTCATACACTAAAAAATGCCTTATCATCAACATATAATAAACGAATTAGATCTTAATCGAAAAGTCTATGAAGGCCTATTGCAGGATGTTCCAAAAGCAATGATAAGCTGGAAAGACTCTCCAAAACGATGGTCTTTATTAGAGATTGTTTGCCATTTACATGACGAGGAAAAAGAAGACTTCAGAGCACGGGTGAGGTCTGTATTAGATGATCCAAGTAAAGCACTCTTATCCATTGATCCTCAAGGCTGGGTAAAAAATAGGGACTATTCTTCTCAGGACTATGATCTTATGCTTTTTAAATTTTTAAAGCAGCGGAAAATTTCAATTGAGTGGCTGAATTCCTTAAAAGATCCTAAATGGAAGAATTTTATGGTCCATAAAAGCTTAGGAGAAATGAGTGCAGAATTATTTCTTTCCAATTGGCTTGCACATGATCACTTACATTTTCGACAGATCATAAAACTAAAGTTTGATTACTTAACTCATCTATCGGATCAGGATCTGAGCTATGCCGGAAATTGGTAATTTTAAAAAGAAAAAATTTTTTTTTGTTATTTAATTGGTATATTGAATTAAAATCAAACAACTAAACCTTTTGCAAACCGATTTTATAAATACAATTGAAGGATTGGCTAAAAGCCCGCATATCAGAAGTGGTGATATTGTTAGTTATACAGAAGAAATACTAAAAGAAAGTTCAATTGCTTTAAATTGTGAAAGAACAAATGCATGGGTCTTTAATGATCTGGAAAATTCATTGATCTCTTTGAATTCCTATCGTTCATCCATAAATACATTTAAGGTAGAAGGTAGCTTAAACGAATCCGATCTGCCAAATTATTTTAACTATCTGAAAAAAGGGGAGATCTTCGTTTCGAATGATGCAAAAAAAGCTAAGATCAATAGCGAATTAATGAGTATCTATATTGATCCATTAAAAATTACAGCAATGATCGATGTTCCTATCCGATCAGAAGGAGATATGATCGGTGTAATTTGTTTTGAACATGTCGAAATACAACATGAATGGACTATGGCAGAGCAAAAATTCACTCAATCTGTAGCTCAATTATTATCTCTCGCGCTCGAAACCAATAAAAAAAGGATATACAGAGAAAAATTAGAAAAAACTATCGCCGAAAAAGAGCTTCTTATCGCGGAAGTAAACCATCGGGTAAAAAATAATATGTCAGTTATTATCAGCCTTTTACAATTACAAAAGCTTAAATATGATGATGAAAATAACAGCGGATTATTTGATGAGGTGATTAATAAGGTCTATTCGATGTCTGCGATTCAAGATCGCTTGCATATGAGTCAGGATTTTACGGAGATCAATCTGGGAATCTATGTAAGTGATCTGGTTAATAACCTAAATGAAACCTATGGTACAGGTAAGAATATAAATATCAAGCTCGATCTTTCTAAGGTATTTCTTGATATAACTAAGGCAGTTCCGTTTGGATTAATTGTGAATGAAGTTTTAACGAACTCATTTAAATATGCTTTTGAAGAAAAAAATACCTCTCCTAAACTTGAAATAGCCATCTTTTCTAAAAATGGAAAAACCCATGCCCGAATAAAAGATAATGGCCCCGGAATGAAAAAAGCCGACTTACTACAAGGGGGAATGGGACATGATATCATCCAAAATTTAAATAAACAAATTGAAGGGGAGATCACTTTTAACTCAACAAATGGATTGGAAATGACTCTCATTTTTTAGCTTCCTAATCATTTTCCTCAGCGAAGCAAAGTGATCGAACCATTTAAGCGAGTTTCAATTTGCAGGTATCCATAGTAGTTTATTGTCCAAAAATAAATGCCTTCGCTACAATTTTTCCCTTTTGATTTTCCATCCCATCCCGGTTCTAAACTTGAATTTTCATATACTAATTTTCCCCATCGATCAAAGATATTAATGCTTATTTCATACACATCACTGTATATTATAGGTTTAAATCGATCATTTAAGCCATCTCCATTAGGAGTGAAAACACTAGGCATAATCAGGTTTGGATCACAAACATCAAAGACGATCGTATCTCCTCCTAAACAACTATTTGCCAAAACTTCTACCCAATAGCTTCCCGGTTCCGTAGCAATATAATCGGGTCGGGTAGAATTATCCTGCCATTGATAATAGCCTTGAAAGGTAGTTGCATCAAGGGTTCTAAATTCATCCTGACAAAGCAGACTGTCTTCTCCAAAATAAATATCGGGATAAGGATATATTTTTAAATTAAATGAGTAGCTATGGCTTTCATTGTTAGAATAATAAAAGAGTGTCACAATATAGCTTCCGACCTCGCTATAAAAATGAGCCGGATCGAGTTTGGAAGAAAAATTATCAGCACCACTTATCGGCTCTCCAAAATCCCAAAATACAGAATCTACATTCGGAAAATTGATAGTAAAAAAAGTACTGTCTCCATCACAAACATTGCTTGTGGAAATCGGCGGATCCTGATAAATTGAATTCACAAAATTTGGCAGTCCCCAGCCTCCGGTCTTGCCTTCCAGATATAAGCCTTCGAGTTGATAATTACACATGACCCCAAGTGAATTAGGACTAGAAATACTAGCCAACCAATCATCCAGATCCCCTACATGATAGATCTTTCCATCCGGAGCTAATTGCAAGGCTCCCCCATAATTAAAACCGGATCCTATCTCTGTCTTTGAATTTATAATTGCTTCAGGAGAACCGGCTTCTAAATTATATTGGTAAACTATTCCGGAGGGACCTAAAATGGATACATATAATAAGCTCCCATCAGGAGAAAATTCGATCCCATATGGCATTTCATTCTCAAAATTATCGAAGATGATTGGATTTGAAAGAGATCCACTAAGCTTATCAAAATCAAAGAGTTCAACATCCGAAAGACCTCCTCCATTAGCTATGGCAATTCTATCTCCTATTTGATTTGCTTTCATATAGCCCCAAGTCGTGATGCCTCCCCCCGCGATCAATGTTCCTACACTACTTATTACAGGTTCCATATCCAAACCGCTTTCTGTCAAGGCATAAGCATGAAAACTGGTCGAATTATACAAATGTGTAATGATCCAGTAGTCAATCAAATTATCCATACGTATCACTGTTACTTTTTCCAGAGTAGAATTAATGATCAGTATATTTTTATTTTCTGTCACATCTCCCAAGCCATTTTCCAAATCCATATCCACCTCCGAATAACGAAAGCCATTCACGCCCGCTTGCTGATCTACCGTGAAAATATAATAGAGATTATTCAATCCGGGTTTTTTAACAATAATAGAAGATTGTGAAGCACTTGCATTCCCAAAGAGGTCCACTCCATTTGGCATTTGTTCATGCATTTGGTTCCATACCCTCATCCCATTAGTATAAAAAAGGAGGTTGCCCATATTATCGCAGATGCTGGCACAGCCTTCTTGTGTGGTCATATTTCCGTCGACCAGAGCCTGTGCTTCTACCGTATTGTAATCCACTCCGGCGAATTGACCAAAATGCCAGATATTCGCTTCTTTTTGGGCAAAAAGTGCGCTACTGATAAGTATTGAAATCGATAGGATTATTATATTAAAACCCAAGTTCTTGGTCATTCTATTTACTATTCCTAAAACAAAAGACGCTAAAATTATGGAAAGAATGCTTCACAATTTAAATCCCTTTTGTATCATTCAAATTAGTGAATTTGTATTTTAAATTGATATCCTCTTCCATCCGAACTTTTTACTTCTATCAGAAATATTCCCTTTTGATGAATTTCAAAAGAAATCCGATCTGTACTTGGATAAACCTTTTCAAAGATCATACTTCCTTTAAGATCCCTTACGGTTATCAAAGGTTCCGGGTATAGCTCGTCTAATAAAATATTAACCAGTCCACTCGACGGATTTGGATAGACTTCTGCTTTGATCTTACTTTTCTCCTGAATGAATGTATTTGTTACTGCAATACAAAGAGAAGTATCCAGACAAGAATTTTGGATCATGGCTACGGCATAATTCCCATTTTCAATGGCTGTAAAACTTTGTTCATTCGCCCCTTCGATCGCCTGAAAATCAGCTGAACAATCCAACCATTGATAGGTTTCCGCTTCTGCATTAGCTATCAGAGTTGGAGCATTATCAGTTATGGAAACGTCCACATTTGTAATAGAAAGATCAATAGTTATAATGCTGTCACAAGCAGCTTCATTAGGAATGATGGCCTGATAGATTCCACTTTCATAATAGATCTGACCATCTGGCGCAAGGTAAAAATCACAAGCTGTTTCGCTGATTGATATGATCGAACTCGCATTCACAGTTAAGTTAATCGTGAGATGATCAAAACATTCTTCCCCGTTGGGAAGGTTAATAATGTACTGTCCGCTTTCTGTTAAGATCTGACCATCCGGTGCTGTATATGCATCACAAACGAGCGTGTCGATCGTACTATTCATCTCCGAGCAAGGTAGGATCCGACTTCGCAATATATCTCCATGATCGCCACAGGCATAAATATAAGATCCTGAAAATTCAAAATCCCACAAAATTTGGTTATTCATACTTGGAACTGCGATCGTCCATGAATCTCCTCCATCGACCGATTTTTGAACCTCACCTGATGCCATAAGAACATATATTGAATCAGGATTGGAAGGGTCGGGGCAATAGACATCTCTTCCATATTGATTGATTCCCATCGAAGACCAGCTTGCACCATAGTCAGTCGTTTTAATTCCATTAAACCAGTCGCCCACTGCAAAACCAGTACTATCGTTCACAAAAAATACCGATTGTAAGTTATAAGTGATTCCAACATTCAAACCCAACCATGTGATCCCTCCATCCGTTGTTTTCCGAATGCTTCCTCCGTCAGTAGCAGCATATCCGGTATCGCGGTCTAAAAAGAAAAAGTGATTCACATCCGCACATGATTCTACCTGATCCCAATTATTTCCTCCATCGCTAGTCAAAAATATTCCATCCAAAGTATTTCCAACGAGACCTGTATCCGAATCAAAGAAATGAATTGCAGTAAAATAACCCGGTTCGTTAAGAAAATTCCAACTCGTCTCACCCCCATCTGTGGTGGTTCGTATGCTATTATATGCCGAAGCAAATCCTTCTTCCTCATTTATAAATGAAACATCGCTAAGGTCACCGCTTGAGCCAATCCCTTCATACCTTGTATGCCAAACACGTCCCTTATCCGATGATTTAATGATCGCGCTTCTAGTGTTTCCTCCAAAAGCTTCCCTTCCTACCGCGTGAATGGTGGATGAATCTGTGAATTGCATTCGCATCAATTGTGATTCGGGAACGCCATCAAAACGAAATTCCCAGCTCAATCCAAGGTCATAAGATTCGAGCACTACTCTATCTCCCAGTGCATAACAGGCTCCATTAGGAAAGGATAGTAAAGCCCATAGATTATAAGGGGTCATCGATGCCAGTTCAGTAAAACTCTCGCCGGCATTATCCGATCTGAAAATCGCTCCGTAATCGCCAACCACAAGCACCGTTAATTCATTTAAGAAAGTTATTGCACTCAGTCGATCAGTAGTTCCACTGGCAATACTTTCCCAATTTTCACCTCCATCTGTTGTCCTTAAAATCATTCCGTTTAAACCAACACATATTCCGGTATCTTCATTCAAAAACTCAATATGTATGAGTTCGCTAATAATTCCCGACTCCAGACTTGTCCAGTTATTTCCTGTATCTATTGTTTTAAGAATCTTTCCATTTCTTCCGACAAGATAACCGACGCTGTCATTTGTAAAGCAGAAATCATAGAGACGTGAAGTTACCCCACTAGAAATGCTTTCCCAATTATCACCCCCATCGTTTGTTTTAAGGATCTCTCCAAATTCACCACAAACAAAACCGCTATCTGCATTAAAGAAATAGCTATCATAGAAATTAGATCCAACATTATTATAGATCTGTAACCAGGAGGCGCTTGCATCCTCTGTTTTATATATCCTTCCGGCATCATCTGCAATAAATCCAACTGTATTCGTAGGAAAGTGCATTCCCCAAATTCCACCTGAAATTGGGTATCCTGTTACATCCTCAACCTGGGACCAACTTTTACCTTTATTTATTGTTTTATATAATCGACCAAACCATCCCCCCATATAGGCTGTGCTGTCATTAAGTAAAAAAGTACTTTTTAAGCGATCGTTACTTTTTACAGGAGTTAAATGCTCCCAAGATTGGGCTTTTAAATTAAAGGAAAAAAAAGTTGTCAGTATAAAACAAAGTAAGATCCTCATTACCATTTGCACTACTTATTATTATAACTCAAAATAACTTTCCTTTTTTTCAATGAAAGGCGGCACAGCTTCATCGATCATCTCTTTGATGTTTACCTCTATAGTTCTGGCAATTGCAGTCATCGCAGTGTCCGAAGGTTTATTTTCGAAAGGATCCTGTATCGTTTGTGAGATTTTTTCCAATAAGAAAAAGGGTAAAGAAATAAGCATTAAAAGAGGTAATTCTACAATGTCTCTCATATCCGACAGGGAAAATGATAAGGTAATTAAGAAAATAAAGATGAAAAAATGAAGTGTTCGTCTATAGGTTTTAGGGAAGGGAGTATTTTTAATTCTTTCAGCCATTCCCATCGAATCATTAAGTCGTACGATCGTACTATTTAATTGAATTTGTTGAAAATCATTGATCTGTTTATCCTGATGCAGACCTGTGATGTCTTCGGAATGCAGATCCAAAAGGGACAAGGGAATATTTGAATGATCTTTAATGTTTTCTATTTCATTTAAAGATATATAGCTTTCCATGTTTTTCAGAACATCTAAGCCTCGTAATCTTCTTCCTAAAGCATAACACCATGCGATTTGGCGATTTGCGATAATACTAATACGCTCTTTATCTCCACTAATAACAAAACTTTTTAATTGAATCACAAGGGATCTTGAGTCATTAACGATAGCACCCCAAATTTTTCTGGCTTCCCACCATCGGTCGTAAGATTGACTTAGTTTAAATGATAGAAGTAAAGCGATCGCGGTTCCTAAAAAGGTTCCAATAGAAAGTGGAATTTTAATTAGAGGTAAATAGAGATTTAAGAAATGAATACCCACAATAACAAAAGCGACTATTAACATATCCCATTTAATGAGATTAAACCAATAACTAAGGGGTATTTTCTTTTCTAAGATCATCTTAATTCTATTTTGTTAATCTTAACAAACAAATAAGCGTGTAAGGTATTTAAAAGAACTTGTTTTGACGCCTTATTATTTTTAAAAAAATAAACTACTGTTTCAACAACCAAGCGATTCGATCGTAAGAAA